>MFIX01000245.1 GCA_001780825.1 Candidatus Glassbacteria bacterium RIFCSPLOWO2_12_FULL_58_11 | reverse complement strand
AAAGTATTGATCAGCTAAATATTCAAGCTGAAAAGACCTTTCCGGCCCGATGACTCCAAACTACGGACTCCCACCAGCCTTTTTCCCCGGGCAACGATTGCTCCCGATTATTTCCGTGAAATCTTACTTTTTTCAGATTATGTTCACGCAGGCTAGTCAGGAACTGGTTACTCATGCAGCCGGAGCGGCGTTAAGAAAAAATTTAACTCAATGAATGGTATAGATATACGAACCGAAAGATAAAATGGCACCGCTATTGCCTTGCACTTTTTTGTACCACTTGAGTCAGTCATCTAATATTTTGGATTGATTATTATTTGCAGGGTCGTTTCATTTAATCTCAAGGCCACGAGGTGCAATATGTTTTTTAATCTCCGGAGAGGGCCTCTCCTCCTGTTCATCGCCCTTCTTTTGAATATTCAGCCGGTCCGGGCCGCTGATCCGGAGGGCGGGGTTATGCTTTCGACACTGATCGAGCAGGCCCTGGAGGTCAATCCCAGGGTACGGCAGTTGCGGGCGGGCTGGCAAGCTGCCGAGCAAGAGATTCCGCAAGCCGGGGCCTGGATGGACCCGCTGGTGGGCTTGAATATCATGAGCCTGCCGGTGCGCTCCTTCGATTTCGACCGGGAGGAGATGACCGGCAAACAGGTCCAAGTAATGCAGAATATTCCCCTGCCCGGAATCACCGGCCTCAAGGAGGATATTTCCGAGCAAGCCGCTTTACAGGCCAAGAGTTACTATGAGGATACCCGCAACAATATAGTCTTTCAGCTTAAAACGGCCTACTACTCACTATATCATATCGAAAAGTCACTAGAGATAACCGAAAAGAACAAGGCGCTGCTGGAGGATTTTGTCCGGATCGCGGAGTCCAAATACGCTACCGGACAGGGATTGCAGCAGGACGTGCTGAAAGCGCAGGTGGAATTGTCGAAGATGCTTGAACAATTAATCATGCTGCGGCAAAAAAGCTCGGCCACCAGTGCCAGGATCAACACCCTGCTCAATCGGGACCCCGGCAAGCCGATCGGAAAATTGGCGGAAGTTGCCGAGGAGCCTTTCGAATATGCGGTCGAGCAGCTGCAGCAAATGGCTCTCGGCAATCGGCCCCTGCTTCAGGCCGCCGATGCCGGGGTCCGGCAAGCCCGCTTAAGTTACGAGCTGGCAAAAAAAGATTACTGGCCCAGCCTGAACCTGGGTCTCGAATATTCACAACGAAACAACAGGAATGATTTGCTTTCCGGGATGTTTTCCATCTCATTACCGGTTTTCGCCGATCGAAAGCAGAGGCAAAGGGTTCAGCAGACCCTGTTTGAGATTGAAGCTGCCACGTATCAATACAACGATGAAAAAAATGAGATTAATCAGGAGATATCCGAACTCTACTCAGAAATAAAACAAAACCTGGAGCTTCTGCCGTTATTCGGCGAAGGTATCATTCCCCAGGCCTCCCAGTCCCTGCAATCAGCTATCGCAGGCTACCAGGTGAACAAGGTCGATTTTCTGACCCTGCTGGACAACCAGCTTACGCTGTTTAATTACGAGATCGACTACTTCCGGGTTCTCACCGAATACCGTCAGCAGATCTCGCGCATGGAATGGGTCGTCGGACAAAAATTGATGATTTCTTTACAATAATTAATAACAAATGAAGAGGAGTTTAAATCATGCCTGGAAGAGCAAAGTTCAATAGGTTTCTGATCCTTCTGCTGATCCTGGGCCTGGCTGCTGAAACCGGCTATATAGTCTGGTCGAGGCGCGGCGGTAGCGGAACTGAGGCGCAAATGGAGCGCAAGGTTCTCTACTGGCGGGCGCCGATGGACCCGAGCTATATCTCGGACAAGCCCGGCAAGAGCCCGATGGGCATGGACCTGGTCCCGGTCTATGAAGATGAGCAGACCGGCGCGCCGGCGGACACCGCGGCGCAGGCCGCCGCTCCGGGCGAATCTGCGGGAGCCCATGATATTTACACCTGCTCGATGCACCCGGAGGTGATCCAGGACCATCCGGGCCGCTGCCCGCAGTGCGGGATGGAGCTGGTGAAAAAGACAGTCGAACAAGGGGCGGTCGAGATAGTTTACACCTGCCCGATGCACCCCGAGGTTATCAGTCATGAGCCGGGCAAGTGTCCGATCTGCGGGATGGAGCTGGTGGCTAAGAAGATACCGAAAGCGGCCACGGTAAAACTGACTCCTAACGTAGTCCAAAAAATAGGGGTGCGCACCGCCCTGGTGGAGGTATATCCGCTCAAGCGGAAAATCCGTACCGTGGGCCGTGTGGTCTACGATGAGACTCGCATTGTGGATATCACGACCAAGATCGGCGGGTGGGTGGAACAGCTTTATGTGGATTTTACCGGCCAGATGGTAAATAAAGGACAATATCTGATCGATATTTACAGTCCGGAGCTGGTCTCCACCCAGGAGGAGTATCTGCTGGCCCTGCAGTCGAAACAAACTCTGGGCGAGAGCCGCTTTCCCGAGGTGCGGGATGCCGCCGCATCGATGCTCACCTCCACCCGCCGCCGGCTTCAGCTCTGGGATATCACCGAGGCGCAGATCGCACGGCTGGAGAGCGAAAAAAAGGTCCAGAAGCTGATGACCATTTATTCTCCGCAACGGGGGATTGTGATTGACAAGAATGTTTTCGAGGGCGGGTATGTCAAGTCCGACATGCCGATGTATCGGATCGCCGACTTGAGCAAGGTCTGGGTGGATGTCTCGATCTATGAGTACGAGCTGCCCTGGGTGGCGCTGGGCCAGACCGCTTCGATGACCCTCTCTTATGCACCGGGCAAGACCTACACCGGCAAGATCAAATTTATCTACCCCTACCTCGAGGAAAAAACGCGGACCGTGCAGGTGCGCCTGGAGTTCCCCAACCCGGATTGGGAATTCAAGCCCGGAATGTATGCTGATGTGGTGATCGAGTCCCCGATTACTATGGAAACCCTGGTCGTGCCGGATGAGGCGGTAATCCGCTCAGGCGACCGTAACGTGGTGGTGGTGGACCTGGGCGGGGGGATTTTCGAGCCGCGGGGGATAACACTGGGGGTCGAGGCGGACAACCATTTTCAGGTACTTGAAGGACTCGCAGCCGGAGATCGCGTGGCCACCTCGGCCCAGTTCCTGATCGACTCGGAGAGCCGGCTCAAGGAGGCGATCCAGAAGATGCTGGCCCGGAGGACATCAGACGGGAAGGAGCCGGCCCCGGCCATGCCGGCCGGCCATCAACATTAAGCAGAATTTCTGTCTTCGCGGGGAGGAGAATAAACGATGCTGGAAAAAATAATTGAAGCCTCGATTAAGAATAAGTTCCTGGTGATCGTAGGCACGCTCATCGCTATCCTATGGGGGATTTACGCGATGATCAATACTCCGCTGGATGCGATCCCCGACCTGTCGGATGTCCAGGTGATAATTTTTACCGAATACCCGGGCCAGAGTCCCAAGATAGTCGAGGACCAGGTCACTTATCCCTTGACCACGCAAATGTTATCCGTTCCTTTTTCAAAGGTAGTGCGGGGATATTCCTTTTTCGGCTACTCCTTTGTCTATGTCATCTTCGAGGATGGCACCGATCTGTATTGGGCACGTTCCCGTGTCCTGGAGTACCTCAACTATGTTACCAGCCGCCTGCCCGCCGGAGTTACGCCGACAATCGGCCCTGACGCGACCGGAGTAGGCTGGGTCTTCGAATACGTGCTGCAGGGCGAGGGCTACGATCTGTCGCAGCTGCGCAGCATCCAGGACTGGTACGTGCGCTATGAGCTGACCTCGGTGCCCGGTGTCTCCGAGGTGGCCTCGATCGGCGGTTTTGTCAAGCAGTACCAGGTCACCTTGGATCCGAATAAGCTGATGGCTTACGACATCCCGCTTCATGAAGTGCAGGCGGCGATCCAGCGCTCGAACAATGATGTCGGGGGCAGTGTGCTGGAAATGGCGGAGACGGAATATATGGTGCGCGGCCTGGGATATATCAAGAACCTGGAAGACTTGCGTAAAGTGCCGGTGGCGGTTGACACAAAAGGAACGCCGGTTTTGCTCAGAGATATTGCCACGGTCCAGCTGGGACCGGAGATGCGCAGAGGTGTAGCGGAATGGAACGGAGAGGGCGAGATTGTCGGCGGGATAGTGGTTATGCGCTCCGGCGAGAATGCGCTGAAAGTTATTGAAGATGTGAAGAAGAAGCTCGTGGAGCTCAAGCCGGGGCTGCCTCCCGGGGTGACGATCGATATCGCCTATGACCGCTCCGGCCTTATCCAGCGGTCTATCGATACCCTCAGGAGCAGTCTCATTGAGGAAATCGCCGTTGTGGCTCTGGTCTTAATCGTCTTTCTTCTGCATGCCTGGAGCGCGCTTATCTCCTTGTTCACCCTGCCCACCGCGATCCTTATTTCTTTTATCATCATGAAGTGGCAGGGAATTAACGCCAATATCATGTCCCTGGGCGGGATTGCAATCGCTATCGGAGTCATGGTGGATGCCTCGATAATCATGATCGATAACGCCCATAAACATCTCGAACACGAAAATCTGAAACCGCCCCACGAGCGGAAAGACCACTGGCAGGTGATTCTGGAATCCTCGAAAGAGGTCGGCCCATCCATGTTTTATTCCCTGCTCGTAATCACCGTCTCTTTTATCCCGATTTTTACGCTCGAAGCCCAGGAGGGCAGGCTCTTTAAGCCCCTGGCGTTCACCAAGACCTATTCCATGGCCGCGGCGGCCGTTCTGGCGATCACTATCGTGCCCGTACTCCTGGGCTATTTTATCCGCGGTAAAATCCTGCCGGAAAGCCGGAACCCGATCAATAACTTCCTGATGCGCCTCTATCACCCGGCGCTGAAATTTAATCTCAGGCATGGTGTAATGATCCTTGCCGCCGCTCTGGCGCTTGTCGCTGTCACCTGGTTCCCCTTTAAAAAGCTGGGCAGCGAATTCATGCCGCCACTCTACGAGGGCGATCTGCTCTATATGCCGACCACTATGCCGGAGATTTCTGTAACCAAGTCCAGGGAGCTGCTCCAACAGACCGACCGGATCATCGCCTCATTTCCGGAAGTGCACCATGTCTTCGGGAAGATCGGCCGCGCCGAGACCGCAACCGATCCGGCGCCGATGATGATGATAGAGACCACTATCATGTTGAAACCGGAGGATCAGTGGCGGCCCGGAATGACCCATGAGAAGCTGATACGCGAGCTGGACGCGGCAATCCAGTTCCCCGGGCTGACCAATGCCTGGACCATGCCGATCAAAACCCGCGTGGACATGCTCTCCACGGGGATCAAGACCCCGGTGGGGATCAAGATCGGCGGACCGGACCTGAATGTCTTACAGGAGATCGGCGAGCGGGTCGAAGCGGTGGTCCGTGAAATTCCAGGTACGCTCTCGGTCTATTCGGAGCGGGTGATGGGCGGCAATTATTTCGATTTCGAGATCGACCGGGATAAAACGGCTCGTTACGGGCTCACCGTTGGAGATGTCCAAGATGTGATCATGTCCGCGATTGGCGGAATGAATATCACCACGACCGTCGAGGGGCTGGAGCGCTATCCGGTAAACCTGCGCTATGGCCGTGAGCTGCGGGACAACCCGGCGGACCTCGGGCGGGTGCTGGTGCCCACCCCGCGCGGTGAGCATATCCCACTGGCCCAATTGGCGGAGATCAAGATCCACAAAGGCCCGCCGGGGATCAAAAGCGAGAACGCCCGGCCGCAGGCTTGGATCTACGTGGACCTCAGGGATATCGATGTCGGCACGTACGTGGAGCGCGCCAAGCGGATAGTGGCGGAGCAGGTGAGCGTTCCGCCGGGATATACGATATTCTGGTCGGGACAGTACGAGTACATGGAGCGCGCCCAGAAGCGCCTGATGCTCATAGTCCCCTTGACGATCATAATTATCTTTCTGATCATCTATCTCAGTACCCGCTCCGTAATTAAATGTGCAATTGTCTTTCTGGCCGTGCCTTTTTCGCTGGTGGGAGCGATCTGGTTGCTCTATTTGTTGGGCTATAATTTGAGTATCGCGGTCTGGGTGGGCCTTATCGCCCTGGCCGGGCTGGATGCCGAAACCGGAGTGGTGATGCTCCTCTACCTGGATCATGCCTTTGAGGAACGCCGGTCGAAAGGCTTGATGAGGAACCTGGATGATCTCCGCGAGGCGATTGATTACGGGGCGGTGAAAAGGGTCCGGCCCAAGATAATGACCGCCGGGACGACTATTATCGGGCTTCTGCCGATCATGTGGAGCCACGGCGCGGGAGCGGATGTGATGAAGCGCATCGCCACGCCAATGGTCGGCGGGGTGGTGACCTCGGTGATCATGGAGCTGGCGGTTTACCCGGTGATCTATTATATGTGGAAATCGAGAGGGATAGGTAAGACCGAGGCCCCAGGGGTTTAGCCTGCTCTATCCATAAAAAGTCACAATAGTTTTTCAGAATTAGGAACAGAGCAAATTCCAGCGTAGGGGCGACGCATGCGTCGCCCCTACAACGGTTATCTTAACTTTCAGAAAATTCAATACTTAATGTCGTTTGTAAATAATCCGGGTTAGAAGCTTCGGTAATGTCGCCGAGAAGATAACGAGCCGGACGAAAAATACGGCCGCCTCAGGGAATTGCCTGGGTCGGCCGTTTCGGCTTTTATACCCGTTTCGTGAAAATGTCCGCGAGTCTAAAGCTTAACCCCGATCCAGAGTCCCAGGTTGGGCTCCCCCTGTATCCCACTGACCTCGAAATCCAGCGGGAAGTCCGCGCTGAAACCGATATAGATCCCGCTGGCCATCCTTGAATAAGCGTTCAGACTCATCCGGCCCATGCTGCGGGCCTCGACAGCGCCGAGCCCGGTTATACTTTCCACCTGGAACTGGGAGCGCCGGCTGAACAGCAGCTCGACGGATTGCAGGATCCGCGGATTAAGGTCTTTCGACTCAGCGCTCGCCCGATGACGGGTGAAAAGGAGTCCGCCTCCGACCGAATATTGGTTTTTCCGGTCCAGGGTATATCTCGCATTGTCTATCAGCAGTGTTTTATCCGAGCCGAGAACCGATTCCGTGCCGAAATGGAAGATCGGGCCCAGCTCCAGAACCTCGCTCTCGGAGGGCCTGAAGCCCCGGGTCCAGTACAGACCCAGGTCGGTTTGCAGGGTTTTATCCGTTTCAATGAAATTCTGGACTGCGGGCCCGCCGGCTGAATTCCTGAATACAAACTGCTGGGGCGCGCGGGTCATACCGACGGACAGGAAGGAATGGAGGCGGGTGGGCCCGGTCTTCTTGAGCAGGGAATTGCCCTCGAATTTCAGCAGCAGTTTCGGCCGCGAGAGGTCGTTCCTGGCCTGCGCCATTACCAGGCCCAGGGTTACATCGCTGCGCCAGATTCTGTCAGCGGAGGACCTGCCGCGCCAGAAATGATTGTCCCCGCAATCGCCGGCGAACAGGGAGCCTGAAATAAGCAGCATTGTAAAAGAGAGCAGCGGAAGATAGAGCGGTTTACCGGTGGAAAAATGAAAGTTGCTTTTCACGAAATCCTCCGCAGTTGGTGTGGTCATGACTTTTCAGGGAAAGCATGGGATAAGGATATACGACATGCCGGCCTGGCGCTTTGTCAGATTAGACGAGGGGAAGATAAGAATAAATTCAAATTTTTTCGTTGCGCGGGATTTCCTGAGGCGGAGAAAGATTGGCAATCTTAATGGGCGCGCTGAACGGAAAGCAGCAGGCTTACAGCGCTTTTTCCAGGATTCCTCTCAGCTCGGTCTCCTCGAGGGCCACCGGGTTGCCCTGCATGCTGCTGGACTTCCGGGCCTGGGCCACTGCCGGAGGTATTTCCTCCTCTCGCAGACCCAGTTCGGCCAGAGCCGGAACCGCGAATTCAGCACAGAGCTCTTTAACCCAGTGAATACAGTCCACGGCCCGCGCCGCGGATTTTCCGGTCAGGAGCCGGGCGATCTCGGCGTAGCGGGCTGTCAGGCCGGAACTTACTCCGCCGTGCCCGATGGCTTTCAGGTTGGCTTCCAGCACAAAAGGCAGCAGCCTGGCACAGATCGCGCCGTGAGGGGCGCCGAGCATTCCGCCCAGGGGCCCGGCCAGGCCGTGTACCGCGCCCAGCCTGGCGTTCGCCAGAGCCAGCCCGCTGCACAGGCTGGCCAGCGAGAGGTCCTCCCGGGCCTCGATGTCGCCGCCATCCGTGCAGGCCTTCCGCAGGGAGCGGCCCGCGCGGGATATGCCCTCCCGGCAAAGACTGTCGGTCAGCGGGTTCGCCTTGTTGGAGGAAAAGGCCTCGATCAGCTGGGTGAGCGCATCCAGGCCGGTGGTGAGGGTCAGTGGGCGCGGCAGCGACAGGGTGAGCCGGGGGTCGACCAGCGCCACTGCGGGCAGCATGCCGGGGCTGCGCAGGCTGACTTTAACCCTGGATTCGGGGACTCCCAGCACGGCGTTGCGGGTTACCTCGGCCCCGGTTCCTGCGGTGCTGGGAATGGCGATACAGGGCAGGGAAGCACGCGATAACGGCAGGCCGCGGCCCACTACCTCCAAATAGTCTTCCGGCTCTCCCGGATTGGTCGTCAGCGCGGCGATCGCCTTACCGCTGTCCAGTACGCTTCCCCCGCCCAGGGCGATTACCAGCTCGCTCCCGGCCCGCCGGGCCAGCGCCGCGCCCTCTTTTGCCAGCGCCACTGTCGGCTCGCCGCTTACCCTGAGACTCGCGCAGGCGATACCCAGCTCAGTCAGCCGCTCGACCAGCCACGCGGTCCGGGCCGGAGTGCTTCCGCCGACCACCAGGGCGCGCCGGCCGAATCCGGCGGCCAGGGCTGGTACCTCCTCGAGTGTACCGGGGCCGAAAATAATTCTGGAAGCGGTGGCGAATTCGAAGCGCATGGTTCTCCCGGAATGCTGAAGTTGCCCCTGTCAGCCCCAACCCTGATCGTCGGGGAATATATTATCGTACTTGAGGCTGCTGCGCGGCTCGGCCATCAGCGGGGCGACAGTGTCGCGCCACTTAATGTAATGCGCAGTCTCTTTGTGCCGGGCCGGGTCCTCCGGCGTGCGGTAAACCTCCACCAGGACAAAGCGGGACGGGTCATCCTGTTGCTGGAGGACATCGAAACGGGCCACTCCGGGTTCGCGCAGGCTGCCGCGGGCGTTCTCGACTGTCGCCTCCCGGAAGGCCTCGATAAGTTCTGGCTTGACCCTCACGTGCACATGGACGATAAACATTGATTCGCTCCCTCTCAGTGATGAAACCGGCCGGATGACAAATGACCGCCGGTCCCGGCTTAACGCCGGGAGTTATATTAATAATCTAATCTTACCGCGGCCAGGTCAAGAGAGGTAAGTCATTCCGCGTCCATAAACAGCGGGGAGCCCGACAGGCTTGACTTTATGGCCTCGAATCTTGATACTATAATGTCATTTCAGCTAAAGTATTCACTCAGAGGCGGTTCCTCTTACAAGAGCGACAGGCCGGGGCGGGAAAGCGCAGCCCTGGTCCGGCTGTTCTTCGGCTTTTATCCGGTTCCGTGGAGAGACGGATGCAGATAAGGAAGCTCATCTGGCAATTTTATCCCGCCTACGTCATCATCACGGTCATCGCATTCATTTTCCTCGCCTGGTACACCTCCTCCTCCTTACGCGAGTTTTACCTCAAGGAGACGGCGCAGAAGCTGGAAATCCAGGCGAAATACCTGGAGAGACAATTCAGGCCGCATCTGGATCCGCCCGAGCCCGAGGTGGTGAACACGATCTGCCGGGGTTATGGGGAAATGATCGAGACCCGGATAACGGTCATCCTGCCCTCCGGCGCGGTTATCGGCGATTCGGACGAGGAACCCCAGCAGATGGACAATCACCGCGACCGGCCGGAGGTGCTGGAAGCCCTCCAGGGGCGAAAAGCCGTCGCTGTGCGATACAGCCACACCCTGGGGAAAAACATGATGTACCTGGGCCTGCCGGTACTGAGGCAGGGTAAAGTCCTGGTGGTACTGCGGACCTCGACGCCGCTGATCGCGGTCGATCGGGCCCTGGAGGGGATTTACCGCAAGATCGCACTGGTCGGTGTGGCTACCCTTTTGCTGATGTTTGCGGCCACGCTTATCGCTTTCCGCCGTCTAAGCCGTCCCCTGGAGGAACTCCGGGAGGGTGCCGAACTGTTCGCCAGGGGCAACCTGGATTATAAGCTGCGTGTCCCCTGGACTTTGGAAATCGCCGCTCTGGCGGATTCCATGAATCGGATGGCCGCCATGCTCAACGAGCGGATACGGATTATCGAGCAGCAGCGCAACGAGCTGGAGGCCTTGCTCGGTGGAATGGCCGAGGGGGTGATGGCAATCGATACCGAGGAGCGGATAGTCCGGATGAACCAGGCGGCGGCCGGACTTTTCCGGGTGGTGAGAAAGGACTCCGAGGGCCGGGTGATTCAGGAAGTAGTCCGGAATACCGAATTCCAGAAATTCGTCCAGACGGCTCTGGCCGCCAAAGAACAGGTGGAAAGCGAGATTGAGCTGTTCAGTGAGGAGCAGCGGGTCGTCCATCTGTACTCCTCGCCGCTGAGCGCCATCGAGGGTCAGCGTTCGGCGGTTCTGATCGTGCTGAACGATATTACGCGCCTCAGGCGCCTGGAAAATGTCCGCCGGGAATTTGTCAGCAATGTTTCGCACGAGCTGAAAACGCCGATCACCTCGATCAAAGGCTTCGTCGAGACCCTGATGGATGGGGCGATGGACCAGCCGGCAGAGCTGAAACGCTTTCTGAGCATAATTGCCAAGCAGGTCGAGCGTCTGATAATGATCATCGAGGATATCCTCAATCTTTCGCGTATCGAACAGCAGGCGGAAAACCTGGAAATACCACTGGAGCACAGTTCGGTAAATATCGTAATTGCGAAGGCCGTGCAGTCCTGCATGGGAAATGCGGAGCTGAAGAATATCGCGCTCAATCTGGAGACCGGCCCGGAGGCCAGGACGGCGATCAATGCGCCGCTGCTGGAAATGGCGCTGGTCAATCTGATCGACAACGCGATCAAATACAGCGAGCCCTGGGCCGAGGTCCGGGTGGATACCAGCAAAGGCGCGGATGAATTGGTCATCAATGTGCGGGACAATGGCTGCGGAATCGAGAAAAAGCACTTGTCGCGGATTTTCGAGCGCTTTTACCGGGTGGATAAGGCGCGCAGCCGTAAACTCGGCGGCACCGGCCTGGGCTTGGCGATTGTAAAGCATATCGTTCAAGTGCATCAGGGACAGGTGACTGTGGAAAGCACGCCCGGGAAAGGCAGCGTTTTTTCAATCCACCTGCCATTGAGTGCCTGAACCTAAATTTTACCGCCGGCCGGCCGAAGACTTTCTGCTAACAATATTCTAACAATCCTAACTGTCCGCTAACAAAACTTCCAGAAAGAAACCGGCAAGCCAGGCGATATCCGGCCGGATCGTTAAATGCATAACACATATGTCTCTGCGCCATTTCAGTTGAATTGCTTCGCACGGAGTATCGTCAAAGAGAGCGCGACTGCCGCTCTGGCGCTAACATAAATCATATTGTGTTCTAACGAGGCGCTAACAGACTGGGGGTATATTTGCGAAACAAAGATCAAGGTTGACATCTCCGGAAGCCCTTCTGAGGGAAAGTTGAATAATCCGGGTTGAACTTTACCAGGCCGGGCCACCACGAGGTCGGGTGCCAGATACCGGGTGTCCCGGCTGATACCACAGAGGTAGATCATGTCTCAACATTTGCAGAAGAGCATAGAAAAACTCAAGCGCAGGATCCTGGCGGTCAGCGCCCTGGCGGAAGAAAGCGTTTACCTGGCGGTACGAGCGGTCGAGGAGCGGGACGCCGTGCTGGCCCGTAAAGTCATCGAGTCCGATGTCCGTCTGGATGAGGAGGAAGTGGATGTGGAGGAGGAGTGCCTGAAGATCCTGGCCCTGCATCAGCCGGTGGCCCTGGACCTGCGCTTTATCGTCTCCGTGCTGAAAATCAACAGCGACCTGGAGCGGATTGGCGACATGGCGGTCAATATCGCCGAGCGGGCAGCCTTCCTGGCCGCTAAAGGTAAGGTCGTCACCACGTTCGATTTTCCGGGGATGACCGAAAAAACGCGAACAATGCTCAGGAACGCCCTGGATGCGCTGGTTAACCGGGATGCAGTTCTGGCCCGCAAGGTTATCGCCGCGGATGATGAAGTGGATATGATTAACCGTCACATGTACGAACAGATCAAAAAGGCTATCGAGGGTAAAAAGGACGATACAAATAACCTGTTGCATCTGCTCAGCGTGTCCCGCTACCTGGAAAGAATCGCCGACCATGCCACCAATATCGCCGAGGATGTGGTTTATATGGTGGAGGGCACGATCGTGCGGCACAAGAGCGAAACAGACGGGCAGACTGAGAACGCCCTGGAAGAAGAATGAGCCGCTCCCGGTTCCGCCGGTCCGGGGGCGAGGTATTCGGCCGGCCGCTTGAATGCGCCTTCGTTCATAATGGAAAAATGTTCATCCAAAAGGAAGGGAGGGCTTGGCCGGAAAAGATAAGCTTGCCGTGAAGGACATCAGTTTATTTTATCCCGGGCATCGTTCTATTAATTCACCACCCTGCCCGCTCTGAGACCGCGCGGTACGATACATGAGCTGAAGCCGCCGGGCATCCACGAGCGCACAGAGGGAGAGCGGGAATTTTTTTGCCCCCAATTCTGTTAGAATATTGTTAGAAACTCCCTGCCGCTACCGGTGTTAACGGAGGTAAACCATGCTGAGACCTGCTGCCGCTACCTGCAATTCGCTCCGGCTTTCGCTGCTGGTCTTCCTATTGTCAATTGGGCTGTCCGAAAGCGACAGTCAAGGGCAGACGGCAAAATCGGCTCCCAAAGCCATTACCGTTTCAGCCGCGGCCAGCACCACCGAGGTGCTCGAGGCGGCGGCTGTCTTATTTAAGGCGCAGTCGAATATCAGCGTCGATTTCGATTTCGGCTCCTCGGGCGCCCTGGCCCGCAAGATCGAGGCCGGCGCTCCAACCGATATCTTCGTCACCGCCGATGAAAAATGGCTGACCTACCTGGAGGAGAAAAAGCTGATCGTGCCGGAAAGCCGCCTGATGTTCGCCCGCAACATCCTGGTCTGCGCGGTCCCGGCCGCCAGCGCGACAGTCCCGGCAGGTCCGCGGGACCTTTTGGGCCTCGAGCTGATCAGTATCGGCGATCCGGAACATGTCCCGGCCGGGAAATACGCCATGGAAGCCCTCAAACATTTCAAGATCTGGGACAAGATGATGGACCAGGGAAAGCTGGTTCTGACGCAAGATGTCCGGGCCGTTTTGACTAACGTGGAAACCGGTGTCGTGGAGGCGGGTCTGGTGTACAGGACCGACGCCATGCTTTCAAAAAAGGTCAAAACTGCATTTGAATTTCCGGAGGAATCGCATACGCCGGTTACCTATATTACCGGCGTGCTCGCTGCCTCGAAATCCAAAGCTGCCGCCGCGGCGTTCGTCGCTTTCCTGAAGACGGCCAGGTTCCACGAAATTCTTAAGAAACAGGGGTTCCAGGTTCCCTGAAATCGAGGATCAGTATTCGGAGAGCGGGAGGTGATCCTCGACCGGAAAATTGTCAAAAGCGGGCAGGATGAGTTTTCCCATTCGGGTTAATTTTTAAGTCAAACCAGTTCGAAGTCCGGGTACCTGATTTTCCACTAATTTCAGAAAGGAGAGATTGCCGTTAAAATCTGATGGAGGAAATACTTACAGTTCGTTGAGATTACCTTCTCAACGGCTCCCCAGGCACTTTTTTCGCCTTTTCAACCATCCGGGCGACAAAGTTGACAAATCCGCCCATACTCGACAGGCAATTTAAGAACAGAATTTATGTTAAGATTTCTGTAAGGATTCCCCTTCATAAAGCGGGGATCCGACAGGAGATGAGGAAAATATGCAGACTCTGCGTATATTTTTGGCGGCCTCCGTGTTCATGCTGATCCGCTTTTTGAGCCTTTTTGCGGGAGAAACCGAACATTGGGGCGAGTACGGCGTGCTCTATAATATCAATAAGAACTGGCTCCTGGTGTCGGATTACCAGATGCGGGTCCGGGATGATATTCAGGACTACTACTGGTGGCGTTTCGAGATTGGCCCGGGAGTGCGGATCAATAAATGGGTGGATGTGCGCGTCCTTTACCGCAACAAGTCCCAGGAGCAGAAGCCGGGGAGCTGGCAGGTCGAGAAGAACCTGTTTATCGATCCGACTGTCAAGCTTTTCAATAAGGGAGGCAATACTTTCGATATACGTACGCGCATACACACGCGGCTGGGGAACGTGGGCCGGCAATTCATCCGGGTCAGGCCGCGATTGACCCACCGCTTCAATATCGGCTGGCGCAAGTGCAACTGGTACGTGTACAACGATTTCTGGCTTCAGGTTTCCGCGCTTGGTCCCAGCGACCGCTGGAACACCAACTGGCTCGACACCGGTTTCAAGTGGCAGCTTTGTAAAAACCTCGACCTGACGACGTTCTTCCAGTACCGCTCAGACAAGCTGCCGGCTACCGGAAAATGGGACCACGATCCGGTTATCGGTACCAGCGTCATGCTTAACTTCGACCGGATCGCCCGTCATTTCTAACAGCCGGTGCTTGAATAGACGGCTGGCTATTTATATTAGATATACTGGTTTTGTCGCACTTCACCCGCCGGCAGAAGCAAAACCGGGGCGGCTTCGAAAAGGCTGCCCCGGTTTATTTTCGATAAGCCGATGTATTTCCTTTGCCGTGACCTTGTAATTGCTTAATGTTCTTAGAATTCACAATCTGCCGCGGCTCAGAGGCCGGGCTTGATATGCGCTCCGTTGCGGTAGCTCTGCCAGCGGAAGCCCTGGTCGTTCTCGATGTCCTCGAAAGCGCCGCGCACGCCGACCGCCGGCCCATAATAGACTCCCCCGCCGAAGGTGGTCATATAGATCATATCCGGGTTGCGGGGATCGAAGATCGGCCGGTAGCCCCACTTGAAGTTAAAGCCCTCCAGGCGGTACCAACTCTCGCCGAGATCATCGCTGCGGAAAGTCCCGCTGTCGAAAGTGCTGATAATAAGGCTCGATGGATGTACGGGGTCCAGGGCCGCGGCATAGACATGCGCCCCGTCATCGAACACCTGCATCCAACTTTTGCCGCCGTCCTCAGAGCGCAGCAGTCCGCCGTGGCGTTCCACCCAGGGCTCGACAGTCCGGTCTTCGGTGGGCCAGCAGCAGAGGAACAGGCGCTGCGGGTCGGCGGGATCGTAAATCAGGTCGTTGGGGAAATTGTATCCCGCGGGCAGGGCGACCGGGACCCAATTGGCCGCCGCATCGCTGCTGCGGTACAGGATCCCGCCGATCACTTTCCCGCTCTCCCAGCCGCGAGCCACGAGCAGGTAGAGGGTGCCGTCCGGCAGGCGGACCATGCGCCAGGCATTGCGGTTATTGCCCAGGCCATTCGAGGCCGCGTTCCATCTTTTCCCGCCATCGGTCGATTTATATACCCCGCTGCTGAAAGCGCAAACATATAGCGTGCGTGAGCTTGACGAGCTGGCGGGGTCGAGCAGGATATGCGTGCAGACTGTGTTGGCCGGCATGTAGGCGTTGCTGGTCTTCCAGGTAACCCCGCTGTCGTCGGACAGCGCCACTCCGCCATAGTAGCCGCCTTTGGCGAGTTTGCCCGAGGTCATCATCTTCTGCCGCGGCAGGTCGTGGGCGTCACTCCAGACCGACCAGACCCGGCCTTTGACCTCGGGGTCGAAGGCTGCCCAGTAGCAGGTGTTCCGCCACTCGGAGGGTATGCCGTAGATCGCATGGGACCAGGACTGGCCTCCATTGGCCGAGGCGAACATCCCGATATCGGTGCAGGAGAGCAGTACGCGCAGGCTGTCGAAGGGATCGAAATGGACGCCGTAGGTCGCGGTTACATTCAGTCCGCGGCTGGTGTAGGTGCCGTCCGGCAGGTTGTTGCTGTATACCTGCTCCCAGTTCTTTCCGCCGTCCAGGGTACGGTACGCGCTGCCGTAATCCGTGGCATAGCAGATATCGGCATTGGTCGCGCTGACTCCCAGCGAAAGCGGATCGCCGCGCCAGGAGGGGCCGTAGCTTTTATCCATCCAGGAGGAGCGGTAATTGGCGGAGATCACGGAATTGCCATCCGCCTTGTAAACCCAGCTCCAGGTGCCGCCGCCATCCGTGGTTTTGAAAATACCGAACTGGTAATTCCCGGAGACTGAGTTGCAGGCCAGATAGACCGTGCGGGCGCTTTTCCCGCAGACCTCGAGCGTGGTAAAGCCGGCCCCGGAGGGCAGGCCGCCGGCGGCCAGAGTCCAGGTCGCTCCGCCGTCCTCCGAGCGGTAGGGCCGTGTGCCCAGGACATAAAGCGCGGAGCCGGGCTCGCTCCCGCCATAAATCCCGCCTTTGGCGGCGGCCACCGGTGTCTGCGGCAGTGCCAGGGTATCCAGGCGGCCGCTGGCCTCATCGAACCGGAATGCCCGGTCCACGCAGATTATGGTCATTTCCTCGGGTTTGCCCCACCAGGCTCCGGGAAAGATCGCCAGGACATCCGAGGGCGGAATCTCGACCATTTTCTGCCAGCTCAGCCCGGCATCGTGGGAAACGATTATAGCGATCCGGCCCATCCAGGGCGGGAACTTGGCGATAACCAGGTGGTTCGGATCGGCGGGATCTACCCGCACTTTATAGTAGCCCCATTCGGGCAGCTTGTCGCCCTCGGTGCTGTAAAACCACTGGTCGGCGTGGTCGCCGGTCATCTTCTCCTCGATCAGTTGCGCCGGCGTGGGGTAGATCAGGCTCCAGCGCTGCCCGCCGTCATCGCTGCGGTAAAGCCCTGTGTTCAGGGCATAAACTCGGCCCCGGGTCGAGGGGTCGAACTCGATATCATCCACCCGGGTGCGCAGGTTGAAATTGCGCCAGGTTGCGCCGTTATCGACGGTCACGAAGGAGCCGGTCATGTCAGAGGCGAGAATCACATGGTCCGGATCAAACGGGTCGACCGTGGGAAGGAACATCGCTCCGCCGCCGCCGAAGCCTGGTGAGCTCCAGGCGGCAAGCGCCGGGCTGACCATCTGGAGCCTGCCGTTGCGGATATTGAGCGTCAGCATGACAGCGTCCGACATGTTGATATGCCCGTCGCCATTATAATCCAGGCTCGGGTGGTTGTGGTTCTCCTGGCAGAGCCTGAGCATCGAGAGCACATCCTCGGAGCTTGCTAGGCCGTCGCCGTTGAAATCTTCCCGGTAGGCCGCGAGTGAGTCCTGAGCAGCAAGCCTGGATAGAGAAAAAGAGAAGGCCAGGAAAATTAATAGAGCGGAGAGACCGGAAAATCTTCGTGTCTTATTCGATAGCATGTTTCTACCGCTTAGGTTATCTGCATCTTGAAATAAACATTCATCTTAGGTAAAAAGCATCGGCCGTAGGAGAGACGCATGCGTCTCCCCTACATTAGCAAATGAACTAGCACGCGGCCTGCAGCGAGGTATCTGATTAAATCCCCCTCGATCCCCTTTTTCAAAGGGGGAGGCGGCTAACACTCTTTGGAGCCACGTCGGGCAACATTCTGCTTATGATTATGCTCTTGTGAAAGTTATCCGGAGATACCTGGCGGCTGATATTCATTCGCTTATTTCAGCGCCGTCCCGTTCTCGTTCAGATACTCGCCTTTCAGGTTGCCCTGGACTGTATTGTCGGCCAGTTTTACCGAACTCTCGCCGCGGGTCACATATACGCCATACTGCTGGGTGCGCTCATTGCCGGAGCGGGTCTCGGAAATCTGATTGTTCTCGAAGACCTCATCCTGGTTGGTGGCCTCCACATAGACGCCATAGCCGCGACGGCTGTCCCCGTTGTCCAGGATCGTGTTGTTGCGGAAGACATTGCGGTGGCCGCCGACCTGGACCGGATCTTTCCTGAAATAAACTCCGCTGAAACCGTTGTTGCGCACCGTGTTGTCTGTAAACAGGTTGTCCGAATCCTTATGGCCGATCGAGATGCCGTAATCGCTGTTATTCTCCAGCAGGTTTCCTGTGAAAGTGCCGAAACGGACCCGGTAGCAGAGGAACAGCCCGACCCGGCCGTTATCGTGGGCCTTGCAGTCCTGCACCAGACTGTGCGAGCTGCCGGTTCCCGGGTGGATGCCATAGCCCGCGTGGCCGCTGGACTCGCAGTTGATCACGCTGATACTGTCGGTTATCTGGAAGGATATCCCGTCGCCGTTATAGTTGCGGGCCACGCAGTCGCGCAGGGTGCAGGCGCGGCAGTCGAAGAGGTAAAAGGCGCCGCCCCGGCAGCCGTCAAGCAGCGTGGCGTTTTCTTCCTTATTGCCATCGACCGTGATCCCCTCGAAAGTGATATCGCGCTTGCCGAAAGCGCAGAGCAGCGGGAAGCTGTTGGCGAGCCTCGCGTTCCCGTCGATATAATCCAGGTCGTTGATCGAGCGCTCGCTTAAGCGGACAGTATCGCCATCGATCCGCTTTACAGTCGCCACGACCACACTATAGCCCCACTGGTTGACATCATCCAGCATGGATACTCCCATGCCGGGATGAAATTTTTCCGGCTCGGCCAGCACCAGGTCGCTCTCGCCCCAGTCCCCGGCATCCACGACCTTGCTCTCCACCCCCGGACCCTTCTTGAGGATCGTTTCTCCAGGAACACCGCGCACCACCACTCCGCAGACCGGGATGACCACGCTGTTTTCCAGGGTGTAAACACCGGGTCCGATCTCAAGCGTGTCTCCGGTGTTGAGCATGTCCGCCGCTTTTTGAAGCGCCTCATTGTCTGTTCCTATTACATCCGCCGGACCCTGCTGGGCCACCGTGATTTTACGCGGCGCGGCAGGCGCGGTTTGGTCGCCGGTCTCCATTTTCTGGCAGGCGCTTGCGAACAGGAGCAAAGCGCAAAGGAGCAGGCAGCTAGCAGTGATATTATTCCGGGCGTTCATAGTCAGGCCTCCGTGAGTTTAAAAGCGTCTTGAAAGAATTCCTGTCTGGATGGGCATTGATCGGAACTTTAGGGGGAGGGTTTAAAACCCTCCCCTACGATAGCTTATTAATCCTAAATAGTGCGTTGTTCCGTTAAACTTAATCCGACTCACACTGGACGTAGTACAAAAAGAACGATTGTTCTTCTCCGCTATTTTTTCGCGTTCAGACTGTCGAACAGGCGCTGGCGCAGGGCCGGGTAATCCGGTTTTTCCCCCAGCAGCAGCTCATCGGCCAGCTTGATTATCTCCGGCCGGCTCAGGCGGCCCTGCTCCTCGAGCAGGCGCGCATATTCGAAATCCTGGAACCCGCGCCGCATGGTTTTAAGCCGCAGGCTGGGCACGGGACCATCGAAGTGATATTTATATCCCGGGTAAAATACCATCGAGAAACCCCGGTAATGTCCCCCGGCATTTGTGTAAGGGTCGGCTGGCGGAGCATCGGTGTCCCAGTCGGTCCAGTCGGTGGCGTTCCAGAAGCATATCCCATCGGCCTCGTACTTGTAGCCGTACCAGCCCCAGAAAACCGCTTTCAGCAGCGGATCGGTCACCGGCGGCGTGCCATTGTAGAAATACATGGTCTTGCCCTGAGCCTTGAGCTCGCGGACCTTGGGCAGGTTCGCCCAATAATGCGGGCTGCCGATATTCCAGAGATCGACCAGGGGGCCCAGCCGGTCGATCACCACGCGGCTGGTGTTGCGCGGGTACTGGCAATCTTTGACATTTTCGCAATAGAAATGTCCGATATCCAGGCGGAAAGCCACGTGGACCGGGTCATTGGCCGGGAAGCCCTCATCGAGGATTTCCCCCAGATACTGCAGGGCGCCGAGATCCTCATCGCGAGTCGGCTCATCGAGGTTCCAGGGGAAAAACAGGTAGTGTTCCTTATGATTGTAGTAAATCTGGTACTGCGGCC
>MFIX01000244.1 GCA_001780825.1 Candidatus Glassbacteria bacterium RIFCSPLOWO2_12_FULL_58_11 | reverse complement strand
CCCTTCTGCCTGGGAAAACGCCTCAAGCCGCAGAGCCTGGCGGTCAAAGTCGGCCGGTACGTGATCGGTGAAATTATCGGGATGCCGGTGGGAGACCTGGTGCGGCTATTCGATTCTCTGGAGCTGGATGAGCGCCGGATGACCATCGGACGCCAGGCCCTCAAGGAAATCACCGAGCGGCTGGGGTTCATGGCCGATGTCGGCCTGGACTACCTGACCCTGGAGCGCTCTGCCGTCTCGCTTTCCGGCGGGGAGGCCCAGCGGATCAGGCTGGCCACGCAGATCGGCTCGCACCTGGTGGGAGTGCTGTACATCCTCGATGAGCCCTCGGTGGGCCTGCATCAGAAAGACAACCGGATGCTGATCGATACCCTGCTGCGCCTGCGCGACCAGGGGAACACGGTAATCGTGGTCGAGCACGATGAGGAAACGATCCGCGCGGCGGATCACCTGATCGACCTGGGGCCGGGTGCCGGCAAACGGGGCGGCCGGGTGGTGGCCCAGGGAAAGGTCGCGGCCCTGGAAGCGGCCAAGGATTCACTTACCGGGGCTTATCTCAAGCGCGAGCAGGTTATCCCGGTTCCCCCCCGCCGCCGTCAGGGCAACGGCAAGACCCTGAGGGTACTCGGCGCGGCGGCGAATAACCTCAAGCACTTCGATATCGATTTCCCCCTGGGCCGGTTCATCTGTGTCAGCGGAGTTTCCGGCTCGGGCAAAAGCTCCCTGGTCGAGGATATCGTGCACCGCCACCTGGCCCGCAGTCTGTACGGTTCGCGCAAGCCGGCGGGAGAGGTGCGGACGATCCAGGGTATCGAGCATATCGACAAGGTCATAGATGTGGACCAGAGCCCGATCGGACGCACTCCACGCTCGAACCCGGTCACCTATACGGGCGTGTTCGGCCCGGTCCGCGATGTCTTTTCGGAACTGCCGGAGGCCAAGATGCGCGGCTATCGCCCGGGGCGCTTCAGCTTCAATGTCAAGGGCGGCCGCTGCGAGTCGTGCGAGGGCGAGGGGATGGTGAAAATCGAGATGCATTTCCTGCCCGATGTCTATATCACCTGCGACCGCTGCCGGGGGAAAAGATACAATCGGGAGACACTCGAGGTGACTTATAAAGGCCGCTCGATCGCGGATGTGCTGGAAATGACTGTCGATGAGGGGCTGGAGTTCTTCCGCAACATCCCCGCGATCCACAGCAAGCTCCAGACCATGAGCGAGGTGGGGCTGGGGTACATCCATCTGGGACAACCGGCCACTACTCTCTCCGGGGGCGAGGCCCAGCGGGTGAAACTGGCCAGCGAGCTGAATAAGCGCAGCACCGGGCGCACGTTCTACATCCTGGATGAGCCAACCACGGGGCTTCATTTCCACGATGTCAAAATGCTCCTCGGGGTCCTTCACCGTCTGGTCGACCTGGGTAACACGGTGGTGGTAATCGAGCATAACCTTGAAGTTATCAAGACAGCGGATTATATAATAGACCTCGGCCCGGACGGCGGCGAGAAAGGCGGAAGGGTTGTCGCCGTCGGGACCCCGGAAGAGGTCGCCTCGATCGAGGGTTCCTACACCGGTATTTATCTCAGCCGGCTGCTTGAAAAAACCGTCGCGGCCCGGCGCAACTGATATCGCGGGCTTGATATTAATTGAAATGAACTGATCCAGGAGAGCGGTGCTGATGAAAAAAATGATCCTCGGGCTTACTCTTGCGCTTACCCTGGCCGGACTGGCCGGCTGCCACTTAAGCGTTTACCGCCTGGACAAGCGGCTGGAAAAGTGGAATTCGATGAAGGACAGGAGCAGCGTGGCGGTGGAGAAAAAGGTCAGATTCGCGCGCGAGAGCATTACCTTTTTCCTGACCAACACCGATTTTCAGCGCAGCAAGGAAATAGTGATCAGCGAAGCCGAGCGGCTGACCTACCATCGCCGGATGTGCAGCATGCAGGTCTTCCTGATGGATTACTACGCCTCCCGGGCATTGGCCTGCCAGGAGCTGAGCCCGCCGGATTGGCAAGAGGGCCGCGAAGAATGGAACCTGGCGGATACGGTGGCTTTCGGCAAACTGCCCGGGTTACAGTCAGTCTACGTGCTGGTCCATCTTCAGTTCGGCTACTCCAAATACATCCGGGATATAGCCGAAAACGGCGATTTGTACGAAAGGATGGAAAGGGATTACCCGGGCCTGATGGCGGCACTGCGCAAGATGAGCGAGTTCCAGTTCAGGTACGCCGAATATCTGATGGATCAGGGACGCCGGGAGGAGGCAATCGAGGCTTACCTCAAGGTGTTCGTCAGGGACCCGGAAAATTTCGTCAAGGCCGAGAGAATTGTTAAAAATATCACCGGCCGCGGTATCCGGGAAAATTACAACCGGCAGTTCTGGGCCGGCCGCTCCGCCGAGGGGTTCGACAGGACACGCTCCGAGATTTACAGCATGGTTGACAATGTCGCCGCCAGAATAGAGCACGAATCCGGAGCGGATTCCGTGCAGGCCAAGCTGCCAGGCGAACTGACCTTGCTGGCGGAAAATTTCCAGGTGGTGCCCGAGCAACTTGAGGATGTCTATTATTACACGCTTCACGAAAGGCAGGGTACGCTGACGCAGTACGTTCTGCTCATGCGCACGCACATACTGAAAGGGTATCCTCCGCTCAAGCCCACTTTAATTTTTTAGGGAATTGACTTGGCAGCTAAATCTTGACATGAGTCGAATTTACGGTATCTTCATGACTGTCTGCTTAATCTGTTTATTGTTTTTGGGTAAAGTTATTGGCTAGTTTTATCGAAATATTGAGTGAAGGCGGAGCCCGGAGGCCGGCCGGCCCGGCTATCGAAAGGGCGGGCAGGATCCGGGGAGAAGATGGAGCGGCCGCGGGCGGGAATGTGCCCTGAGAGCCCCGCTCCGGTCTTTCAGGCGATCTGTCCGGATTCCGGATATCGGCGGTCCTGTCAATGTCCTATCGTCAACGTAAAGGCCTGGACAGTGAGCGGGCTGCCGCGGAATATCTCGGAGCTCAGGGATTCGAAATCCTCGAGCGCCGTTACCGGTTCGGACACAAGGAAATTGACCTGGTAGCCCGAAAAAATGAGCTGGTGGTATTTGTCGAGGTGAAAAGCCGCGGTAGCGCGGTTTTCGGACCGGCTGAGCTGAGCCTCCGCGAGCGTCAGCGAAAAAATCTGGTCGAGGCTGCCGGCGGATATCTGCTGGAAAAAGGAATCGCGGGGCCGGAATGCAGCTACCGGTTCGATGTCATACTGTTCCACCCGCCTGACAACAGCGGAAAGGTAAGGCTAGAGCATATTCCTGATGCATTCCGGGCCTGAGCGCAAGCGCGAATGCTCCAACTTTCAAGGAGTATCTCATGGAGTACTTGGGCGTAGATGTCGGTTTCGGCTATACTAAAGCCTATGATGGAGACCGTTCGGTAATTTTTAAATCCATCATCGGCGATGCGGCGGAGATACAGTTTCAATCCGGGTTTTCCGAAGGCGGCGAGCTGGAAAACCTGCACCTGACTATTGACGATAAGGAATATTATGTAGGCGACATGGCCGAGAAACAATCCAATGTCCGAGAATTTACTCTCGACCAGAATACTCTGCTGGAAAATTCCGCCAAGGTTATGGCTCTCACCGCGCTGGCCCTGTTCACCAGCCAGGGTTCCCGTGAATTCAGCGTGGTCACCGGTTTGCCGATACGCTATTTCAAGCAGTACCGCACGCGCTATGTGAACATGCTCGAAGGGCAGCACAAAGTAATCACGCATTACCATGGAGAGTCGCAGGAAAAGACTATCGACATCCGCAAAGTGCGCGTGCTGCCTCAGCCGTTCGGCTCGGTATTCAACCTGCTGATGAACAACCACGGCCGGATTGTCGACAAGGATGTTGCCCGTCAGAAATTCGGAATCATCGATATCGGATTCCGCACCACCGACTACTCGATCACCGACCGTCTCCGCTATATCGAGCGTGGGAGCCGGACCACCGATACCGGCATCTCGAAGGCTTTTTCGCTGATCAGCCGCAAAATCCTCGAGCAGAGCGGGATCAATGTCGAGCTCTTCCGCCTGTTCGAGCCGGTAAAAAAGGGGCGCATCCGGATCCGCGGCAAGGAATTCTCCCTTGCCGATCTCAGGGAAGAGGTAATGCGGCAGCTCTCCACCGCTATCGTGAGCGACATGGAGCGGCTGTGGGTTGATGACTGGGATGTCGAATTCGTGCTGCTTACCGGCGGCGGCTCCGCCGATCTGGCCCCGATCCTGGAGAAACTGATCGAGGGTCAGACCCGGGTGATCAGCGCGGATACCGACATGCGGCTGGCCAATGTGATCGGCTACCTGAAATACGCCAAGTATATCGATCTGATGGAAAAGCGCCGTCAGCTGCCCGGCGAGGAGCCCCTCGAGGAAGCCGTTCAGGAGGAACAGCCTGAAAAGCAGGAAGCTTGAGCCGGAGGGCCCAGCCGACAGCGGACAGCCTCTACTTTTCCACTCCCTTACAGACTGTCGTATTTATCTCTCCCTGCCTCCCCTGATGGAGGATCGAGCGCATTTGCTGAGCAAGGTCTTCTCCGCCGCCGTGACCGGAATCGAAGCGTTCCTCGTGGAGGTGGAAACAGACATCAGCCCCGGCCTGCCCTGCTACACGCTGGTCGGACTTCCGGACAATGCAGTCCGGGAGAGCCGCGAGCGTGTCAGCTCCGCGATCAGTAATATCGGACTCAGGTTCCCGCTCAAGCGTGTCACGATCAATCTCGCCCCCGCCGACCGGAAAAAGGAAGGCGCCGCGTTCGACCTGCCGATCGCCTTGGCCTTGCTCGCCGCCAGCGGCCAGCTCCCCCCGGAACGCCTCGAGCGCTGCCTGGTGCTCGGCGAGCTGAGCCTGGATGGAAAGCTCAAGCCGGTCCACGGAGCTTTGCCGATTGCCGCGAGCTGCCGCAAGCTGGGTCTCGAGGGCCTGCTCCTGCCCCGCGCCAATGCGGTCGAGGCGGCGGTGGTCCGGGACCTCGAGGTGATCGGGGTCGAGACCCTCGCCGAGGCGGTCCGTTTTCTCGCCGGCGAGCAGGAGCTTAAGCCGACCCGGGTCGATCCCAACGACCTATTTTCCAGCCGGCTGAGCTACGGAGTGGATTTCAGCGATGTCAAGGGCCAGGAGCACGCCAAGCGGGCGCTCGAGGTGGCAGCGGCCGGCGGCCACAACCTGCTGCTGATCGGCCCTCCCGGCTCCGGCAAGACCATGCTGGCCCGCAGGCTCGTGACCATACTGCCGCGCATCTCCCTGGAAGAGGCTATCGAGACCACCCGCATCCACAGCGTGGCCGGCCTGACCGGCGAGTCCCAGTCCCTGGTGGCCACCCGGCCGTTCCGCAACCCGCACCACACAATCAGCGATGCCGGCCTGATCGGCGGAGGGAGAATCCCCCGTCCCGGCGAGGTGAGCCTGGCCCACAATGGGGTCCTGTTCCTGGATGAGATGCCGGAGTTCCAGAAAAACGTGCTGGAGGTGATGCGCCAGCCGATGGAGGATGGCGAGGTATCGATCAGCCGCTCGCTGATCACGGTCTCCTACCCGGCCCGGTTCATGCTCGCCTGCGCCATGAACCCCTGCCCCTGCGGCTACCTGACCGACCCGGCCCACAGTTGTCACTGCACTCCGACCCAGATCAAGCGCTACATGAGCAGTATCAGCGGGCCCCTGCTGGACCGGATCGACATCCATGTCGAGGTGCCGGCGGTGCCATTCGATCAACTAGCCGATAAAAGAAGCGGTGAAAATTCGGAAAATATCCGGGCGCGGGTCGAAAAGGGCCGCGGCCTGCAGCTCGAGCGTTTCCGCGGCGCGGATGGGATATACTGCAATGCCCACATGGGGCGGCAGGCGCTGAAAAAATACTGCGTGCTCAACGAGGAATGCCTGGCCCTGTTGCGCCAGGCGGTCACGCATTTCGGCCTCTCGGCCCGGGCCCACGACCGCATCCTCAAGGTGAGCCGCACTATCGCCGACCTGGCCGGGAGCGAGTCAATCGAGGCCGCGCACCTGGCCGAGGCGATCCAGTACCGGAGTTTGGACCGCACCGCGATGCGCTGAGTTTTTTAAATGCAATGAAACGGCTGATTCATTGAAATAATTTGCAAAATGCAATAATATAAAAGAAGAATGTGTGAAAACAGAATAATGCCAGATTTCGGTCAAGGTCGTGGACATCTTCGGCAATGCCAAGATGACGATAATCCGGATGGGGTATGATTATGATTACCCAAGAACAGATCCAGAATATTACTGATACGATTGTCCGCACCTATCAGCCGGACAAAATCATAGTATTCGGATCGTGCGCGCGAGGCGAACAGAATAAAAAGAGTGATTTGGATATTCTAGTCATCTCTGATCGGGAGAAAGGTTTGCCGAGGCATAAAAGGGGCTTGCAGACGCGGCTGGCGCTGCCTGAGCCGGGTGTGCCCACGGACATTCTTTTTTACACGCACGAAGAGGTAGAGAGTTGGCGGGAAGTGCGGCTGTCCTTCGTGGCGACAGTCCTTCGGGAGGGCCGGGTCGTTTATGAATAATGACGACCTTGTAAAAGCATGGTTCGCCAAAGCGTCCAGCGACCTGCGCAGCGCGGAAATCATTCTTGCCGCGGATCCAGATGATTTACCTACGGATACGGTCTGTTTCCATTGTCAGCAAGCCGCCGAGAAATATCTGAAAGGATTTCTTACGAGCAGGGAAATGGAATACCCTCTGACCCACAG
>MFIX01000243.1:8498-11309 GCA_001780825.1 Candidatus Glassbacteria bacterium RIFCSPLOWO2_12_FULL_58_11 | reverse complement strand
GCAAAGTTATACTCCCCGGCGGATACGTAATCCCTTCCCGGCTCGGCGACCAGCCACTCGCTGTTCAGCTTGGTCTCTGATTTTATGGCCTGTGATTCGCCGCTCCCGGCCTCGGCCTTTTTGCCGGTCTCGGGGGTGATAGTCTGGGCCAGTTCGCTCAACGGATGCCCCTTGCACTGGATCGAAAAGCCCTTGTAGTAGCCGAACGGCGAGCGCTTGATGTTCAAGCCGTCCGCATTGCCGCTCAGGAGCTCGTAAATCCGGTCCAGCACCTTGGTGGCTACCCGCGGGCTGCTCAGGTTGCTCGAGAGATGGGCATAGGGATAGACCATTACCGTTTTAGTATTGATCCGTCGGGCGTGATCCGCGGCGACTTTCGCCACCTGCTCGGCCACCGAATCGACTCCCTTTTCATCGCCTTTTTCCGAGCAGCAGAAGACCACCAGTGAATCGCCGGTTGAGCCTTCTTTCAAAGCCGGGTCCAGCTCAGCACCTTTGCCCACGGCGCTGGTTTTATCGGTGACATGGTAGCTGAATTGATCGGTGTGGATCATCAATATACGCATCGAGCGCTCTCACAAGCAGATGGTTGGATATATTCTTCAATCAATATATTTCTGTTTTGCAGCCGGAAATAACCAAATACAGCCGCAGCTCCGGCCGGAATTAATAAAACTAATCAAACCCGGTTGATTGCGCAACTCCCGAAGCGCGCGGCAAGCGACTTTATATCCGGAAGCCGCTTGCGGAGATCCTGCTTCAAAGCGAAAGATTGCGATGCTGCCGGGCTAGAATACATTTTTATGGATTAAAAGAGTGTCGTTCCAACTATTGCTCTTTCTTGATTCAAGAAAGTGGTATTTGTGAAAACAACGTAACATTATTATTTATAAGCAATTGTAGGGGTGGTTCGTGAACCGCCCTTACAGCGGTCGGAAAGTAAGCAGCCGCCTAGAAAGTATTTCGACACGCTTTTAAGCGTCCGGAATATTGTCTCTTTCTCCTGCCATGGCCGATAAAGGCCTTGAAACATTCGTAGAAAAGGACTAAATATTCGCACTTGACCGAACCGGGATTCTTATATCAAGCGCGAAGCGGCAAATTTGCGCCTGGAATCGTAAGCCGGGCAGAAATTAAATTGATTGCTTTCGATAGGTGAAATATCGGCGAATATTCTAAAGTGCAGAATCATAATTTGCTGTTGCAGACTTTCCTGACCGCCAACAGAACGAATTAAAGCGCGCGCAAAAAAGGATTCCAATGGCGACAATCGATTATCTCATCGTCCTCTTGTTTTTTGTCGGCCTGATCAGCATGGGTTTCTATTTCCACCGCTGGGTCGGCGAGGCGGACGACCATTTCGTGGCCGGCCGCCAGCTTCCCCCGTTCATCCTCGCCGCCGTGGTCGCCGCCAGCAATATTACCCTCTACAACTATATCGGATACGCCGGGATCGCCTATAAGAGCGGAGTTTCGATCATCTGGCAGGAATGGACCGGCCTGATGAGCATGGTGACTGTGGGTCTGTTCATCCACCCGCTGCTGTGGAGGCTCCGGGTGCGTTCGGTGCCGGAGTACCTGGAGGTGCGCTTCAACAAGTTCGTCCGTTCGCTGGTGGCGCTGATCACCGTGCTGCGCGGCGGGTTTTGGCTTGGGATAGTGCTGTACCTTTCGGTAACGATCTCGATCGGAGTGACCGGGATCGACAACCAGACCCTCTGGGTGACCGTGTTCACGGTTATCACGGCGTTTGTGATCTGGTTCACCGCCATGGGTGGGGCCTGGGCGGTGGCGATGACGGACGTGGCGCAGTTCACCCTTCTCCTGCTGGGCACTCTGATCATGATCCCGCTGATCATGCCGGCGGTGGGCTGGTATCCGGGTCTCAAGCAGACCCTTCCCGCCGAATTTTTCGATTTCATGCCCACTGCCGGGCAGTACAACTGGGCTTTCGTATTTGCGATCTGGCTGCTTGGCATCCAGTACTGCAGCACGAATAACGACCTGGTGGTGAGGGCTCTGGCCGCCCGGAGCCCGCGGGCCTCGGCCCTGGGCTGGGTGCTGGCCGGGGCGGTGATGGTGCCGTTTGCTTTCCTGATCATCCTGCCCGGGCTCGCCGCCGCGCAGATCAACCCGGGTCTGAGTGGCAGCCAGGTGGACATGGCCCTGCCGCTCCTTATTCACCGCTATATGCCCACAGTACTTCTGGGGATCGTGCTCTGCGGGTTCATGGCCTCGCAGATGTCCACAGTCTCGGGGAGCCTCAACGCCAACTCGATCATCGTGGCCAACGACATCTACTGCAGCCTGTTCAACCGCAAGGCCACCAACCGCCAGCTCCTCTGGATGGCGCGGGCGGCTACGGTTGGGATCGGCGCGATAATGATTGTCTACGCCTACTTAGTGCCCTACATCGGCTCGGCGGTGGAGGCCTATCTCACCGTGGTCGGGATCACTGACATGCCCAGTTTCGTGGTGTTCATCATTTGCGGGCTGTTCATCCGGCGGGTCAACTCGGCCGGGGCGATAGTCGGCTATGTGGGTGGGATTCTGTGCGGCGTGCTGGCCCTGGTGTTCAAATGGAAGATCACGGGTCTGGTGTTCGCCGACACCACTTTCATTTCGACTGCAGCCACCCTGGTGATAACCTTAGCGGTCTCCCTCCTGACCCGTCCGGAGCCGGCGAGCAAGCTGGAGCGCACGTTCAGCGCGTTCCGCGAGAGCAAAGAGGAGCGGGATGGAGGGCACAAGTTTTTCAGGCTCTGGCCTTCCAGCACGCCGGGGCGCGTCTGGATGTGGGTGCATCTGCTG
>MFIX01000243.1:0-8490 GCA_001780825.1 Candidatus Glassbacteria bacterium RIFCSPLOWO2_12_FULL_58_11 | reverse complement strand
CCTCTTCCTCGTTGGCGTTTTCATGGCCGCCTTCAGCGCCTCTCAGGCCTGGGCCGCGGAAACCGCTATCATCGGGATGGTGGTGTTCCTGGTTGGGGCGATCCTGCGGCTCCTGTACGATTGATCCAGACAGTTCACCCTGCTGCAACGGGCTGCAAAAAGAAGGGCTGCCATTATCCGGGTGGCCTTTCTGTCTTTTGTCGAGCGTGTCCCGCTGCGGCGAAATCTTCGGCTGCGGGGCGCACTCCAGGGCTCCTGGTCTCGGGCAGCCGCACGCGTCCACGCTCGAAGAGTATGCCTGTATATACTCCGGCCAAGGTGCTACCCCTAAAAATCTATCAGCGGAAATTCAGAAAATTCCCGAAATCAGTTGACAAGCTGCGAATGCAACTCAATATTTTATGAGAAAGAATAATCGAATCTGCCTATGGTCTATCAGGACGGAGTCCAAGATGATGACAGAGGAAATCCGCGCATTCCCCCGCGTGGCGCTGGAATTCAAAGTCGAGTATTCAGTGCTCTCCGGTTTCGGGGCGATAAAGCTTATCGAGTCCTATACGCTGGATTTCAGTGTCAGCGGAGCGAAAATCGAAACCACGGAAGTGCTGAAAAGCGGAGACCAGCTTTCGGTACGGATCGAGGTGCCCGATCTCAACTCCTATCAGTTCGATCAGGATGGGCAGAAGAAATACGGACAGACCGTGGTCATGTGTTTCGGTCTGGTCCGCTGGGTCGGAAGTCCCGAAAACGGGAAATCCACAGCGGGTATCCGCTTTTCCGGCATGACAGCCCGGGACCGGAGCTACCTCAGCCGTCTGCTCGATGAGAAATCCGCCAAAGTGGTCGATTAAATCCGGACGAGGCTTGCTTATGGCGGATAACCCGCTGGATCAGTTGCGCGAAAATTACCTGACCGCGGAAAACCTCGACCGGAAGACTGAGGAATACCTTCAGGCGATTGCGCCTTACAACCACCGCGAGCTTCCTTTCAACCTCGAACAGGCGGCGCTGGTAATTATCGACATGCAGCGCTGTTTTCTCGAACCGGCCTACCCTCTTTATTCAGACAACGGCCGGGTGATCCTGCCCCGGTTGACCGCACTGATCGAGCATTTCCGTAAGCACCTGCGTCCGGTGATTTATGCCGTTCAGCAAAACAAGGGCGAGTTTATTGACCGCGGCGAGGTACTGCGTTTCTGGTGGCCGCATTTGCCCCTGGAGGGCAGCCGGGAGACCGGGCTGGCCGCGGAGCTGGCGCCCGGGCCGGAAGAGAAAATCATTCCGAAGAGAAGGTACAGCGCCTTTTTCGCCACCGACCTGGAGCTGACCCTGCGCTCCCTTGGAATCAGGCAGGTGGTTGTGGCCGGCCTCTTTACCAATGTCTGCGTGGAGGGGACAGTCCGGGATGCGTTCATGCGCGATTTCTTCGTGTTCCTGCCGGCCGATACCTGCGCCGCGCTTAATGAAAGCCTGCACCTCGGCAGCCTGCGGACTATCGCCCTCTGGTTCGCCAAAGTCACCAGTGTGTCCCGGCTCACCGGAACAGTCCGCTGAACAGCGCTAAGTTATCCGAAAAATTAAAGCCCGCCAGCCTGTTTCTCGATATCATAGTTAAGCCCCCCGGCCTTGCGGCCGGGTTCGCCGACAGATGAGGTTGATAATCCACCGGCAATCATCTTTTTAATATCGCTTTAACTTCAATCGATAATGATCGGAGAGAATAAATGGGTTGTCCCGCGTGCAAGATTGACTACGAAGGGCTGGAGAGAAAGATCGACAGCGGATATATCCGGGCCGAGGAAGAGCTGCTGGATCGCCTGGCCGAAGAGAACCTGTTTATTTCCGGCGGGGTGGTTATCTACTGCCCCTCCTGCCTGGAGTCACTCCAACGCTTGAAAATGAGAATCGCCTCCCGACTGCGCAAGGAGACCCTGGCCAATATCGGAGTCCTGCTGGACCGGGCCGATGAAGAGCGGAAGCTGAAACGCAAGTAAGCTGGATCAGCGGACTTTATCAGGGGATGGGACGGTTAGTAAGGATGACCCTGCCGTTTTTAACCACTCTGTAAATCTTCCCGCCGGTCGAGGCCATACCGGCGTACCCGCCCATCAGATTGAGCACTCTGCGGATGTAGCTGGTTGTTTCAGGAAAGGGCGGCACGCCGCCCCGGCGGTCCACCTTATTCGGCCCCGCATTGTAGGCGGCAAGACTGAGGTGCAGGTCGTTGTTGTAACGCTGGAGCATATCCTTCAAATAGCGGGTGCCGCCGAATACGTTTTCCCGGGGGTCGAAGACATCGCGCACCCCGAGATCACGGGCGGTTTGCGGCATCAGCTGCATCAGGCCCTGGGCGCCCTTGACGCTGACTGCCTTCGGATCAAATGCGCTCTCCGCATGGATCACCGCTTTGATCAGTCCGAACTCCACTCCATAATGCTCCGCGGCCTGGTGGATAAGATCATCGTAAAGGTGAATCCCGTTGCGCACATTGTTCCAGCGCCTGCCGCGCGGCCGGATATCCGATTCGGGCCGGTTGGCCAGGTGGATCACCCCGCGGCTGTCCAGGTAACGATAGATTTCGGCCCTTGAATTCCGGACGCTACTACAAAAGCAGACAATCACCAGCGGGATCAGAAACGCCGGACGCTTCAGCTGCGCCATTTATTTTCCTCCATCTAACGGACCGGTTTATTGGGCTGACTATACCATAATCCCCGCTTTAGATCAAGGGAAGATTATACGTCCGGTCACTAATTTTCTCCCATGCCTTTTGCCGACGATACGCTCTACCAACTTATCGGCTGGAAAGCCACAGGACTTGAAATTTGCCGGCCTGCTTTTCAGAAGCTGCCTTCCGCTATTTTCTCCTGGCATTTTTTCAGGGCCATCTGAGCCGCGGTAAAACCGAAATTGACCTCCAGCGCCTTTTCGAACATCTTTTCGGCCTCCGGGTAGCGCCCAAGCGCATAATATGAATCTCCGCTGAGATAGAGCGCCATCAGGTGGTCGGGTTTTTTCTTGAGCAGCCTGCCATAGGCCTCGATAGCCTTGTCGTATTTTTTCTCACGTGTGTAAAGGTTCCCCATGTTGTAATAAGCCTCGATGTATCCCGGGTCCAGCTTGACCGTGGCCGAGAACTCGGCGAGAGCCGGGCCGTACTGCCTGAGCTCTCCATAGGCCAGGCCTAGATAGTAGTGCGTGTCCGCGAAATGGTCATCGAGCGAGAGCGCCCGGCGCAAGGCCTCCACCGCCTGAGTGTATTGCTTGAGGTGCAGGTGGATCTGGCCCAGGCGGTAATAGGCTTGCTCGTTGTCCGGGTGTTTCGCGGTCAGCTCCTTTAAAGTCTCCTGCGCCTCAGCGAACCGCTCCAGCTCGATCTGGCAGAAACCGGTACCGAGCTTTGCCTCCTGGTTGTCCGGGTTGATCGTTAGGACAAGCTGGTAGCTTTCCAGCGCCTTCTGGTACTGGCCGCTGCTCCGGAACAACTGGGCCTCTTTTAGCGCCGGCCGTTCGGGCGAGCTCTGGCAGGCCAGCGCCGGCAGGATGAGCACGAGCGCAAACAACATATTTTTCCAGGCAAACCCGTGCAACTCAATTTCCAGTTTAAGCGTCATATCCGACATTTTTGATTGCTGAGAGGGGAGAAAATTCAACTGGCCGGGCCGCCGGAATAAAGCGGGATTTTACGCAAGTCCTCCCGGAGAAGCGCCTCGAGGAGCTTCTCGGCGCCGAAGCGCACCGGATCGGTGGCCGGCAGGCCGGTGCTGCGGCTGGCCTCTTCCAGCAGCCGCAGGGCCTCCTCCTGCTCCAGGCCGCGGGTGTTGATGGCCAGGGCTTTGACTTTGGCGGGCTTGACCAGGCGCATTGCCTCCTCGTAGAGGCGGATATGCTCTGTCAGCGGCGGCATGGGGGTATCGACGACTTCAATTTTATCCTGGTCCGCGCGGTGGCAGAGGATCATCGCATCCGGCAGGCAGCCGTGCATCAGGGAAAGCGTAACCCCCGAATACACCGGCTGGGCCAGCGCCCCCTGGCCCTCGACCGCGATCAGCCGGACTTTTTTGTCTTTACCCGCCTCCAGAACCAGCCACTCCGCGGCCCCGGCCGTGAAATCACTCAGTACGTGATCGATGGCGATGCCCCAGCCGGCGATGGCGATCCCGGTCTGCCCGGTGGCGCAGAAGCGTGATTCGATCCCGCATCCTGCGGCTTCGCGCACCAGCTCCAGAGCGGTGGTCATCTTGCCTGTGTTGCAGTCCGTGCCGACTGTCAGGACCACGCAGGCCGGGACCTGTTGCGCCCGGAGGGTTCCCACCTCCAGGTTTTCCGGCTCCCTTCGCAGGTCCACGATGCCGCCCCCGCCGCGCTTTGCCGCCGCAGCCAGCTCCGGGTTGTCGGCCAGCATTTCGTGAAGGCCGTTATGGACTTCCAGCCCCTTTTCCAGCGCGGTGAAAACTATCTTGCGCAGCGCCGGGGGGAGCACGCCACCCACCGTGGCGATCCCGATTACCAGCCGCCGGGGCGAGAAGGCCAGGGCCGCCTCGAGGTCCCGGACTACCGGAATGCCGCGGCCCAGGCCGCTGACCTCGAAAGCATCCCGTCCGGCGTTCGTGCTGTCGATAACCGCCACCACCGATTCCGGGCTGAAACGTAAAATCCCGTAAGCCGTCTTGCTGGTCCCGAAATCCGCGAATGCACCCTCGCAGAGCAGGACTGTCCGCGCTGTTTGCATAAAAATCGTCTCCCGGACCTTCGATCTGGATTAAAAATAAGGCCATAAGCTAACATCCTGACGGCCCTTTGACAACACTGTCGCTGCCCGGGCTCTTGATTTGAATTGGATTGCATTTTAATTGGCGGCTGACTATATTATTAAAGTCTTCTAGTCCTGCCGGATCGCGGGATTAACACGCCCGGTCCGGCTCTGGCGGACAGGCCCGGTCCGCGAAAACGATAACAATCAGATAAAAGCTGTAAAGCCGGAGGAAATATGTCTGGCCATTCCAAATGGTCGACTATAAAAAGGAAAAAGGGCAAAGAGGATGAGCGGCGCGGCAAGATATTCACCAAGCTGATCAAGGAAATCTCGGTCGCTGCCCGGAACGGCGGAGGGGATCCGAACAGCAACCCGCGCCTGCGCTCCGCTGTGGATGCCGCGAAAACTGCCAACATGCCCAAGGACAATATCGACCGGGCGATCAAAAAAGGCACCGGCGAACTTCCCGGTGTGCAGTACGAGGAATCGATCTACGAGGGCTACGGTCCGGGAGGGGTGGCGCTCTATATCGAGGTGCTCACCGACAACAAGAACCGCACGGTCGGCGATATCCGCCACACTCTGACCAAGCACGGCGGCCGGATGGCCGAGGCCGGCTCGGTGGCCTGGATGTTCAGCCAGAGAGGCCATATCTACATCGATGCGGAAAAATACGATGAAGAAACCGTGTTCCTGGAAGCCACGGAGCTGGGGGCCGAGGACATAGTCAAGGAGAGCGGACTGCACGTGGTAACCACGGCGGCCGAGGACTTGAGCCGGGTCAGGGAGGGGCTGGAGAAAAAAGGAATCGAGATCAGCGAGGCGGAGCTGGCGATGATGCCTGCGAGCACGATAAAGCTCGAGGAGCGGGATGCGGAAAAAGTGCTGAAGCTGATGGAAGCGATCGAGGACAACGAGGATGTCCAGAGGGTCAGCTCGAATTTCGATATCGATGAAGAGGTGATGCGCAAGCTTGAAAGCCAGTGATTCAAGCCATCAGATTGCCGGAGGCACGATCCTGGGTATCGATCCGGGCGGTGAAATCACCGGATACGGCGTGGTGCGTAAGAGCGGCGGAATCACCCGGATGATTGCCTGCGGGACCTCCCGGGCCCGCCCTGAGGAAAGCCTGCCGGACAAGCTGTGCCGCATCTTCAATTTTATCCGCGAGCTTATTGACCTTCACCAGCCGCAGTTTCTGGTAGTCGAAGATATCTTTTACGGTAAAAACGTTCAGAGCCTCAAATCCATCGGCCAGGTCCGCGGCGTGATAATCCTGGCCGGTGGTCTGGCCGGGGTCCCGGTCCATGAATACAGCCCGCGCGAGGTCAAGAAAGCGGTGGTCGGGCGCGGGGACGCCTCCAAGGAGCAGGTCCAGCGCATGGTGCAGGCCGTGCTGGGCCTGGATGCGCCGCCGAAACCTTTCGATGCCGCGGATGCGCTAGCTCTGGCCCTCTGTCATTCGCACCGCTGCCTGTAGCCGCTCGGAGCGGAAGCAATTACGCAGCCGGTGCTCCGAAAGGAAACCCCTGAAATAAGATGATCGCCCAGCTCGAAGGTAAACTGCTCGAAAAATCGCCCTCCGCGGTGGTCATCTCGGCCGGAGGCGTGGGTTACCAGCTCGCGGTGCCTCTGCCCACTTTCGACAGTCTGCCCTCGGTCGGCGAGCAGGCCCGGCTTTTTACCTACCTGCATGTCCGTGAGGACGCCCTCCTGCTCTATGGCTTTTCCTCGCGCGAGCAGCGCGGAACTTTCGAAAAGATGATTTCAGTCAGCGGAGTCGGACCGCGTCTGGCTCTGGCCATTCTGAGCGGCCTGTCGCCGGAGCAGCTTTTCACCGCGGTGGAGACCGGGCAGACCTCCATTCTCGACCGTATCCCGGGAGTGGGGAAAAAGACCGCCGAGCGGATTGTCCTGGAGCTGAAAGGCAAGCTCGGCGGGCTGGTCCCGCTGGGAGAGGTGGCCGGCGCCGGAGCCTTAAGCTCCGAGGGCGGGGAGGCGCTGGCCGCGCTCTTGTCCTTGGGGTTTTCACGGCTCCAGGCGGAAAAAGCGGTATTCAAGGTGCTCGAAAAATCAGGCGGACAACTTGAGACCACCGAGCTGGTCCGTCGCGCCTTGGCCAGCATGTGACAGGCCGGATAATTTATTAACCCATGGAATAATCCCGGATGGATGAAAGCGGTGGCAAAAGATACGACCTGACCAGTCCCGGCGTGCTGGCCGATGAGCTGAGCTTCGAGGGCAGCCTGAGGCCGACGACTCTGGCTGAGTTTGTCGGACAGCCCAAGCTTAAAGAGAAGCTGGAAGTGTTTATCGAGGCCGCCCGGGGCAGGGGAGAGGCCCTCGACCATTGCCTGTTCTGCGGCCCCCCCGGGCTGGGCAAAACCACCCTGGCGCATATCATCGCGCGGGAGATGGAGGTCAATATCCGGGTGACCAGCGGGCCGGTGCTGGAAAAGGCCGGCGACCTGGCGGGCCTGCTGACCAATCTGGGCCAGGGCGATATACTTTTTATCGATGAAATCCACCGTCTGCGGAGCAATGTCGAGGAATACCTCTATCCGGCGATGGAGGACTACACCCTCGACATCATGATCGATACCGGTCCGGCCGCTCGCAGCGTCAAGATCCCGCTGAAAAAGTTCACCCTGATCGGGGCCACCACCCGCAGCGGCCTGTTGACCAGCCCGATGCGCTCGCGCTTTGGAGTCGTGGGCCGGCTTAATTTCTACAGCGAGGATGAGCTGGAACAGATCGTCCGCCGCTCGGCGGGAATCCTCAATGTCGAGGTGGAGAAAGATGGGGCGGAGGAGATCAGCCGCAGGTCGCGCGGTACCGCGCGTATCGCCAACCGCCTGTTGCGCAGGATCAGGGATTACGCCCAGGTGCGCGCCGATGGCCGGATTACCGGCGAGGTGGCCCGCCTGGGCCTGGAAATGCTCGAAGTGGATGAGTTGGGGCTGGATGAGATGGATATCGCTATCCTGCGCTCCCTGATCGAAAAATACGGCGGACGTCCGGTGGGTGTCGGCACCCTGGCGGTTTCGGTGGGAGAGGAGCCGGATACGATCGAGGAGGTTTACGAGCCTTTCCTGATCCAGCGCGGTTTTATTAACCGCACGCCGCGCGGCCGCGAGGCTACCGCCCTGGCCTACCGTCACCTCGGCCTCGAGCCGCCCGCGCCGCAGGCCGGGCCGTTTTCCGGCCAGTCCGATCTCTTTTCAAAAGAATAGCTAAGCCTTGTTCAGAGGACAAGCCATGGATCCGGGAAATTTCGGCGGAAACCTCGGCCGGGTACTGCTGATATTCGGCCTGGTGCTGGCCGGAGTGGGGCTCCTGCTGATCCTCGGCCCTAAAATCCCCTGGCTCGGACATCTGCCCGGCGACATCGTAATCAAGCGCGATAACTTTACCTTCTATTTTCCCCTCGCCACCTGCCTGCTAATCAGCGTACTGCTGACCCTGCTCTTCAAGATATTCCGAGGATGATTTTTTCTGTTGAGCCTGCAGAAAATATTAGTCTGGATTATTCATAAAATTTCATGCAAGCGCGCGGACATGCCTCTTTCGAAGGCAAAGGCAGTATATCAGAGTAATTGTAGGGGCGACGCATGCGTCGCCCCTACAGGGACTTGCGGAAATTTGTGAAAAATGCGGGTTAGAATTACTGAAAAGCCCGAATCAGGGCACCTTACGGAAACAGCAGGAAATCCCCTGTCCGGGTGCGCACTCCG
>MFIX01000242.1 GCA_001780825.1 Candidatus Glassbacteria bacterium RIFCSPLOWO2_12_FULL_58_11 | reverse complement strand
CGAGCAATTAAGATGATGCCAAGCCTAAAAAGGCTGCTCTCGGGTGCAATTCAAGGGAGAAGTCTCTCTGTTTAGCTGCTCAAGCCCGGAACAAAATTGAGAATGACGATGAGAACTGATTATCTATCGCAGATATACCAAACACCTGTCGTTATAAGCAGGGTAGATCGAAAGATTTTACTTGGAATCAAAAAAGAAGGCTGTTTTTTGCTGTTTCAATTTTGATATGGGGAATATCGATTGAAATGTAAGGAGTACGCATGCGATTTCATGTTGCAGTATTTTCAGCCTTGTTTTTGATGTTTCTGGCGCAGCAAGCTGGTGCAGATGACCAGTCTGCCAGAATCGATACGTTGATCCAGGAACCCGCTCAGGCCGGGGACCTGCCTGAGGTAGTCGTAAAATGGCTGGTAGCCAGGGATTTACTGATCCCATATTATGGCGAATATGGATACAGTGGACGGCCCCGGTATGGCAACACATTAATTGGATCATTTACGGGGGAGAATACAATGGATTGCGCTGTATTAACTATCCCTCGAGGGGCGCTCGAAGACAGTTGCAGTATATGGGTCTTCCCTTCCGGAGATACTCTGGCACCCATGTTGATTGCTAAACACAGAGTATTCCGTCAAGAACTGTCCCAATGGCAAATGTCATATGACAAGGAATCAGAACTGGAATATCGCTGGTGCATTCGCCCATATGGACCTTATAGCGAGGCCGATTTAAATTATATGAAAGTTGACACGGAAGGGCTTCCGGAAATAACGCATCAAGGGATCTTCGTCTTGCAGGCTGAGAAAGATCCCTACCCTTATTATTACTACGACGGCAACCGATGGCTCCAGTTGCCACTGGGGCAATAAAATTCCAGTTAATGGGGCACAAAAAGCAGGAGATACAGCCCCATGAACCGCTACAAACCTTTATTCGTCCTCCCCCAAAAGCCAGCCGGCCTCACCAGGACCGAATTCTGTTCTTGAGATAACAATTATAATATTGTGCGGCATCAGGCATGTAACTACTGCGTGGTTATAACAGATTTGCGGCCATTATTCGTACTTCCCGTACCACATGGTAAAAGTCGGGTCCACGATATCCTCGAAGGCTCCCGGGACACCCGTGGCCGGACCGTAAAACACGCTGCCGCCGAATGTGGTCAGGTAAAGCATGCCGGGATGGTGCGGGTCCGGGACCGGGCGATGCCCCCACTTGAAGTTATAGCCCTGGAGACGGTGCCAGGTTTCACCGCGGTCCTCGCTGCGGAAAGCGGCGCTGTTGAAAGTATTGATAAAAACCGTGGCGGGGTTTTGCGGATCGACAGCCGCGGCGTAGACATGGGCGTCCTCCTCGAAAACACGCTTCCAGGTCGCTCCGCCATCCTCGGTGCGCAGCAGTCCGCCGCCGCGCTCGGTGCGCTCGACAGTCCGCGGCCAGCAGCTCAGGTACATCCGCTGCGGGTCGGAGGGATCGTAAACCAGGTCGTTCGGCGCATTGACCCCCTCCGGCAGGTCCAGCTTTTTCCATGAGGCGGCCTGGTCATCACTGGCATACAGGGCGCCATCCACCACCTGGCGGTTTTCCAGACCCCGGGCCACCAGCAGGATCAGGCGGCCGCCGGGCAGGAGCACCAGCCGCCAGGCGTTCAGGTTCGGCCCCAGGCCATTGCTCGAATTGACCCAGTTTTTCCCGCCGTCCATGGACTTGAAAACCCCCTTACCGAAACCGCAGACATAAAGAGTGCGGCTGTCCGAGGGGCTTTGCGGGTCGAGCAGGATATGCGTGCTGACCGTATTCGGCGGCATGCCCTCATTGCTCTTCCTCCAGCTCCGGGCGGCATCCTCGGAATAAGCCACCCCGCCTACGAAACGGTCGAAATTTCCGCCGCGGAACATTTTCGGCCGGGGAAGATCGTGGCCGCTGCCCCAGACCGACCAGGCCCGGCCTTTGACCTCCGGATCGAACACCATCCAGTAACAGGTGTTATGCCATTCCCGGGGCACGCCCTGGATCGCATGGAACCAGCTCTCGCCGCCGTTAAAGCTGTGAAAGGCGCCGATATCGGTGTAAGAGATAAAAATGTGCTGCGGATCGAAGGGGTCGAAATGCACTCCGTAACAGGTGGTAACGTCCATACCCCGGGTGGAGACAGACTCATCGGGCAGAGTGTTCGAAAATTCCTGCTCCCAGCTCCCGCCGCCGTCGAGCGTGCGGTACGTGCAGCCGAAATCATTGGCCCAGCAGATATCCGGGTTTGTGGGGCTGACTCCCAGGGCCAGCGGGTATTCACCCCAATCCGGGCCGTAGGACTTCCCCATCCAGCCGCCGGAATAATTCGCGCTGAATACGGTCTCGCTGCTGGCCCGGTAGACCCAGCTCCAGTGCTGGCCGCCATCGGCGGTCTTGAAAATACCGAAATGGCGCTCGCTGCCCTCTTTGGTCCTGGCCCCATATTGGCTGCAGGACAGATAAACCACGGCCGGATCACCCTCGCAGACCGCAAGAGCCGCAAAACGGGGCAGGCGGTTGGTGACCGGAAAATCGTCCAGCAGACCCGAGTTTAGCCGCGTCCAGGATTGGCCGTCGTCTCCGGAGCGGTAAATTCCTCCGGATACCGTGCCGCCTGATTCTTTTAACGGCGTCAGCAGGTAAAAGACGCTGCCCTTGGCCGCTTTTCCGCCCTCTACCGCCTGAATCGATTCCTCCGGCAGCTTGAGATAGGTCGTTCCGCCATCTTTGATCGAGATGCGGGCTGCCGCGCGGTCGGTGAAAACCGTCAGCTCCTCCGGCCGGCCATCCCAGCTTCCCGGAAAAATCGCCAGTATCTCCTGTCCGGCCACTCTTCCGAGCTCGCGCCAGGAGGCGCCCCGGTCATCCGTGCCCACGACCAGGACCGAATCGCCGGAGCGCCGGGGCTCGGCGCCCGGGCTGTAAACCATCGGAGCCGGCATTCCCAGGTAAATGCGCTTTCCATCCGCCGGGTCGACCCGGACCTTTTCGATCCTCCCCGAGCGCTGGCCGTCCCGGGTCTCCAGATATTGGTCGGCGTGGTCCCCCACCATCCGCTCGACAACCCCTTTGGCTGGATCGGGATAAACCAATTCCCAGCGGACCCCGCGGTCATCCGAGCGGTACAGCCCTGAATTGGAGGCGTAAATAGTGTTGGGGTTGCCCGGATCGAATTCAAAGTCCTGGACCACGGTCCGCAGGTTAAACATCCTCCAGGACTTGCCTCCATCATAGGTGACATATGCGCCGGTCATATCGCAGCGCACGAATACGTGGTTCGGGTCCTGGGGATCGATGGTGGAGAGAAACTGTGCACCGCCGCCGCCCGGCCCAATCACTTTCCAGGCAGCCGGCAAGCCGGAAGCCGCTTGCGGCTCGGCTTTTTCGCCGCCACTTCCGGAACAGCCGTAAAAAGTAAGCAGGATCAGGATAGAAACAGCATTAAGCAACAGACCGGACTTTTTCACTTTTCCTCCAGGCGCTATACTTGTTGCGGTTGTTGAAAGTCTTGCGGGATGCAGGAATTCAGTTTCGACCGGACTATTGTGTGAATTCATGCCGCAAATATATTCGGGATCTGGCCCGGTCATTCTTCAGTTGCAGATGATGCACTACTATATCGTATTAGCGAATTTTGAGTTGCAACTCAGCCTTGTCAATAAAAAAGCGCCATGGATCTAATTTTTCCGGGCATAAAATATTGACATCTGGATTCGGGCGCATTAACATTAACTTATATATTCTTGTAGAAAGAATATATATTGCGTGGCCATCTGCTCCAAATAATCTCCCCTGGTCTTTCGCATTAGAGAAATACAAAACCTCGGACGCCGTAATTAAAGCTGTAACTTGTTTAAATAAAACGGTATAAGAGACTCTCATGTCCAGAGCTCATAAGAACCTCCGTGCAGTCAACCGGGCCAAAGTTCTCAACATTATTATCACCTCCGGTTCAATTTCCCGGGTCAAGCTGGCCCGAATGACCGGCCTGAACCAAAGCACCGTCTCTAAAATCATCAATCAATTGATGGAAGAAGGCCTGGTTTACGAATCCAGCCGGGACAGCAGCCATTTCGGACGTAAGCCGGTCAATCTCAAGCTCAACGAGCGCTACCGGATCTACGGAGCCATCGATATCTCCCTCTGGACCACCACCCTGGCGCTTTGCGATCTGGACGGCGGAGTGCTGGCCCAGAAAAAAATCGTGACTGTCGCCGGCGACAGCGAGAGTTTCCTTACCTACTGCGCAAAAACTGTCGCCGAGATGGCCGCGGGTTTCAAGGAACCGCTGGCCGGGGTGAGTGTGATTGTCCCCTGTATGCTTAATTCCAGGAGCGGGTTCATATATTCCAATCGTACTCTCGGCTGGAAAGATACGGATGTCAAGGGCCTGGTTTCCAAACACTTCGACTGTAAAATCCTGGTCGAAAATGATGGTAAAGCCAGCGCGCTGGCCGAGCTCTGGTTTGCCCGGGAAGCCAGGGAGCTTTCCAACTTCGTCTTTGTCCTGGTTGTCGTGGGCATCGGCACCGGGATCGTGATTTCCAGGCACCTGCATTACGGCTCGAATTTTCTGGAGGGCCAGTTTTACGCCGGTATCATCGAGATCGACGGCCGCTGGGAGGATCTTTCCGAACGGGATACCTGGGAGGACAGCTCCTCCGATCTGGGCGTGGTCAACCGTTACTGCGATTTTACCGGCTCCGAGTGCGACCCGGACACCTCGCGGCAGATGCAGCGGATTATCGATATGGCCCGCCAGGGCGACTATCAGGCCTCGCGGGCTCTCAAGGAGACCGCCCGCTATCTGGGTGTCGGCATCGCCAACATCAATAACGGGCTGGACCCCGAACGGATCATTATCGGGGGCAAAATAGTCCAGGTATGGGACATGATTATTCCCGGACTGCTGGACCTGGTCGAGCGGCAGACGCCTTTTCCGATAGTCAATCTCTCCGAGCGGGTCGTGCCCTCCTCCTTGACCAACCCGACTTTTACCGGGGCGCGCGCGCTGATCCTGCAGGACCTATTCGGCGGTTGCCACCTGATGAGCCAGCCGCCGCCAACGGACGGTAATGGTTATGCCGGCAAACTTGAGTTTGCCGGGACGCGGTTTTAAGGCCGCGCTGCGCTCCCCGGCGGCCGGATTTCAGGGCGCTTCCGGAGGAAACACACAGGGGAAGCTTGAGAAATCTCAGGATATTTTGAATAATTCAGAGTCAAATGCGAAACATATTTATATTGCTCCGTCAAAATTGCCGGGGATTGCCGCAAATAATTTTTGCAATTTGAGCTTGACTGTTCGGGCTTTTTCCTTATAATTAAAAGACGAAAATATTTCTGTTGGAAAAGAAGTACCTGATATGTTATAATTCAACCGGTCTTGAGGCCAAAGGAGCGGCCTCGAGAATATATTTGTGTTTAAAATTCCATTTCGTTTTTGGAGTCGCTGTCTCTTGCGTAATTATCCCCCCTGTCAAGTGGTTCTAACCGGACAAAATTTAAACGGCCGTTTGTTACATTGACACAGAAAAGATTGCAGTAAGTAAAGATTCGGCATTTGAGTTTAGTTTGATTGTGGTTAAATTCTTTACGCAATAAACTTTTCGGTGTGTTTCATTGTTAACGACACGTTGGACAGGCTGTTTTCCAGTCAACTCACGAAGTTCAACAGGAATGCCGGTAAACGGATGATAACGGCAACGCCATACTCCGATGCCCGTCTCATTCGTTTTTCATATGCTTCAGCAGAGGCAGTTCTGCTGGACTTCATTAATTCACTTGCTCAGTGAAAGGAGAGGCCTATGCAACATTTTATTCAGTTTTGATTATCGAGAGACTCGGGTTTAGCGGAAAATCGGCAAGGATTTAGGAAGAGCAAAAATGTTTTTTCTCATTGAAATCTAGTTTGTATCGAAGATCCCTAGGGAGGATCTATGTCGAAAAATGTTAAAGTATTCAGAAGAACCGGCTTTGCCATTCTTGTAGCCGCATTTACATTACTCTGGACGGCGGCGGCGTTTGCTCAGCTCAACACCGCCAAGGTCGAGGGCACGGTGCGGGACAAGGATACAGGCCAACCCCTGCAGGGCGCCCAGGTGCAGATCGAGGGCACTCGGCTGGGGAACGTCACTAATGCGGACGGTTATTATTTCATCCTGAACGTGCCGCCCGGACACAGATCAATCACCTTCACCTTTACCGGCTATCAGAAGATGACGATTTCGGATCATCTGATCCTGGCCGGCCAGACCACGACCCTGAACGCCTCGATGAGCTCCACGATAGTCGAGCTGGGCGGGATCACGGTCGAAGGTGAGGCGGAAGTTCTGATGCCCCGCGACCAGACCGTCAGCAAGCAGAGAATAACCGCCGACGAAATCGCCCAAACTCCCGCTACCAGGCTGGAAGACATGATGGTGCTGGAGGCCGGCGTGCAGATCGGCGGCCAGGAAGCCTTCGCCCGCGGCCTGCGTATCCGCGGCGGCCGCCTGGGTGAAGAGGCGATGGTTGTGGACGGCGTGACCGTGCGCAACTACACCGCCGATCCATTCCGCAGCGGCCTGGGCTGGGTTTACGAGCAGGAAGAGGGATCGCTCAGCGAGGACACCACCCCGCTCGAGCTCTCGGCCAGCGCCGTCGAACAGGTGGACATCATCACCGGCGGCTTCCAGGCCGAGTTTGGTAATGCCCAGTCCGGTATCGTCAACATCGTCACCCGCGGCGGCGGACCGACTTACAAAGGTAACGTTCGGATGACCACCGACGAGGAGATGCCGCGTACCGGAGATTATGGGTACAACCAGCTGACCGCCTCGATCGGAGGGCCGATCCCGGGGATTTCCAACCTGTATTTCTTCGGCTCGGGCGAGATTCAGGGCCAGGCCGACAAGACCCCGACCCACGCCGATGAGGGTTTCCGTGGGGTGAACCAGGAATTCGTCGACCATCTGAACCAGGCCGTGCGCAACGATGTGTATTTCAGGACCAAGGGCACGCCGTTCACTCTGGAGGAATTCCGGAAAGGGCGCGAATTCTACGCCAGCAAGACTCCCGGCGCCAATGCCTCGCTGTTCGTACCGCCCAACCCGGCTCGTATACCCGGCAACTGGGGCGACAGGACCCTGGTTTCGGGCAAGTTGAATTTTTCGCCGCTCCAGGGACTGAGCCTTATTGGCACCGGCAACTTCAGCCGGAACCAGAACTCCTATCCGACCGGCGACAACGGCAACTATTTCAGGACCGGTATCGCCACGATATCCGGGTTGCCGGACCACGACTGGTCTTTTGAATCGGACACGGTCATGTACCTCCCGCAGGCTTTCGGCCGGCGGACCCGCACCACTAATACCCTGTTCGGCGTGGATTATGATTTTTACCGCACCTCGAAGCGGAACGCCTCCTTGCAGTTCCGTTTCTCCAGTTTCCGGACCCAGGACATCAACAGCTCCAGCATCAAGAACGATTATTATCACGATAATACGTTCATGGGCTGGACCCCGCACGATGTGCCTTTCGAGATTGAAACCTTCCCGGGCCGGAACTATCCCCTGGAAAACACCCCGGAGGCCAAAAGGTACTTCCCGAACGGCTGGGGCGGCTGGGAGCGTGAGTGGTCCTATGAGTCTCCCTTCCGGCTGGTCGAAGGTGACTGGCTGTACTGGCTGAACTACCGGTACGAGCGCGAAGTGCAGAAAAACTTCAAGTCCGATATCGATTTCCAGCTCAACCGCTGGAACCGCGCCAAGTTCGGGGTTCAGTACACCGCTTTCCACAACAAGCAGTTTGATATCGGCGGAGGGTTCACGCGGCGCGATCTGGCCAACGAATTCGATTACAAGCCCAGGATGCTGGCTACCTACTTCCAGAACCGGACCGACCTGGGTGATTTCGTGATCGACTACGGCCTCCGTTACGACCGGTTCGAGCCGAAAACCAACTGGGGCTACCGCAACGGCGACCAGTACGGCGAGAACTACTTCCCGACGAATATCGACGAGTGGTCGCCCAGGTTCGATGTGGCTTTCCCGGTGACCGACAAATCGCAGCTGCGTTTCGCCTATGGCGCCTTCACCCAGTTGCCCAGCATGAGCTTCATTTTCAGCGGCAGCAACCCCGGCGGCCTCGAATACTCCCGCACGGATGCCTTCGAGACCGGGATAAGCTACCTGCTCGGCCCGGACATGGTGGTCGATGTCGTGGCCTACTACCGGGATGTCACCGGCAACGTGGCCAGTAAAAGTTTCTTCCGCGATTACTGGCAGGCTCATTCCCAGCGCCGCGTTCGTGGCACTACAACCGGGTACTCCAACCAGGATAACGGCAACATCAAGGGCATGGACGTGACCCTGAGGCGCAGGTTCGCGAACAACTTCGCCTTTAATGTCAATTACACCCTGCAGTTCTCGCGGACCACGGGCAGCACCTATTCGACCACCTCGGCCTGGGATGTATTCCTCGATCCGACCACCGGCGAATCCTATACCCCGCCGGATGAGATCCGTCCGATCGATGGCGATCAGACACATAACATCTCGACCACGTTCAACTACCTCTTCCCCGAGGATTTCAAAGCCGGCACCCTGACCGGAAAAGTCCTCAAGGACATCCGGCTTTACTCGGTGTTCACGCTGCGGAGCGGACCTCCGGCCTACGACCGGATCACCCGCTACGGCGGAACTTACCATTTGAACGAAGCCGAAGATGTCACCTGGCTGACCCGCCGTGATGGCCGGCCGATCGGTGGCGTAAACTACTTCCGCGGCCGCTGGAGCTACACTCTCGATCTCCGGGGCAGCAAGAGCTTCAGGCTCGGTGGAACCAGGCGCCTGATCTTCTTCACTGAGGTGTTCAACCTGCTGAACAACAAGCTCCCTACTCCCTATCCGAGCGGCCTGAGCTATGACGGCTACTACTGGGTGCCGAACGGCGGAAGTCCGCTGATCTGGAGCGACGACCTGACCTGGGCCCAGAAAGTCTGGTTCAATTCGGATTTCAACCAGGACGGCATACTCTCCCTGGAAGAACAGGCCAAGGGAGCGATAGCCAACGGCGTTTTGTGGGAAACGATGGACAAAACCGCCTGGGGCCTCGCCAGACAAGTCCGTGTGGGCGCGGAGTTCGAGTTCTGATTTCGAGGTACTCTGCAGCTTGCACCTGTTAAGACTGCTTGCAACTGAAGCGGTGATATTACAGGAGAAAACTTATGCTGAAATCTAGATTTTTGCTGATCAAACTGACCATCGTTGCCCTCCTGGCCGCGGGCTTTCTCACTCAGTCGTACGCCGAGTGGAAGAGCAGCTATAACGCCCAGGGGAACAACGTTGGGTTGTACGTACAGAAGGGCTGGGGCGGCCCCCTGAGTGGCAGACACCAGTTCCCCAGAGGCTCCGGTAACCTGTTTGTCGCCGGCCGCTGGAACTGGGGGGTGATGACGGCCATGGACGTGGACGGTGATGGCACGGTCGAGGACACACTGGGCCACGGCTCCCGCGGCGGCAGAATCCGCGGCATGAACGTCACCCTGGAGTCCTACAACGAGCTGGCGGCGCTTTATGCGGCCGGTGAGAATATGGACGAAGCCTCCAACCGGCTGGACCACAACCGGATACAGGTTTCCACAGATCCCGAGGATCTGGCTGAATGGTACCCGGAGTTCCGCGAAGGCCGCACGGCCAGCGGAGCGCCGATCGTCCACGGGGCGGAGACTATCAACGTCCGCAACGGACAAGCCCTGGACAGTGAATCCTGGAACGCCGGCCCGGACATGGAGTACCAGTTCTACCTGCTCAATTTCGCCAAGAGCAACAACACGGTATTCGGCCACATCTTCATCCGCAACATGTCCGAGTACCTGAAATGGAGCTCCAACCCGGATATCGCGGCCAAAGCGGCCAGTCAACCGGATGGGATCACCTGGAAGGAATGGACCTACCATTACCTGGTGGCCAACGGCGGCATTATCGGCGCCCGCGACGAGGGCTGGGCTTTCATGAACCCCGGCGCGATCCAGGTCATAACGGACCGTAACGGTGTTGAGAGCTCGTTCACCGAATCCCCGTTCATGGTGGTCCACTATGAGCTCCGCCTCCCCTCGTTCAACGGCGAGGACATGCGGCCGACGAACCTGATCGAGCACGGCTGGAACTGCGAGTTCGGTTTTTGCGGCAGCGCGGATGTCCTGGAGAGCGGCTACTCATATACCAAGGCCTATCGCGTCTCCCAGGGCGTGCCATATTCCGAAAACGTCTGGCCGGGTGTGATCAGCCCCTGGAACGGCAAGCAGATCCACGGCTGGCCGGGCCTGCTCGATCCCTCGGACTCCCGTTACAACCAGTGGATCTGGGGCGAGCGGAACTCTTATAACCACTACCAGTTCTTCGGCGCGCTGCACGATTTCGGGCCGCGGGACTCGACGAGCTCGGATTTTATCATCGCTTTCGTCAAACCGGCCAACCCGCCCTTCAATATGCCGCGTTCGGAAACGGCGTACATCGACGACCCGGCCGTGCAGTCCCAGTTGCAGCCGGCGCTGGACTACGTTGAAGACGCCAAGATCGTGGCCGCGGGCGGATATATCGTCCCCGAGACGCCTGCTCCTCCGACGATGACCATCATTCCGGGCAACCGTTCGGTGACGATTACCTGGAGCGATGTCAATGTCCACACGCCGGACGCCTATTACGGGTTCCTGCAGCAATTCCCGGCCCTCGATCCGAACGGTGTTTACCGGCAGTACGACTTCGAGGGTTACAGGCTCTATCGCAGCTTTGTCGGCCCGAGCGACTCCCATTCCACGAAAATCTTTGAGGGCAGCATCTCGGGCAACAACCTCCAGTATTATTTTGTGGACAGCTACGAGCAGGACGTCGGTTACCAGCGCCTGAGCAACGGGCTCAAGGTCTGGTACGCCCTGGTGCCGTTTGACAGGAACTACGACACGAACACCGGCGCAGCCTTCAGCCTGCCGCTGGCAACCAGCGGTAAGATCTGGAACCGTCCCGGTCCCGGCGGACTTTTCAGCATCACGCCGCGCGCCGACGCCAACAACTACAAGGCGGCCGCTCTCGAGGGCGTAACTTTCGTGCCGAATGCCTCCAAGGAGGCGTTCGGAGTATCCTTCGCCAGCCTGTCCGGAAACGAGGATGGGTTTATTACAGAGACCCCGATCTTTATCGCCCCCTCGGTGACCGCCTCGCTGGTTCCGATTATCAGTGAGAAGATCACCTCGGCCCTCTCGGTTTACCTTTCCTGCACGGACTGGGGGCCCAACGGTTACCGGGCCGGCAGAAGGTACGTTGCAATGACCGATGCCTCCGGCAACGTCCTTGATAGTTCCGCTCCCTTCGTTAGAGTGCGCAGCGGAGGCGGTAACAACAAGGTGGCCTTCCACGGCGGCCAGGATGCCGATGGCGCGACCTACGCCGTCTCGGCGGTCTACGACAACCACCGCACAGGTTCGTTCCACACGCAGATCGAAACCGGCAGCTACAGCGGCGCCAGTGTCGGGTTC
>MFIX01000241.1:4017-15586 GCA_001780825.1 Candidatus Glassbacteria bacterium RIFCSPLOWO2_12_FULL_58_11 | reverse complement strand
GTGATCGGGATCGGCCAGAGCGTGCCATCCGCCAGACGCATCTCCCGGCAGACCCGCTCATAGTCGCTGCGGCCCATGAATCCCTCCAGCGGGCTGAACCCGCCATTGAGCAGCAGCTCCAGGTCGCAGTACTGGCGCGGGGTAAGGTCCCAGTGCGGGCAATCCCGCTGCAATTGTTTGAGCTCTGCGGCCCGCTCCCCGGAGACCAGCAGGTCTTTCAGCGCGCCGCCGTGCGGGGCGATCAGATGTGAAATCATAAGGTATTCTACCTTTCCGCTTAAAATTTACGCGGCTCCTGCGCGGCTTCTCTGGCGCTCGCGCCACCGCAGTCAGTTATTGTTTTGGGGACAGAGCCGACTTGCAGGAGAAACATTTGTTACAGTTCGCTGGCGGTCAGACTGAGATTGAGGCCGGTCAGATGGATACCGCATTCAGTCTGACCGCTTTTACAGATATCGAGGTAATGCTCGTTGATCGGCAGGCCGTGCTGCTTGAGGTAGGCGTAGCACCTTTTGCTGTTCCAGTCGAGGATCGGATGGACCTTGTAGAGCCCGTCGCTGCGCTGCATGAGATAGTGGAACTCCCGGCGCTGTTCGGTCTCGCCGCGCAGCACCCCGGACATCCAGGCCCGCGCCTCGAGCTCTTTCAGCCCGCGCTCGAAAGGCTCCACTTTGATTTCACCGGCCAGCTCTTTGCGGCCGTTATCGCTGGCCAGAAGCTCGGCCAGCGGCCCGTCTAGGGCTTCCAACTCCGCCCGGGTCCGCGCGGGGATAAAGGAGCGGACCCGCAGGCCGAGCCTCTCGACCAGCTCTTTCTTGAAACGGTAGGTCTCCGGAGTCAGGAAGCCGGAATCGACAAAAAGCACGGTGAGCTCCGGTAATACACGGCTGGCCAGGTGCAGCATCACCGCGGAATACATCCCGAAGCTGGTCGAAAGGACCAGCCCCCGGCCGAACCTCTCAAAAGCCCAGGTCATCCGCTCCTCGGGCGATCCGGCCCGCAACTGTTTATTCGCTTCCTCCAGATCGATTTTTATTTCGGATAATGCACATACCATAGCCGGTTCTCCCCTGATCAAATTTCGTATTCCGGAGACTTGATCTTGCCGTAACTTACACGGTTCCAAAGTCTTTCGTGAAAGAAATAGGCGCCGATCTTGATAATGGAGTCGAGCACTCCGATTGTCGCCGCCAGGGTAAATTCAGAGGTCAGGGCCCAGGCCACCAAACTGGTCACCACGACGGCGATAAGGCGCCAACTGACAGCCTTAACCAGACTCCTGCTTGTGCTTTCTATCATTGCTTGATACCATCGTTTCGGTTCGTTCATTTCTCGTTGGAGAAACATAATGTTCATTTACTTGATCGATAATATCAGGTTTGTAAATTATAATACCGCGGAGCCGGCTTTGTCAAGATTTCCTTGTCTGAAAAATCAGGCGTTCCTATTTTGACTCTTCGGGTATGCCTATGAGCGTATCGACAACAGTCGAGGCGGGTTGCGTTGCTCCGGCGCGCTTTCCATGCATCGCGGCCTCAAGCACCTGAGGACGCGGCTGTGATTCGATCGCTATTAACTGAGTACATTTGTGCTCGTGACGCCTGGACCTGAGGGTATCATTGCCAACGGAGGTGACCGATGAAAAAGCTCTGCCCGGCCGACTGGCCGCTCTTTCTGCTGCTTGCTTCATTCCTGATCGCGGGATCCGCGCCGGCGGCCGCTCTGACCGTGAACGCCGCGGATTTCCATAAGCCGGGCTCGCCGACCGCCGGCCTGCAGGAAGCGGTGGATGCCCTGCCTGCCGCGGGCGGGACCGTGTTTATCCCCGCCGGCACTTACGAGATCAGCCGCTCGGTCATCCTGCGCTCCGGGGTCCAGCTTAGAGGCGAGGGCGAGCATACGGTTATCGCCCGGAGCGACGCCTGTCTCCAGGTGCCCTTGAAAGCCCTGGCGAAAAAAGGCGAGAAGCAGGTCACGGTAGTCTCAGCCTCGGGGTTCAAGGCCGGCGCTGAAATCACCGTGCGCAGCGACAGCTCCTACGGCTGGTGGTGTACGCATCCGATTATTACCCGCATCTCGGGCGATGTCCTCTATCTCTACCGGGAGCTGACCCACGACTATGATCCGGCGGCCAGGGGCCTGGTGAACAATTTCTTTCCCGCGTTCTACGCCAACGAGGCCGAGCTGATCCGTATCGAGGACCTGGTGATCGACGGGCGCATGGAGAAACGCGAGGGTTTCGAAAACGATTTAACCTTGTCCGCGGTCCATTTCAGGGATGTGCGCGATGCCCGGGTGGCCCGGGTGCATGTGAAGCGCTACCCGGCGGATGGGATCAGCGTGCAGATAGGCGATAACGTGACAGTCACCGACTGCCTCTCCGAGCGCAACCTGGGCCACGGCTACCACCCGGGCACCGGGGTGACCAGCGGGAGCTGGACCAACAATGTGGGCCGCTTCAACGGCTGGGACGGCCTCTATTTCTGCCACCGGGTACGCCATACCACGGTCAGCGGCAACCGCTTCCACGACAACGGCTGGAACGGGATCGGCGGGCTGGGCGAGGGCGGGGAGGGCGGAGACCGCTATAACGTGGTCTCCGGCAATTTCTGCTCGAACAATGCTCAGTCGGGCATCCAATGTTACGGCGGCGGCAACAATATCGTGGTCAACAATGTCTGCGAGAACAATTCCAAAGGCGAGCCGGGCCGCTGGCCGGGAATCCTGGTCGAGAACACCTTCTCGAGCGTCATCAGCGGGAACCGCTGCCTGGACTTCCAGATGCCGGATTCAGCCAAGACCCAGGGTTGGGGAATCCTGGTCACCGGGAGCAGCCGGGACAACGTGATAACGGGCAATATCCTGAGCGGCCACTCCAAAGGCGGCCTGGGCGGCGAGGTCCTGGACCGGAATACGCTGGCGGACAATAACACGCTGCCCGAGCATCAGCCGGCGGGAATGTAATCCCGGCTGGCACAAAACATTTCTATTGAAAGGGGCAAAAATTGAGCGGATACCGGTTTTCCTTAACCCCGACTTTGATTTGCCTCGGCCTGCTGGCCGCCTGCGGTCCCAACCCGAGCCAGCGGCCGTTCACTCCCGGAGCTCTGGAGCCGCTGCGGTTGATGGATGCCGCGGCCGCGGCGGGATATATCGCCGGCGAGATGCAGACCGACATTCCGGCGAGCATCCGCCCACGGTTGCCCTTTAACACTCTGCCCTACAATGACAGCCTGCTGAATGTACTGCGGGACAAGTACGATCTCCGGGGCGTGATCGCCGGGGCGCAGGATGAATGGCAGGCCCAGCTAATGCTCAACCACTGGGTCCACACGCGAATCACCAATGGTACGCCAACCTCGGAGCCGCAGAATGCGCTGGAAATTCTCGATCTGGCCGCGCAGGGCAAACAGTTCTGGTGCTCCTATTACGCTATAACCTATACCCAGTGCGCTCTGGCCCTGGGCTGGCAGGCCCGCAAACTGGGCCTGGACCGCTACCACCCGGAAGAAGAGGGAAAGGGCAGCCGTCACCACGGCGCCACCGAGGTCTGGTCGAACCGGTTCCGCAAATGGATCTATATCGACCCGCAGAGCGACCTGCATTTCGAAAAGGATGGTGTCCCGCTGTCGGCCTGGGAGATCCGCGGAGAATGGCTTAAAGACAAGGGCCTGGGAGTAGAGCATGTGGTGGGCGTGCCGCCGGACACGCTGCGTAAAAATCCGGCGGTGGTCTGGTGGGACCTGAAGGCTGAAGATGAGACTTCGCTCTTTTTCTGGCTCTTTTACACGGATGAATTTTCGACCTGGGAAAAAGACAGCCCCTCGAAATTCCTCTTTCCCCAGGACAGCGCCAATGCCGGCCTGACCTGGTACCAGGGCGGCGCCGGGGGCAAAAGCCGCCTGCATACCGGCTATCTCAACGACCTCTTTCTGAAGACCGACCGGCTCGAGGATGTCTACTGGACAGTCGGAGTTACCGAGGCCGCGCTGGCCGGCACGGCCAAAGGCCGGCTTAGCTTAAGCCTGGACAGCTACTGCCCGGACCTCGATTATTACGAGGTGAACCTTGACGGCCAGGGCTGGAAAAGGGTCGAGGACCCCGCGAATGTTATCTGGCCGCTCAATAAAGGCGCGAGCAGCCTGGCCCTGCGCACAATAAACCGGGCCGGAGGGGCCGGCCCGGAAACCACTGCCAGGATGCTGCTGAAATAAGTTTTCGCTTTATGCCATTTCATTTCGGCGCCTGGGTCGGATTACCCACAAATTTCCGCAAATCCCGGTGGAGGTGAACAAGGTAATCAGCCAAATGTGTAGGGGCGACGAGTAAGTCTTGCAGCCAGGCGCCCGCTCAGCCTTTCAATCCGGCCAATTCCTTTTTTACCTCCTCGACATGGCCGGTCACGCTGACTTTAGGCCAGATCCGGGCGATTTTCCCCTGGGGATTGATCAAAAAAGTGCTGCGCATCACTCCCATATATTCGCGGCCGTACATACTCTTTTTCTGCCAGGCCCCGTAAGAGTCCAGGACCTCGTGCTCCGGGTCGCTGAGCAGGGTAATCCCCAGACTGTGGTCCTGGATAAACTTGCGGTGCGATTTAGTGGAATCCGGGCTGACCCCCAGTACTTCCGCATCCAGGCCGCTAAAATCCGCCTGGTCCCGGGTGAACTCGCAGGCCTCGGTGGTGCACCCGGGAGTATTGTCCTTGGGGTAGAAATAGAGCACCACCCATTTGCCTTTCAGCCCGTCGAGCGAGACAATCCGGTCGTTCTGATCCGCTAGACTGAAAGGGGGGGCCTTGTCGCCAACTTTGAGCATTCCGGTTCTCCTTGCTAAATGTAATCAGTAACAAAAAACTTTGTTTTCATTTTCACAAATTGACCCAACTAAAGTACTGACAAGCCACAGTAGCAAACCTAAGGTGTGCAGTGGCACGCTGTACCGCACCCCTCTTACCCGCATTCCCTGACACATTCGCCGGAAATAAAAGGGCGAACCTTTTACAGTTCGCCCGGATCAATCCCAATCAGCTCAATACACTTCGCCAATCCGAAAATATTCCTTGTTCTCTACTGTGCTGTCTGTTCTTTCTTCTTTTTCGTGGTATTGATCCCGAACGGCGGATAAGCCGGGCAATAGCCTATAATCGCCGTAGTCAGCGGGAGAACGCCGATCGCGCCCCACCAGGACTTGAAGTACAGGCCGGCTCCGATAATTGCCAATCCCAGAACGATCCTGACCGCCTTATCGGCACTGCCGATATTGCATTGCATCGCCGCCTCCTTTCGGAAGTCCGCGTGAAACAACCGTGACTGATATCCGAACGGGATAGCCCCTCCCTTCACAGGCCAGGGGCTTTCCAAGATACCCGAAATTGCCGGCCGGCCTTAAGCGCGGGCGCCCATTTCGCGGTCGAGAAGATAAATCCCGCCGGGATGATCGCCTATCAGTTTGAGCTTTTCGAGCACCGCCAGGGCCGCGGCCTCCTCCTCGACCTGCTCGCTGACAAACCAATTGATGAACACGCCAGTCGCGTGGTCTTTCTCGGCGATTGCGGTATCGGCGATATTATTGATCAGGCCGGTAATGTGCTGCTCATGCTTGTAAGTATCCTGGAAAGCAGCCAGGGGCGACTTCCAGGTTTTTTGAGGCGCCTCCAGCGCTTTCAGCTCCGCGGAGCTGTTCTGGTCGTGAAGGTAGCCGTAGATTTTCAGGGCGTGCTCCAGCTCCTCCTTGGCCTGATGCTGAAGCCAGCCCGCGAAACCATGCAAGTTCTGGGTATGGAACCAGTTCGACATGGAGAAATAAAGATAGGCCGAGCCCATTTCCTCTTTGATCTGGTCATTCAGGACTTTCTGCACTTTCTTGCTTATCATAGCCTTTAGCCTCCGTCTAGATGTTTGCTAAATAGAATTATTCCATTTTGAAAGAAATTCAACCACTTTATTATATGCAATCCGTACCATGCTAACAAGGCAAGCTGCTGGCTTATCAGCGGGTCATGCTTATTGCCGCGCCCAAGACTTACACAGCCGCCACCAATAGTCCTCCCGCAACCCGGACCTGCTCTCGGTACCCGCCCTAACGACAGCGCTTGAAATCACTCAGCATTTCTTCCTCGATAGAAACCTCCGGGCTTGCGTTTATGCAATTCGGGCAAAAGCCCACGAATTCGATTTTATATCCGATTATCCGGTAAGAGCTCCAGCGCTCCGGGCTTTCATTCAAACCCTTGACCGCCGCCGCAGGCAGATCATCCAGCGTCCCGCAATTCAGGCAGCGGATGTGATAATGCTCGCGCAGATTGCCGTCGAAACGCATCCGGCTGCCATCGCTCAACGGGCGAACCCGGCCATCCTCGGCCAGGGAGCGCAGGTTGCGATAGACTGTCCCCAGACTGATCCTGGGAATTCTCTCCCGGACAGTTAGAAAAAGCTCATCAGCAGTCGGATGCATCCCGGATTTCAGCAGCTCCTCCAGGATGATCCGGCGCTGGCTGGTCATTCTTTTCTGCGGCCGTGTCGGCATAAAATCCTTAATAATAATTATTCCTATTAGCAATTTAAAAGCAGTTCCACTTTTTGTCAAGTTATCCAATACATTTTTCTTCAAGCCAGCTCTTCGAGGAGTTTCAGGCACATCATCAGCATGCGCGGGAGATGGAAAAAGCCTTTATAGGGACCGCCCTTAAGAGTATGGGTCAGCCGGCCCTGACGGTCCAGGTAGCCGAACCATTCGCCGTGCCGCGGGTCGCTGAAATGCGTGAAGGCATATTCGGAAACCCGCTCGAACTTTTCCAGATAATGCGGCTCGCCGGTTTCCCGGTAGGCCAACATTAGCCCGATCAGCGCCTCGCAATGCGGCCACCAGAGTTTCATGGTCCATTCAAGCTGGAAAGGCGGAAGTCCTTCCGAATCCATGAAATAAAAAATCCCGCCATACTCGGGGTCCCAGCCCCTGTCGAAGGACCAGTCGATCATGGAAATTGCGGCTGCCGCCGCTTTCCGCTCGCCGGTGCCACGCAAGTGTTCGAGCACGAACCAGCCCGCCTCTATCGCATGACCCGGGTTCATCAGCCGGCCCAAGCTACCGGGGAGCGGAGCACCATCCGGCGCCACATTTTCCAGGACCAGTTTCCGCTCCGCCCTGGCGTGCAGAAGGATCTCAGCGACACAGCTCTGCATCAGCGGGGACTGCGGGTGATGGATTCCGCCTCCCGAAAGCTGATCGGCGACCCAGAGGAGCATCATCGGCTCGGACATTGTGCTGGTCGCAGGCTGTCCCTCCAGCACCGGCCTTCCCAGGATCGCCGGATCAGCCCGCCAGGCCAGCACCTGCTCGAACAGCCGGCGGGCCTCATCTTTCAGGGATTGGTCGCCGCTGGCCCTCGCGTATTCATCCAGGGCGGCAATATAGAAGCACTCGGCGAAAATCTTGCGCTGGATAAACAGCGGCCGGCCCTCGCGGGTCAGGCTGAAATAGACCCGGCCCTCCGGAGTGCGGCCGCAGCGCCGGATGAAATCCAGCCCGAGCCTGGCCGCCTCCAGCCAGGCCGGATTTTTTTCAAGCGCATTGTACAGCCGGGAGAGCATCCAGACCTGACGGCACTGCAGCCACATGTGCTTGGTCGTATCGTAAACCGTCCCATCGGCATCCAGGCAGTTGAAATATCCGCCGTACTCGTGATCCAGAGAATGTTCGATCCAGAACGGCAAAACACTCTCGTAAAGCTCCTTACGGTAAGACTCAATGTACTTTCCGGCATCGAATATTGTCATTCAGGCTCCTGAGTCGTCTATAGCTGGCCGCTGATCCGGGCTGGTCCGCCTGCCCGGAAACGATCCCGCATGAGGAGAAACAATTATAAGTGACAGGCGGGCAGGGAGCCAACACTTTTTGTCTAGAGCGATTGCCAAAAGTCCTTGCACATTGGCTCCGCTCTGGAAAGACCGGTTAGCCTGAAGTCTCATTCCGGCAACCTTCAACAGCCGAAGATCAAAAAAGACCTCTCAAGCGCAATCGGATTCCTAAAAGGCGGTTATGAGACTCAAAGGCCATCCATCCAAGTAGTTTTGTATTAGTGTGATTGCTAAAATACCCTGGCTAATCGAAGCTTCAAAAAACTCAAACGACTGTTCGAAAAGGAAAATACTTTTGGCAATCACTCTAATAACGCAAAAAAAGGGGCCGCTTTTCCCGGCGCATTTTGCGCCGGGAAAAGCGGCCTGAAAACTGGAGGCCTATCGGAAAACTTTCAAGTCTCCTGCCTGAAAACCGGGTCTAAGATATTTTGCTTTCCAAAAGCCTCCGTAAATCTTTTTACGCAGATTAAATCCGGGCTATTCTTTCAAGGCTGTCTGCAGGCTCTGATCCTTGAATGCCTCGACAGCTTTCTTGATCTCCTCCCGGGTGGCGGAGCAGGCCGACACCTTGGAGAAATCGCCGCACTCGGCAGCCGACAGGACGTTCTGCTTGCACTCGGAGGAGAAATCGGTCTTGGCCGCAACCACTTTCTTCAAGGTTGCGCGACTTACCTCACAGGCTGACACCTTGGAGAAATCACCACACTCGGCGGCGCTCTCGATGGCGTTCAGGCACTCTGTATCCACGCCTTCTTTGGTTACCGCATAGCTGGCGAGCGATTTCTTGATGTTGTCGCGGGTGGCCTGGCAGGCGGATACCTTGGAGAAGTCGCCGCTCTTGAGGGCCGAAAGTACATTAGCCTGGGTCTTTTCGCAGAAATCAGCGCTGTGCTCGCTCAACTTCAGAAGCGCTTCGCGGGTCGCGGCACACGAGGAAACCTTGGTGAAATCGCCGGTGTTGGCGGCCAGGTAGATATTCTTCAGCAGCTTGGCGTCGATACTGGCGGTCTTGGAAGCCGAGCAGCTGCCCTCGCTCTTTTCGGCGGAGGCTGTGGTCTTGGAGGCCGAACAGCTCGAAGTGCTGGAAGCATCGGAAACGACTTTAACCGCCGAGGCCTGGTGGACACTCTTGGCGCCGCTGCAACAGGCACCTTCCGCCGAGGCGGTCTTGGTCTTGGACGTGCTGCAATTCTCACCGGCCAGAACCGCCGTGCTGAAAGCGAACACAGCCGCAGCCAGAACCACGGCGAATTTCATCAGCATATTCTTTCTACACATCTTAACTCCTCCTCTGCCTCAAAGGCTGGATGGACGAAATGTCACGGTTTCTGAGAACCGGACGCGATACTTTTAAGTGCACAAGTGCTGTCGGCGACCAGGACATATCCGCGCCCTGCCTCCGACCAGACCACTGTATTACAATCACGTCCCCGGGCTTCGGGGCAATTCACTTTCGAGCCTGGTATGACCTCCTTTCCGGATTGTTGTGGAAGACCGAAATCGGAACTGCGGAACTGAAATATGGAGCAGCGGCCCTCGCGGCTGGCCCAGCGCGTGTACAGTACGGGATGGGCGCCCATGGAACAGGACCGTCCTCCGACCAGCGTGAACTCCGAATTTATCGCCGGCATTACGATCTCGAACGGGATATCACCGGCCAGATGGCTCTGCAGGTAAGCCGGATCGAGAGTTACGACATCCACATTCTGGTCGTGCAGGTGTCCATCGAGGGCCAGTTCGGCGACAGCCTTGAATTTTTTATTTTTTTCCGAGGTATCGAGTTGATAGAAGAGCGTGCCGCCAAAGGCCAGGGCCAGCAGCACGACCGCGGCCGCTTTGAGCAGCCTTCCCGGGGCGGCCAGGCCGGACAGCCAACGGTAGCCCGGGGTCTGGGCCAGGCCGAGCAGCGAGACCCCGAGGCTCTCCGGGATCTCGACCCTTCTCAGGTCGATCCGCAGGCGCTCGTTCTCCTGAAGCATCTCCAGCCAGAGAGATTCCGCCTTCTCACTCTGGCGCGAAATACCGGCCTCAAACTCGTTGCGCAGCGGATCTCCCGCCGGCAACAGCGAGGCCTCGAGCATTTTCTCGGTCAGCTTCTCTTCCAGGTTGTCCCGATCTTCCTGCATCTTTTCTCTCTTCCAGTCCGGTCAGCGCACCGCGGGATTCAAGCCTCCTGCCGGAGGTTTAAATTTCGTAACCGTTGTCTTCCTTATTATCGAGCCGGTCCAGCTTCTTTCGGAGCAGACTGCGCGCCCGGTGTATCCTGGAAAGGACAGTGCCGAGCGGTATGTCGAGCTGGCGGGCGGTTTCGGCGCAGCTCAGGCCTTCCAGAAAAACCATCAGGAACGGCTCCTTAAAGCGGTTGTCGAGATGGTCAAGCCCTTTCTGAAGGTAATCGCGGCCGGAGAGCCTTTCCAGCACTTCTTCCTCGGGGCCGCCGGCTTCTTTCTCCGCCAGCTCCAGCGTCTCCATCTTCCGTTCCCTGCGGCCGCTGTCCCGCTGAAGGTGCGCATAGCGGTACCGCAGGATGCTGAATAACCAGGACCGCGCCTTGTCCCGCTCTCTCAGGCTCTCCAGAGAACGCCAGGCCTCGCTGAAAGTCTCCTGAACCAGGTCCTGAGCTGTCTCCCGCTCTCCGCAGAGCCGGTAAGCAAAGCGATAAAGCTCCGCCGCGTGGGTGTGCGCCAGAAGCTCGTACAGCTCCTTTTTTTCATCGTTGCGGAACATTTCTTTGACGATAACTCCGGCATTTTTCCACCCATTGCAGCGCGTTCTACCTGTTGAGTGCCGCTATCGGGCGAAATTATTCCCACATTCCACTGTATTCAAGTCCAGCCGTGTAAAGACTCTTCCGGGGCCGGGCTGCGGCTTGCCGGATCAGATCCGGGCCTGACGGTCGAGAAACCAGAAAAGCTCGCCCGCCGAGGGTTCGACCAGGGCTGCCGGGTAAAGAGACCGGGCCTTTTCGGGAGTCTCCAGGATTGCCTTGACAATCGGGCTCTTCTCCCGGCCCGCGGCCAGGAAAAGTACGTACGCCGCGGCATTGATCACCGGCAGAGTAAGGCTGACCCGCTCGCGGGTCGGGTAGCCCGGCGGCGCCTCGACCGCGGCGGCCCAGCGCCGCCGCTCCTCCAGGACCGGGTTGCCGGGAAAGAGCGAGGCGGTATGGCCATCCGGCCCGAGGCCCAGCAGGACCAGGTCGAAGCGGGGAAAGTCTCCCGCCGGTTTCGATCCGCGGTCTTTACCGCCCCGCTCGAACACTTTCCGGAGTTCTTCCTCGTAGCGGCGGGCAGCCTCCTCAACACTCACCGCCGCCGAGTCCAGGGGATGGACATTACCCGCGGGCAGCGGCACTTTGTCCAGCAGGGCCTGGCGGGCCATCCCGAAATTGCTCTCCGGGTGCTCCTGAGCGACAAAGCGCTCATCGCCCAGAAAAAAATGGCTCTTTTCCCAAGGAAAAGAGCCGCGCCAGGGTTCCCCGGCCAGAAGCTGGTAGAGTTTTTTCGGCGTGCTCCCCCCGGAGAGGGCGACCCTAAAAGCGCCGCCGGCCCGGCAGACCTCCACGGCCCGCCGGGTGACAAATTCGGCTGCCGCCCGGCTCAGCTCCTCGACATCCTCGAACACCTGGACCTGGGGTTTCAAATTTTACCCTCCAATATGTGGACTGGCGCTCCCGCCAAAAATCCATCTTGGATCAAACCCGCCTG
>MFIX01000241.1:114-3999 GCA_001780825.1 Candidatus Glassbacteria bacterium RIFCSPLOWO2_12_FULL_58_11 | reverse complement strand
CGCTTGGCAGTTCGTTGAATTTTGTCTCTCGTGGCATATAATATCTATAATAACAACGTAACTTTAAATAAATATTAGGTAGGGGCGCAGCATGCTGCGCCCCTACTCCGGAGGCATAACCAACCGGATTGGAAATAGCACAACCCGCCTCTAGTTCAGCGAAGAAGGCTCACCTCGGCAAGATGGCACCCTCGAGCAGCCGCCATTTCCGCTTGTCGCGCTCAAGCAGTTGATCCGCCTCTAATGGTCCCCAGGTCCCGCTCTTGTAGATATAAGGGCCTTTCTTTTTAGTAGCCCAGGCCTCGAGCACGGGGGTAAGCAGACCCCAGGCCACGGTTACCTCATCGTGACGGATGAACAGGGTCTGGTCGCCGGCGATACAATCCATCAGCAGACGCTCATAGGCCTCCGGCAGGCCGTGGCTGTAAACATCCCGGTAGTGAAAATCGAGGGTCAGTGGGACCATGTTGACCTTGGGGCCGGGCTGCTTGGCCTGGAAAGTGAGCGACACGCCCTCCTCGGGCTGAATGTTGAGCACCAGGACATTTGCCGGGAGCTGCTCGGAGAGCGCATTGCCGAACAGCGAATGGGGCACGGACTTGAAGGTGATGGCGATCTCGCTTATCCTGCGCGGCAGCCGCTTGCCCGCCCGCAGGTAGAACGGCACGCCCTGCCAGCGCCAGTTATCCAGCAGCACTTTCGCCCCGACATAGGTTTCCACTTTCGAGCCTTTGGCCACCCCCTCCTCCTCCAGATAGCCTTTTACCGGAATATCATTGAAATATCCCGGTCCATACTGGCCCCGCACGATATAGCGCTCCAGGTCATCCAGGGCGAAAGGCCGGATCGAGCGCAGTAGCTTGAGCTTTTCATCCCGGACCCGGTCGGCATCGAACGAGGAGGGAGGCTCCATGGCCACCAGCGCCAGCATCTGCATCATGTGGTTCTGGAACATGTCCCGCAACTGCCCGGCCTGTTCGAAATAACCCGCGCGATGTTCCACGCCCAGGGTCTCGGCCACGGTGATCTGCACGTGGTCCACGTAGCGGCGGTTCCAGATCGGCTCGAACACGGCATTGGCGAAGCGGAACATCAGGATGTTCTGTACGGTCTCCTTGCCCAGGTAATGGTCGATCCGGTAGAGCTGGTTTTCATTCAGGACCTTGTAGAGCTGGTTATCCAGGTCCACGGCGCTTTTCAGGTCGTGGCCGAAGGGTTTCTCGACGATCACGCGGACCCAGCGGTCTTTCTCCCTGTCCTCGGAGGTCATGTCCTCAGCGCCCAGGCGCTCGACGATCACGGGAAAGAGACTCGGGGGGGTCGAGAGATAGAAGACTTTTCTCCCGTGGGTCGGGTATTTGCCTTCCAGCTCTTTCAGCTTGTGGGAGAGTTTCTTGTAAAGCTCGAGATCATCGTAGCTTCCCGAGATATAATAGCAGCGCTTGAGAAACAGGTCGATCATCGGCCGGGGCTTGTCTTCCTCCTTGAGCGCCGAGGCCAGGGTGGCCCGAAAGGCCTGGTCGGTAAGCTGGCTTCTGCCGCAGCCCAGGATGAAAAATCCCTCGGACAGCTGCCCGCGCTGATAAATACTCAACAGGGCGGGAATCAGCTTTCGCTGGGTCAAGTCTCCCGAAGCGCCGAAAATAACCAGCCCGCAGGGCGAAAGCTGGCTCTCCACACAAAAATAGTCCCCGCGGGTTACATGGGCATGGGAAATCAAATCGGTCATAAAATCCTGCCTGAATCGAGTCCGGGTGAAAAATCGAAAAGCCCGGCGCAGCGGCCCCGGGCAATTAGCTCACTTGTCGGCGTGGTTTTCCTCCTCAAGCAGAGAAAGCATCTCCACAGCATCCGTAGTGGGAAGTTTACAATTATAGTTCCGGCAGACATAGGCGGTGGCCCGGCCATCGATACTGCTCTGGGTGCTCGTAAAGGGGGCCAGCCGGCAGATTTCCGGGCTGTCGCCCGCGGGCCGCAGGAGCACCACTTTACCGGGCAGGAAGCGCGAGCGCAGGGCTTTCAGCATCCGGGCCGCCCCGGAGCTGTCCCCGCCCTCGGCGATCACGATCTCGAACGTGGGGCCGAACGCGAAATCGGCGGCGCAGAGAAACTGGGTGAACCCGGAGGGCGCTTGCCGGGCGAGCGGCGTAAAGGTTTCGAGCAGCCCGGCCGCCCTCTCCTCGAGGGCGGTGTCGCCGGTCAGGCGGCCCAGGCGCAGCAGGTTCAGGGCCTCCACCGCATTGCCGCTGGGCAGCGCCCCATCGTAGTACTCCTTCTGGCGCACCAGCAGCGCCTCGGCATCCTCCGCGGTAAAATAAAACCCTCCGGCTCCGCCTGAGTCTTGGAAATGGGCCAGCAGGTCGCGGTTCAGCTCCAGCGCTGTTTTCAGGTACGAAGGTTCGAAGGTGGTCTCGTAGAGCTCGAGCAGGGCCTGGACGGTAAAAGCGTAATCATCCAGGTTGGCGGTAATCCCGGACTCGCCATCCGCGAATCGGTGGAGCAGCCTGCCCCGGCTGTCGCGGAGGCTGGAGAGAACAAAGGCGGCAGCCTTGCGGGCGGCTTTTTCGTACTGCGGCTCATCCAGCACCCTGGCGCCTTGAGCGAGTGCGGCGATCATCAAGCCGTTCCAATCGGTCAGCACCTTGGTATCTTTGCCGGGGTGCACCCGCTTCTCGCGGAGCGCGAACAATTTGGCGCGCACTTTTTCGAGTTTTTCCGCCAGCTCTTCGGGTTTAAACCCCAGCTCAGCGGCCAGGGCGGGTATATCTTTTTTCAGATATAAAATATTCGCCCCGCTGCTGCTGTCCGCGGCCGGATCGCTGTAATTGCCCTCCGGCGCGAGATTGAACACCCGCACGGCCAGCTCGGCCTCCTCAGGAGCCAGCGCCTCCCGGACCTGCTCGACAGTCCAGAGGTAGAACTTGCCCTCCTCGCCCTCGCTGTCGGCATCCTCGGCCGAGTAAAACCCGCCCTCCGGAGCGCGCAGGTCGCGCAGCACATAGGTGAATATCTCGCGGGCCATCTCAGCGAAAAGCGGCTTGCCGGTAGCCTGGTAAGTCTCCAGGCAGGCGATCGCGATCAAAGCCTGGTCGTAGAGCATCTTCTCGAAATGGGGCACCCGCCAGAGCGCATCCGTGGAATAGCGGTGGAAACCATAGCCCAGGTGGTCGCAGATCCCGCCGAGACGCAGGGCCTCGAGGGTTTTGGTCACCATAGCCAGGGCCTTTTCCTCGCCGGTCCGTTTCCAGTAGCGCAGCAGGAAATTCAGGTTATGCGGGGTGGGGAATTTCGGCGCGCCGCCGAACCCGCCATTCGCGCTGTCGAAACGCGCCGCGAGGTCCTCGTAGGCCCGGTCGAGGTCCAGCCGGGCCGGCTCGGCAACGGAATCGCCGGCGGCGGTCTCCTCGAGCGCCCGGGTGATTTTCCCGGCATCCTGTTTCAGGTCCTCGGGCCGGGTGCGCCAGAGCTCGCGAACCCGGGGCACCAGCTCGAGCATGCCGATCCGGCCGTAACGGCCGCTCTTCGGAAAGTAGGTCCCGGCAAAGAACGGCTGCTTGTCCGGAGTCAGGATAATGGTCAGGGGCCAGCCGCCGCCGCCGGTTAGCATTTGGCAGACTGTCATGTAAACCTTGTCGATCTCCGGGCGCTCCTCGCGGTCCACTTTGATCGAGACAAAGGCCTCGTTCATGAGAGCGGCGACTGTCGAATTCTCGAAAGACTCATGCTCCATGACATGGCACCAGTGGCAGGTCGAGTAGCCGATCGAGAGAAAGACCGGCTTGTTTTCGCGCCGGGCCTTCTCGAACGCCTCCTCGCCCCAAGGATACCAGTCCACCGGGTTGTCGGCGTGCTGAAGCAGGTAGGGGCTTTTCGAGTACTGCAAAC
>MFIX01000241.1:0-83 GCA_001780825.1 Candidatus Glassbacteria bacterium RIFCSPLOWO2_12_FULL_58_11 | reverse complement strand
CATTTCCAGGACTTTCTTTGCCATACCGGTCATTCCAGTCAGTGCCCGTGAATCCAGCCAGTAATGGTCCGCCAGCAGCCCCA
>MFIX01000240.1 GCA_001780825.1 Candidatus Glassbacteria bacterium RIFCSPLOWO2_12_FULL_58_11 | reverse complement strand
GATGGATTTTCCGGTAGAATTCCAGCAGGGTCTCGCGGTCGGTCGCCGGAGTGAGCAGGGTCACCCCGACCGCCACCACGAAAGAGACCGCGGTCATCAGGAAATAAAAGGCGTAGTCCGGCCAGACATAGCCCAGGCTGGTCTGGATCACTTTCTGCAGCGCCGCCATCAGGAACGCCGCCATCATCCCGAAAGCGAAGCCCCAGCCGTTGAATCTCCACCAGTACCATCTGAGCACCAGCGAGACCAGCATGCTCCCGCCCAGGATCATGAAGACCCAGACTCCCAGCTCGAGAGCGCTGTGCATGGTCGTGCCGAGCAGCACGCCGACCGCGACAAAGAGGACCGAGCTGACATAGGTGACTGTCATGAACTCCCGCCGGCCGGCCTGGGGCCGGATATGGCGGGTGTAGATGTCCTGGATCACATAGGAGGTGCCGTTATTGATGCTGATCGAGAAAGTGGACATGAACGCGGCCAGGAAGCCCACCAGCACGAAGCCTTTGAAACCCCAGGGGATGAGGCTGTCGATCATCTGCGGCAGGACCATGTCGGTATCCGAGATATCGATATGCGGGGTGGCCAGCGCGAGCAGGGTGATCCCGACCACCAGGGTCCAGCGGGGGAAGCTGAGGAAATTCCAGCCCATCCCCTGCTTGCAGGTGTCGCGGGCGCTTTTGGTAGAGAGCATGAACTGCATGCCCTGGCCCACGCCGGGGCCGCTGAAAAAGGCGAGCAGGGACTGGAAGCACCACATCATCATCCAGGGCCAGAACACCTCCCAGGCTCCGGACGGGTAACCGGCCATCGCCTTGTCCGCCATGTAGTCGATCCGCAGCGTGGGGACCCACTCCTGCCAGCCGGACGGCGTGTGCTCGGCGATAAACTCCGGGCTTACCTTAATGAAAGCGGTGACCGAGATATAGACCGAGGTCAGGAAGAGGATGAAAGTCTGGATCAGGTCGGTGTAGGCCACGCTGTACAGACCGCCCAGCATGGCGTAAAGGGCGGTGAATCCGATCACCAGGATCCCCAGGATCTGGGCGTTGACTTCCGGGTCCGGATGAATGGCCGGCACGAACCAGGAAACGAACTTGCCCACGCCCACATAGGCATAGGCCACGTAGCCGATCAGCGTGCCCATGGAGACGATGGCGATAGTGAGCCGGGCCAGCTCGCCGGAGCCGCCGGGGCCGAAACGGGTGCTCATCCATTCGGCCGCGGTCACCACGTTCGAGCGCCTGATCCAGCGGCCCAGGTGGCAGGCCAGGGCGATCAGGCTGACCATCCAGATATTGTACCAGAAGGAGCGCACGCCCATGAAATAGAAGATCGAGACATTGACCATCGTGCCGGTGATATCAATCGAGGACATGGCGACACTCATCGAGGTGATCCACCAGGGAATTTTGTGGTCGCCCAGGAAATAGCTCCGCACGCTGGTCGAGGCCCGTTTCATGTGCAGCAGGCCGATTGTCAGCATGACCGCGAAATAACCGGCAATGATAGCATAGTCAATAAAGGTCATCGCGCGCTCCAGGAATACAGGTATTTTCAGCAATAACAGGAGAAGGAAAGATCCCCCCGCTTTGCAAAAGAGGGATTTAATCAGATACCAAATCTATCTGAGAGATTTATACACCCCGGCCCCGATCTTATCGGGGCCGCCCCTCTTGCTAGAGGGGACTTTTCCCGCTGTCGCCCGGTCCATGCGCAATTGCCCGAAAGACAGGCATTTAATTCCCCTCTTAACCAGGGGTGGCGACGCAGTCGAAAGGGTGTGTCATTCAAAACATGCTGAAAAGTATTTGTCATCAATAACAACTCAACGCTAATGCAGTTCCACCCCTGCGTTTTTCTTTGTTTTTTCTGATATAATACTACCCTCCGCACCAGCCCTTATTCGCCCTCGCCCGTGTAATCATCCCAGCGCCACGTGGGCGTCCAATTCTCGATAGTCTCTTTCGCTCCCGGTACACCTGTTGCCGGGCCGTAAAAGACGCTGCCGCCGAAAGTGGTGAGATAGAGCATACCCGGGTGATGGGGATCGAATATGGGACGATGGCCCCACTTGAAGTCGTAGCCCTCGAGCCGCCGCCAGGTGAGGCCGCGGTCCTCGCTGCGGAACGCCGCGCTGTCGAAAGTGTTGATAATCACCGTCTCCGGATTTGCCGGGTCCAGCGCCGCGGCGTAAACATGGGTATCCCCGCGGAAGATGCGCTTCCAGCTTTTCCCTCCGTCCACGCTGCGCAGCAGCCCCCCGCCCCGCTCCATGCCTCCGGAAGGCCTGGGCCAGCAGCTCAGGTAAAGGACCTCCGGGTCTTCAGGGTCGAAAGTCAGGCCGTTGGGCCCGGTGACATCCATCGGCAGCTCGACTTGGCTCCAATTCTCAGCTCCATCCTTGCTGCGGTAGAGACCGCCGCCCAATATCCGGTCGTCTTTCAGGGCACGCATCATCAACAGGTAGAGCGTCCCGTCCGGCAGGCGCACGGTTTCCCAGGAATAGAGGTTTTCACCCAGATCCTGGTTGGCGGTTTTCCAGCTCGCCCCGCTGTCCGTGGATTTGAAAACTCCCCGCCCGGTCCCGCAGACATAGAGCGTGCGCGCTTCCGCCGGGCTGGAGGGATCGAGCAGGATGTGCGTGCAGTCGGTGTTGTCCGGCATTCCGCTGGTCACCCTGCGCCAGGTGCGGCCTCCATCCTCGGAAAGGGCGACTCCGCCCTGGAAATTATCCACGAAGCCCGGCCTGCGGAACATCTTCAGGCGCGGCAGGTCGTGCCCATTGCCCCATACCGACCAGATCCGGTCTTTCACCGAAGGGTCGAAAACCAGCCAATAGCAGGTGTTCCACCAATCCTCCGGGACCCCTTTTAACGAATGGACCCAGCTCGCGCCGCCGTCATGGCTCTGGAACAGTCCGATATCGGTATAGGTTATAAAAAGGTGGTTTTTATCGAACGGGTCGAAATGCACTCCGTAGCAGGTAGTCACATCCAGGCCGCGGGTGGAATAGCCGCCTCCGGGCAGTTTATCGGCGTAGAGCTGTTCCCAGGTCTTTCCGCCGTCCAGGGTCCGGCTCGCCCGGCCGTAGTCGGTGCTGTAGCAGATGTCCGGATTGGCCGGGCTGACACCCAGCCCGTGGGGATTACCCGTGTAGCCCGGCCCGTAGCTTTCGACCATCCAGGAGCCCCGGTAATTGTCCCCGAAAACCCTATTTCCATCGCTGCGGTAAACCCACTCCCAGCTCCTTCCGGCATCCAGGCTTTTCAGGACGCCGAAATGCTCCTTCAGCTCCTCCGGGGCTTTCCCGGCCCGGTACGAGCGGCAGGAGAGGTAAACCGCCTCGGGAACGCTCTCGCAGACCCCCAGGGTGTTGAAAAAGGGCAGCTTGCCGTTGAGCTTCCAGTCCTCGAGCAGTCCCGCGTTCGCCGCCTCCCAGCTCGCGCCGGAATCCGTGGAGCGGAACACGCCGCCGGCCGGCTTGCCGCTTGCGTTATCGAAAGAAGATAGAACGTAGAGTACGCTCCCTTTCTCGCCCTTTCCTCCGGCCGCGGCGATAAGGCTCTCCGCCGGCAGCCGGAGCTCTTCCCGCTTCAGGTCAACAGTGGAAATCCTGACACAGGCGCGGTCGGTCACGACAGTCACCTCATCCGGCTTATCCCGCCAGCTCCCGGGAAAGAGCGCCAGCACGTGCCGGCCGAAAACCCGGCCCAGCTTGCGCCAGCTCGCGCCGCGGTCGGCGGAGTAGAGGATGGCGGTAGAATCGCCGAGGGCGAGGGGCGGCAGGCTGTCCCGCGAGACGCTCAAGGCCGCCCAGCCCGCATAGAGGCGGTCGCTATTCTCCGGATCGACCCGCACTTTATCGATCAGCGAGAATTCGGTCAGGCTGTCTCCGGTTTGGTAGTATTGGGCGGCGTGGTCATTCACCATGCGCTCGGCGAGGATTTTGTCCGGGGAGGGATAGATCAGCCGCCAGTTCAGGCCGCGGTCCTCGGTGACGTACAGCCCCTGGTTGGCCGCATAGGCCCGGTCGGGCTGGAGGGGGTCGAAAGCGAAATCCTGGACCACGGTGCGCAGGTTCAGCATCTTCCAGGAGCTTCCGCCGTCGAAAGTCACGTACGCTCCGGTCATATCGCAGCGCAGGAACACGTGCTCCGGGTCCGCGGGATCGACAGTCGGCGTGAACATCGAGCCCCCGCCGCCTGGTCCGATAACCTCCCAGCGGCCGGTCTCTCCGGAGGGGGGAGTTTTATCCGCACTTTCTTTTGGTCCGGCACAACCCGAGACAATGAATAACAGGACCAGTACTTCGGTAAACATCCGAGTCGGACTAAAGGCGAACAATTTCATAACAGGCTCCTGGAAGGTCGTGACTTGTTAAAAAGCTCAGGCTGTTAATTATTAACGGTAAGGCAGGATCAGGCGGGCTCAAAAAATCTTTTCCTTGAAAATACAATCCGAATCGGACATACTTCGGCGAGAAAAAAATATAGCCTGGCCGCAGGGATAACGCAATTCCGGCGCTGCCCGAAACGTAATATTTTTCACTGCAGTCGATCCGCGGGAGAATACAAAAATTGAGCCCCGCCGAACGAAAAAGCACCTGGTTGAAAGACCTTGTCCCGCTGCTGCTTCTTTTACTCTGTGTGGCAACGCTGAGTGAGGCAAAAGCGCAGGCCGCGCTACGGGCGGCTCCGGCCGGGACCATCCGCGGCACATTGACCGAATCCGGCCTGGTAATCGAAAACGACAGCCTGGCCTTGCGCATAACCCGCCGCCTGTGCCTGATACCCTCGCTCAGGCGGGCGGGCCGTCTGCTCACCCTGGTATCCGAGTCGGCTCCCCGGCCCTCTTTCTGGATCCAGGCGAATGGAATCGTGCCGGAGCTGACAGTCGATTGGGGCAAGCTGGCCGAGGAGGAGATAAGCGACCGGTTCGGCCGCGGCAGAAAGTTTACACTCACCGCCCGGTCCGAGGACAGCCGCCTGGTAATCGAAGTCAAGGTAAGCCTTTATTTTT
>MFIX01000239.1:2208-21172 GCA_001780825.1 Candidatus Glassbacteria bacterium RIFCSPLOWO2_12_FULL_58_11 | reverse complement strand
GTGAAAACTATATACAAAACTTCACCGCCCGGAGGCCTGAACAGGAAGGAAAACGGCTTTGACTGCGCAAAAAAACAAGGGCGATTGTTTAACCGCCCTTTTGGCATTTTCTTTTTATCCGCTTCGTCCGGAATTGCAGAGCGGCCTTTTGTTACCCGGCCCGCACGGCGGAAAAAGTTCCCCGCGGTCGCCGGACTGGGCCGGTCTCAGCGCTTGATTTTCACCAGCCGCGAGCCGCAGATCGGGCACAGTCCCGTCTTTTCGGAAATGATATGCACCTCGCTGCCCCAATAGCAGATAAACTTGTCGCCCAGGGTCTTGTGGATGCCGGCCAGAACTGCCTCGAAAGTGCGGCGGGCCAGGTTCTGCATACACATCCGGGCCAGGGTTTCTTTTTCCTGGAAATTCAGGTGCAGGGCCGGGTCCTCGGTTACCGGATATAACTGGAGCCCCCGTCTGGCGCTGCCGCGGCCGATGACTTTATCCGAATAGTGGAGCGATCCGGTCTTGCCGTCCACAATAGCGACATCCAGCTCCGCGGAAAAAGTGACCTTGTTGCGATGCAACAGGACCGGAATTGTAAAGCCATCATGCAGATCCTTTTCAAAAGCGATCAGTCGCAGATAGGCCAGGTATTCGCAGTCCGTGACCTGGCAGATCCGTGCCAGAGTTTTCTGTTCGTAGGTCTCGGGTACCTGAAGCCGGTTGCGGGAGATGATCGGGCTGACCTCCTCCTCGGTTTTGACGGTCAGGTAATCGGCCGAGCGCAGGTATGCCAGCAGGTCTTTGCGGAAATAATCGGCCTGGAAAGGATACTCGATCGCCGCACCCCGGGCCTCGAGGAGGCACAGGCTGGATGGCGGATAAATCAGTTGTTCCAGGGACAAGGTCGCTTTCGTGGGCGGGTCCAGCCTGGCCGGCGGGTCCTGAGCTTCCAGGCCTCGCGCGGCGCAAAGCAGCAGCGCGACAGCCAGGAGCGACTCTATAATCATTCCGGGGAGGCTTACGCTGCGGCTCCAGAGACCGGCCGGATTCCGGGCTTGACCGGCGTTACGGCTGCAGCCACATTCAGCGGCCGGAACATTCGATATTTTTATCGTCTTTTCAGACATTGATTTCTAGTTCCAGGTCGATTTCCCGGTCGATATCGGACCGGCCTTTCGGCTGACTGTCCACCGGCCGCTGACTGATCAACGAGCGCAACTGGCCGTAGCTTTCATCCGTTTTCCGCGCGGCCTGCGGCGCGCGGTCCTCCGGCTCCACCTGGCCCGGGTTTCCGGCGAGGGCCCACTTGATTTCCTCGCGCGAAAGGTTCATCTCCTGGGCGATATCGCTGACCGTCCAGTTCTTGCTGCGCAGTTGGCGGATCAGGCGGGTTTGCAGGTCATCATGCTGGTTCCGGAACATGGTGGCCGCCGAATTGTCCGCCAACACCTGGGGCCTTTCCTGGGAAAGCTCCTGCTTGATCCGGCGGGCAATATCCGCGCCGTACATGCCGCGGTTGCCGACAGGCTGGAGGTGCAGGGCCAGGCCGGCGGGCTCGCCCTGGGCAACCGGCTCGATTGCCTTGCGCTTGGCGGCCAGCTCCCGGGCCAGCACCTGCCCGACCTCAAACTTCTTGGCCGGGGTGGCCCGGACCGGAGCGCTTATCCTGTTCATCGAAGAGGGCGGCTGAAACGCACTCGAAGCGCCGGCCACGGCGAGTACCGGACCACCGGGCCTGACCAATCTGTAGCGCATCAGCCTGCCGCCCAGCAGAGTCATAATAAAAAGGATGCCCATGATTATAGTTAGTGTCTTCACCTGGCTCCGCAAAAGCTCCACATTCGGCAATTGCACTACGTCCGCCGCCAATCCGCGCAATACATTCAGAAAGGAGTCCAATCTCCCGGCCCAGCCGGTCCGGACCGCCGGAGCGGGAGTCTGAAGGACTTTTTCCGCCGCGGACACAGCGGCAGTCGCCGGTCCGGTTTTTTCAACAGCGGCGGCGGCAGGACTCGGCTCTCCCGCCGGACTGGCTTCGAGCTGCGCCCCGCCGGGTACTTCCGCCAGCGATAAGGCGGACGCCTCCGGTGCCGTGGCCGAGGCTGCCGGATAGTCCGGCTCTCCCGGATCCGGCTCTCCCTCCACCTCCGCAGGCTCATTGGCGGCGATTCCTGAATGGAGGGCCAGCGACTTTTCAAAATATTCGGCGGACTGCCGCGTCTGGCCCAGAGCTTTATAGACTACCCCGAGCTCGAAATTGGCTTGGGAATATTGCTTATCGAAAGTGATCGCCTTTTCGAGCAGCCTGGCGGCCTCTTTGAGGTCGCCGTTGTCCTTGGCCTGGAGTCCGGCCTGAAAAAGGACGGCCGCCGAATCGCCGGGCTGAACTGCCGCGGAAGCCTGCGGCTGATCCATGATCGAGAGAACCTGTAGAACCGGCGCCTCTGGCCCGGCATCCGCTTCCGTGACTTTATCGGCAGTATTAACTGCTTCGACCAGGGCGCGGTAGTCCACTTCCGGACGGCCGGCGGCGACTTGCTCCCGGCGCGACTCTTCCGGTACGCGGGCGGCGAACTTGCGCCAGCAGGCGGCCAGCCGCGGGGAATCGCTGTTGCGGTAGTGGATCCAGCTCTGCAGCAGCAGCGCATCGGCGCCATACTCGGCGCTGCCCTCGGCGCGTGAAAAATTGATCAGGGCCTTGTCCAGCTGGTTAAGGCGGTAGCGGATCAGACCGGACTGGAAGTAGCTTTCGGGCACATTCTGGCCGGCCCGGATAGCGCTGCGCAAAGATATCAGGGCCGCATCGTAGCTGCCTTTTCTGATATTGTCAACGCCCCGGCTGTAATAGCCGGATTCCACGCCGCGGGGCGCATTCCCCTTTTCCGCCTCGGCCTCGGATTGGGTCAGCTCGAGAATGAAGCGCTGGGGGTACCTGGTGTCGTAAGTCCGCACCCGGAAGGGGTGGCGGGCCTTGAAACGGGCGACTGTCGAGCCGTTGCCCAGCGGCAGAAAGCTGACCGATTCGAGATGCGGATTGTTTTCATATAAAAATGACTGCGTCCCCAGCTTATCGATCCCGGTGCCCTCGAAGTGCACGAAAACCAGGTTATCCGCGGCTTTGGTTTCCACCGAGGTCACCACCGGCACATCGAGACTGACCGCGATCCGGACATAGTCCTTATCGCTGAATACCTTCAGATCGGTAATCTCGGCGGCCCGGCCCCCGCGGAAAGCGAGCAGGCAGAGCGGAATCAGGAGCGCCGTCAGACCATATATCTTCTTCATGGCAGTTACCCCAACTGGTTCAAGCAGGCTCAAATTACGGATAGTTGCGGCGGGAGCGCCGGTTTCCGGTGCTTCCCGGCCTTATCTGGGGGATGAGTTGAGCAATAGTCGTGCCACGGGGGAGACCGGCTCAGGATGGCCGAATTACAGGCAGTTCAAGGGTTCAGACGGGATTCAGGATTTTCATTCGGCTGGAAAAAGCGGGGTAAGCGGAAAATTTTGCCGAACAGCAAATCAAATAAAATATCGCACCGGGAAAAATTATGCGGTCAGGACCGAAGTACGGGAGCCGCCGATCTCCTCTTCCTCGTCCACGGCGACCGGGAGTCGGCCCAGGACGATATTGACGAAGGAATCGACGTTCTCCATTTCCTCGCGCATGGCGGCAAGGTAATAATCCAGGTCCACCTTGCCGTTTTCGTCCAATTGCAGCGGCAGGGCGTGCAGCACTCCGCGGTAAAATGGCGGGATGAGCGGGTCGCCGCCGCTGCCGATCCGGGCCGCACGGGTCAGGATGTCAGCGAAATGGACCAGGGCGCAGAGCTCGGGCCGGGTCCGGGCGGTCAGCGGAAGGTGATGGAGCCGGATCGCCTCGGCCAGGGGTTTCGGCAGGTTCCAGCGTTCGGCCAGCCAGTGGCCGACCTCGGCGTGGTTGGCGCCGAACACCTTTTCCTCGGCCCGGGCAAGCAAAATATTTTCCTCGGCCACCAGGCGCAGGGCCCGCGAGTAGTTGGCGGTCTGGTACTGGCTGAGAATGACCTTGCCGATATCGTGGATCAGCCCGGCGACAAAGGCCTCGCTCTCGATGGCGCGGAAACCGTGCATGCGGGCCAGCATCCGGCTGGCCACGGCCACGCCGACCGAGTGCTCCCAGAACCGGGTATAGTCCAGCAGTTCATCCTCATTGGAGGCCCGCGCCAGGCGGGAGATCACCGATACCGAAAGGCCGAGATTCTTGATCGTATCGAAACCGAGGACCACGATGGCCAGATTGATCGAGCTGATCGGGTTCGGGAAACCGTAATAGGATGAATTGGCCAGCCTGAGGATGCGGGCGGTAAGCACCTGGTCGGTCTTAATCAGCCGGCTTAAGGAGCGGGCCGAGCTTTTCGGGTCATCAATCAGCTCGATCATCTTAGCCACGACTGTCGGCAGGGTCGGCAGATTGATTATGGTCTGGGTGATTCTTTTCAGGCGAGCGGGTTCGATGCCGGGCGATTTTTTCATGTGCGTCAGCAGTTTTCCGTGCCGGATAAGTTGGGCTGCCTGTTCCGGGCGGTCAGGCCCGCAGGTCGATCCTTCGACCCGGCAGTTTCTCCGCAGCTACGATTTCGCCTCCCTGCGAATCGTTTTCCACCGTGCGGTCTCTCAGCTCGAGAGTATCGCGCCGCGCGGCGTTCTTTTCCCTGGCGTTTTTCCCGCCCTGTTCCTCACCCGGATCGGCGCCCTGGTCCGTGGGCTCGACTTTGTCGAGTAAGATATCCTCGAAGTTAAGCTTCTCCGGATCGCGGACGGAACTTCCGGTTCCTCTTTTGACCGGCAAAAAATTCAGGTTGCCGGAAATCGGCACCACCATTGGGGTCCCTCCTTTCACTCAGGCCGAATGCTTCGGTCCTGAAGCCCGAGAAGGGGGCTGGCCGCACTCTGCGGCTTCTTTTGGACTGTTCCGCGGTGGCTTTCACTGACCTTTTATATGCAAATTTAATGCCCGCCGCCCAGGCCTTCGCCGGGGGAAAAAGCTACCCTTTTCCCGGCGAGTCCCGCGGTGAGCAAATTTATGGTTCACGCAAAAATCAGAGGGTATATTTCAGCTTGCCGCGCAGCCTCAGCATGGCCTCGGTGTGAATCTGGCAAACCCGCGACTCGGAAATCTGCATCACTTCGCCGATCTCCTTGAGGGTCAGGCCCTCATAATAGTAGAGCGCCACTACCAGCTTCTCGCGCTCGGGCAGAGAATTGATCCCGCCGACCAGCAGATGCTTGACCTCCTGGCGCTCGAGCAGCGAGTGCGGCCCAAAGTTACCCGAGTCCTCGATCACATCCCCCAGGCTGATCGACTGGTCCTCATCCTCGTACACCGTATCGTTGAGCGAGAGGAAAGTAATCGGGCTGACCTCTTCGAGCAGGCTCTGGTAGTCCTCGAGGCTGATCCCTAGCCGGACCGACATCTCCTTTTCACTGGCCGGCCTACCCAGCTCCACCTCGAGCTGGTGCAGGTTCTTCTCCAGGTCCCGGGCTTTTTTGCGCACGCTGCGCGGGACCCAGTCCAGGCTGCGCAGGCCGTCGATGATCGAGCCCTTGATCCGCAGGGCGGCGTAGGAGGTAAATCGGACCAGCTTCTCCGGTTTGTAATTCTCTATCGCATCGATCAGCCCCAGGATTCCCAGGCTTTTCAAGTCGTCCAGCTCCACCGACTGCGGGAGCGAGACCGCCAGCCGCTCAGAAATGTAGCTGATCAGCGGCAGGTTGGCGATCAGGATCTTCTCCCGGATCTTGGGGTCCCCGCTCTGGCGGTAGGCCTCGACCAGCTTCTCGATCTGTTCGTTTTTCCGGGACCGCTCCTCGGCCTTGATCGCCGCCGCGTCCGTGGGCGGTTTCCTCTGTGCTGCAGTCATTTTGCCCTCTGGATTACGCACAACCGTTTCTGTCTGATAATTATGCAGCATAGGCCCTTTCATGAGGGAAGGTTATCATCCGTTATTGCTCTGTTCCAGGTTGTTCTCATATTCAGTATCGTCAGCGCTGTAGTCCTCCTCCCCGCCCGGTTCCGCCTCGTAGCTCTCGGTGCCGTAACTCTCGGGTTTTGCCTCCTCGCCCAGTCCGCTGATCATTCTCAGCATCCACCAGCGGATCAGCAGGCCGGCCAGACTGAAAATAGCCATCAGGATGATCGACCGGAACAGCGAGGTGACAAAGGGAATCCCGCTGACCACGCAGATCAGCATCGTCAGATAGGACATCAGAAACGAGATTTTAAGGATATTGCTCTGCATCAGCGTTCAGGATCCGTTTATCGGATTGTCAAAATACGTTGTTTACCACCAGCCTGGCGATTTTCAGCGGGTCGGCCAGCTCGATATCCTCCGGCACCTCCTGGCCGAAAGTCAGATAGCTCAACGGTACGCCGGAATCCCGGACTACGGCGACGATGGAACCGAAGGTGAGGGTTTCATCGAACTTGGTCAGCAGCAGCCGTGTGCTCTGGCTGATCTTGAACCTTTTAATCATGTGCTGCATGTCTTTGGGCTTGGTGTTTACCGACAGCACGAGCTGCACCTCATCCGGGTCGGCGGCCTCGAGGAGCTCTTTCAGCTCGGAGATCAGCTTATCGTTGTACTGGCTGCCGCCTGCGGTATCGATCAGGATCACCTCTTTATCCTGGTGGTGTTTCAGCGCCCGGGTCAAGTCCCGCGGGGAATGCACGATCTCCATCGGGATATCGGCGATCTCGCTGAACGTGCCGAGCTGCTGGGTAGCCGCCACGCGGTAGGTGTCGGCCGTGATCATCGCCACGCGCCGGTCGCCGTAAAACTTCTTGCTCGTGGCGAGCTTGGCCAGGCAGGTGGTCTTGCCCACTCCGGAAGGTCCGAGGAAAACGATCTTCAGCGGAGCCTTCTCGCGCACCGGGCTCGGCTTGACCACCCGGATCATCCGCGAGATTTCATCGATCAGGAATTTTTCCACCAGCTCGCGGTTCCCGTATTCCTTTTCGCTGTAACGGCCGTAGAGGTTCTGCACCAGCTCGACGGCGGTCCTCTCCTCCAGCTCGATTCCCGAGAGCTTCTTGTAGATCTCTTTCAGCATCGCGGGCAGGGCAGGCATTTTCTGGTACTTGATCTGTTCGGCCATCTCCCCCACCGCGGATTTCAGCTCCTTGAGCTCCTGCCGCAGCAGGTGGACATTGGACGATCCGCCTGAGGACAGCCCTCCGGCGCCAGCCGTAGGAGCCGGCGTTCCGCTCTGCTCCAGAGTGGATTTGATAACCGAGGAGAAATCGGCGGCCGCGGGCCGCGTGACCGGGCCGTCATCGCCGATAGTCACCGAGATGCGCGATCCGTTAGGTCCGCCGCCCGCCGGAGCTTTTTTCCGGTCGAGCAGGACGTTTTCCTCGGTGGTGGCGGTGACCTCGAACATCTCCCGGCCCAGGAAATCCAGCAGTCCGCCCCGGCTGATCTTGCGTGAGCCGAGGATCACCGCGCCGGTTCCGAGATCCCGCTTCATTTTTTCCAGGGCGTCCCGCATCGAGGGGGCCACGTACTTTTTGATTTTCATCTAAGCGCATTCTCCTTTTCTGTCTGGATAGTGCCGAACGACACGATTTCAGCCGTCTGGGGCAGCTCGGCATAGGAGATCACCACCAGGTTGGGGAAAACCGGCTCTACCAGACGCTTGAAGTACTGCCGCACAGTCGGCGAACAAACCAGCAGCGGCTGGAGTCCCTCGCTGCTCATGCGGTCCACCTGGCTCTTGAGCGCGGAGGTGACCCGCTCGATGAACCGCGGCGGCATGGCCAGCGAACTGCCCTTGGTTACCGCGGACTGGACGACATCGATAATGGTCTTTTCCACATCCGGGGCGAGGGTAATGGCGGTCACCTTGCCCTCAGCGTCCCGGTAAAGGCTGAAAATGGTCCGGGAGAGGTTCTGGCGGACGTATTCGGTGAGCGTATTCAGGTCCTTGGTCTGGCCTGCATAATCCGAGAGCGCCTCGAGAATGGTCACCAGGTCGCGGATCGGCACCCGCTCGCGCAACAGGTTGTGTAGCACCTTCTGCACGCTGCCTACGCTCATGACATTCGGAATCAGCTCCTCGACCAGGGTGGCGTTTTCTTTCTTTATGTTATCGAGCAGTGTCTGGGTATCCTGGCGGCTGAGGATTTCGTGCGCATGACGCTTGAGGGTCTCCATCAAGTGTGTGGCCAGGACCGCCGGCGGCTCCACCACGGTATAACCAGCCATCTCGGCATTTTCTTTCTGGTCCTCGTTGATCCAGAGCGCCTCCAGCCCGAACACCTGCTCGACAGTCGGGACGCCCTCGACTTTCCCGGTCACCGTGCCGGGATCGAGAGCCATGAACTGGTTGACCATCACCTCGCCGCGGGACACGTCCACCCCGCGGATTTTAATCACGTACTCGTTGTTTTTAAGCTGTATGTTGTCGCGGATGCGGATCGGCGGCACAATGATGCCGATTTCGATCGCGCACTGCTTGCGAATCTCGGTAATCCGGCCCAGCAGGTCGCCTCCCTGTTCGAGGTCCACGAGCGGAATCAGGCCGTAGCCGATCTCCAGCTCCAGCGGATCGACCTGAAGGTAGCCCTCGATCTGCGAGCTGACATCCCGCGGGGCCTCATCTTTCTTTTCCTCGGCTTCCTCCTCGGCCTTCCTGGTTTCGGCGATCTGGCTTCGGGCGCCCATGGCCATCAGGCCCACAATTGCAGCCAGGATCAGAAACGGGATGGTCGGCAAGCCCGGGACCAGGCCGAAAAAGGTCAGGACCGAGGCGGTGATAATCAGCGCCCGCGGCTTGGCCATGAGCTGGTTCTGGATGTCGATGCCCAGGTGGCTTTCGCTGCTGGCGCGGGTGATAATGATGCCGGCGGCGGTTGAGACCACCAGGGCTGGAATCTGGCTCACCAGACCGTCACCTACGGTCAACAGGGTATAGGTCTTGATCGCATCCTGGAAGCTCATCCCCTTTTGCGCCACGCCGATCACGAAGCCGCCGAGGACATTGATAAAGGTAATCAGGATCGCCGCGATCGCATCGCCGCGGACGAATTTCGCCGCGCCGTCCATTGCCCCGTAGAACTCGGCCTCGCGATCGATTTTTTCGCGGCGGGCGCGCGCCTGGTGCTCATCGATCAGGCCGTTGTTCAGGTCGGCGTCGATAGCCATCTGCTTGCCCGGCATCTTGTCCAGGGTGAAGCGGGCGGCCACCTCGGCGATACGGCCCGCGCCCTTGGTGATAACCACAAAATTAATTATCACCAGGATCGAGAAGATGATAATCCCAACCACATAGTTGCCGCCGACCACGAAAGTGCCGAAGGCCTCGATCAGGCGGCCGGCGTAGGCCTCGCTGAGGATCAGCCGGGTGGTGGCCACGTTAAGCGACAGCCGGAACAGCGTAACCATCAGCAGCAGCCCCGGGAACACCGAAAACTGCAGCGGCTCGGTGGTGTAAAGGACAACTATCAGGATCAGCAGGCTGAGGCTGATATCCAGGGTCAGCACCAGGTCCATCAGCGTCGGCGGGATCGGGATGATCATCACCACCAGGATCCCTACCAGACCCAGGGCGAGCATCACATCGCTGTATTTATTGAAGCGCATAATTTTCCAACTTTTGCCGGTTTATTCAGACGGCGATTCGTTTTTTCTTCAGGCGGTAAACATAAGCCAGGACCTCGGCCACCGCTTTATAGAGGTGCGAGGGTATCTCGGCGCCGATTTCGACCGCCTTGAACAGCAACTGCGCCAGCGGCCTGTTTTCCACGATCGGGATATTATTGGCCAGGGCGATTTCCTTGATCTTTTCGGCCACCAGCCGCGCTCCCTTGGCCACAACCACCGGCGCGCGCATCCTGAGCTGGTCGTATTTAAGCGCCACCGCCAGGTGGATTGGGTTGGTCACCACCACATCCGCCTCTTTAACATCCTGCATCATGCGCCGGCGGGCGGTCTCGAGCTGGATGGAGCGGATCCGGCTCTTGATCATCGGATCGCCTTCCTGCTGCTTGCGCTCCTCCTTGATCTCGTGATGGCTCATGCGCAGATCTTTGAAATGCTTATGACGCTGCCAGAAATAATCCAGCAGGGCCAGCAGCAACAACAGCAGGGCGATTCGCAGGCTCAGGTTGAAAATCTGGCGCATAAGGTAGATAAAGAACTGGCCGACCTCCTGGTCCAGCAGCCGGATGTAATCGCTGAACATGCCCCGGATGGTCCAGACGGCCAGCGCCGCCACCGCAATCACTTTGAGCACGCTCTTAACCAGCTCGACCAGGGCCCGGCTAGAGGCAAAGGTGCGCTTCAGCCCCTTGAGCGGGTTCATCCGGTTCATCTTGGGCATCAGGGGCTTCCAGGTGAAATTGGGGCCGGACTGGGCGATCCCGGTGGCTATGCCCACGAGCATCAACAATAGAAAGAGCGGGCCCATGACCCTGAGCATGAAAAACCCGGAAGCGCTGGCATAGTCCTGCAGGTTGTCGCGGCTGATTTCCAGCGAGACCGCATTATTGAACAGGAAATAGCCTGCTTCTTTCATCTCTTTCCACATTTCTGAGCCGAAAAAGAAAATTCCCACCACGCCGGTCAGCAGCACCATCATGCTGGAAAGCTCCACCGAGCGGGGGACATTACCCTCGAGCCTGGCATCCTCGAGGCGTTTTTGAGTAGGTTCTTCGGTCCGTTCTTCCTGTGGGGATTCCTCGGCCACCGGTCCCTCTTCCCGTTATAAATACCTGAGCGCGATCAGAATGTTGTTCTCCATGCCCTGCACTAGCTTGGTAAACACGTAAACGAAAAACGGCAGGCTGATCCCGAGCAGCAGCATACCCACGCCGACTTTCACCGGAAAACCGATGATGAAAACGTTGATCTGCGGAGCCGTGCGGGCGATAAAGCCCATGGCGACATCCGCCAGGAATAGGGCGGCCAGAAGCGGCGCGCCGAGTTTCAGGGCGATGATGAACACCTCGGCGCTCATGCGCACCAGCTCGAGAGCCAGCGGCTGCTCGAGATGCACCCCGCCGATTGGAATGACATGAAAGCTGCCCGCCAGCGCCTTGAACAGGAAATGGTCCCAGAACAGACTCAGGTAAATCAGCACGGCGAGCATGTTCTGAAGGGTGCCGATCTCGCTGACCTGTTCCTCGCTCATCGGGTCGATGATATTCCCGATACGCAGGCCCATCTGAAAGCCGACCAGGTCGCCGGCGAACTGTATCCCGTTGAATATAAGCTGGGCGATAAAGCCCAGGATCAATCCGACCAGCAGTTCCTTGAACAGCATCACCACATACATAGGCAGGTTATCGGGCAGGACCACCCCGCTGACATCCAGGGTCGGCACGATCACCATGGTCAAAACCAGGGAGAGTCCGATCCGTACCATCCGGGGGACATTCTCCGAGCCGAAAAAAGGCATGGTGAAAATAATCCCGCTCACCCGCAGGAAAATGATCGAATATATTTCTATCTGCCCGAGGGCGATTTCACTGATCGGCTGCATCGTTTTCGCTCCGGTCGGCGGAGGGCGGGTAAAAGACCCGGCGCCGGGGTTGGGAGATTGCCGCCCAGCGGCCCAGCGCACCCTCGATCCGCCCTGGCCAGGGCGGCCGGCCCGACGGCCGGCACGGCGAATTATCCGGGGAGCCGGATTTCCTCAGCACGCTCTACCCCCTGCTCACTTGATATAGTCCGGGATGTTGGTCAACAGGTTGATCGAAAAATCCAGCAGCGTGTTCATCATCCAGGGCATAAAGAGAATCAGCGAGATCACCACCGCCACGATCTTCGGAATGAAAGTCAGGGTCTGCTCCTGGATCGAGGTGGCGGTCTGGATTATGCTGATCGTCACGCCGACGATCAGGCCGGCAATCAGCATGGGGCTGGCCACCAGCACCGCGGTGAAAAAAACTTCGCGGCCGAGGTGAATTATGAATTGCTGGCTCAAACTACCTCCACTAGTTGAAACTTCGCATCAGAGAGCTCACCAGCAGGTACCAGCCGTCCACCATGACGAACAGCAGGACCTTGAAAGGCAGCGAAATAATGATCGGCGGCAGCATCAGCATGCCCATCGAGAGCAGCACGCTGGAAACTATCATATCGATCATGATAAACGGCAGGTAAAGCAGGAAACCGATCTGTAATGCAATCCGCAGCTCGCTGATAATGAACGCGGGCACCAGAACCAGGGTCGGCACCTGGTCCGCCGTGGCCGGCTTTTCCATCTTTGACATGAAAACGAACAGCGAGAGGTCCTTTTCCCGGACCTGTCTCAGCATGAACGCGCGGATAGGCTTGAGCCCGATTTCGAAAGCCTCGGACTGGGTAATATCGTGGCGCAGGTAAGGCTGGAGCGCATTGTCGTTGATATCCGTCCAGACCGGGCTCATGATATAGAAGGTCAGGAACAAGGCCAGGCTGATCAGCAACTGATTGGCGGGCATTCCCTGGGTGCCCAGGGCCTGGCGCAGGAACTGGAAGACTACCACGATCCTGGTAAAACAGGTCATCATGATCAGGATCGAGGGCGCCAGCGCCAGCAGGGTCATCAGGAAGAGAAGCTGGAGCGTAATCGCGAAATCTTCCGGACGCTGCGAGGCCCCTACCCCGATATTGACACTGGGAAAAATCGTTCCGGCGCCACCCCCCGCCCCCTGCGCCCGGGCGCTCTCGTGGCAGGACATGGTCAAAAACATAACCATCAGGAAAAGGCCGAGCAGAGCCTTGATCCAGCCCTTACGCAATATTTTATTCATCGTTTCACTCATTCCCCCGGTAAGCATTTTTTCAGCTGCCGCTTAGGCTTGAGCAAAATCCGTACCGTGAGCTTCAGCTTTTCCGCGGACAACGTTCGACACCTCCGCGCTCCCGGGTGTTTTTCCGCTCCGGCCTGTCATTCCCGCCCGGCCTGCCGGCAGGGCGGTCCACCGCCGCCGAAAATCCCCGGACATCTCCCTTTTGCATTTTCCCCTGACCGGGCTTATATTAGCAATCAAAGGGCTATCAGAGCGCCGGTTGCCCGCCTGATTCAATCTATTGCCCCGGCTCTGCCGGCGGCATGCCCGGAAGACGGGCCTTGCATTCGGACTTTTGTAAGAATTACGGATTCTTACCTTGGGGTATATCACATCCGGTATGGAGCCAGTGAAAATGGGAAAGAACATCGTTCAGAAAATATTCAACGAGCACCTGGTCCAGGGAAAATTGGCGCCGGGCGAGGAAATCGCCGTGACGGTGGATCAAACCCTGACCCAGGATGCCACCGGAACCATGGCCTACCTGCAGTTCGAGGCGATGGCCATACCGCGGGTCAAGACCAAGGTCTCGGTCAGCTACGTGGACCACAACATGCTTCAGACTGGCTTCGAAAACGCCGATGACCACCGCTACCTGCAGAGCGTGGCCCTTAAGGTCGGGGCCTTTTTCAGCCGTCCGGGCAATGGAATCTGCCACCAGGTGCACCTGGAGCGTTTCAGCGCGCCGGGACAGATCCTGCTGGGCTCTGACAGCCATACACCGACCTGCGGCGGCGCGGGAATGATCGCGATCGGCGCGGGCGGTCTGGACATTGCGGTGGCCATGGCCGGCGGAGCGTTCCACCTCAAATGCCCGAATGTGGTGGGGGTCAGGCTGGAGGGCCGGCTGACCGGCTGGACCAGCGCCAAGGATGTGATCCTGGAGCTTCTCCGGCGGCTGACAGTCAAGGGCGGCGTGGGCAAAATTTTCGCTTACCACGGCCCCGGGGTGAAAAGCCTCGACGTGACCCAGCGGGCCACGATCACCAACATGGGCGCCGAACTGGGAGCCACCACCAGCATTTTCCCCAGCGATGAGCGGACCCGGGATTTCCTGGAGGCCCAGGGCCGCGGCCAGCTCTGGCGCGAGATGCTGCCGGATGAGGATGCGGCCTATGATGAGCTGGTGGTGATCGACCTGTCCAAGCTCGAGCCCCTGGTGGCCATGCCCCATTCCCCGGATGCGGTGGTCCCGCTCAAAGATGTGGCCGGAACTAAAATCCAGCAGGTCTGCGTGGGAAGCTGCACCAACAGCAGCTATCACGACCTGATGGTGGTGGCCCAGATTCTAAAGGGGAAAAAAGCGCACCCCGAGCTGAGCTTCGCGGTCACCCCCGGCAGCCGTCAGGTCTTCGAAATGATCGCCGACAGCGGGGGGCTTAAAGAGCTGATTGCCAGCGGCGCGCGGATTCTCGAATCCGCCTGCGGGCCCTGTATCGGGATGGGCCAGGTGCCCCCCACCGGGTCGCTCTCCCTGCGCTCGTTCAACCGGAATTTCAAGGGCCGCTGCGGCAGCAAGGAGGCGGGGGTGATCCTGGCCAGCCCCGAGATCTGCGCCCTGGGTGCCCTCGAGGGCGTCCTGCCTGATGTGTCCCGTTACCCCGGCGGGCCGCCGGAGGTGGCTCCGCCCAGGCGGTTTATCATCGATGACGGGATGATCATCCCGCCGGCAGCGCCGGGCGAGGAGGTCGAGGTGGTGCGCGGGCCGAACATCAAGCCCTGTCCGGTCAACCAGAACCTGCCTGACAGCATCGAGGGTAAAGTGCTGCTGGTCACCGGGGACAATATCACCACCGATGACATCATGCCGGCGGGCTCCAAGGTCCTGCCGCTGCGCTCCAATATCCCGAAGATCAGCGAGCACGTGTTCTCCAACCTCGACCCGGAGTTCCCGGCCCGCGCCAGGCAGCATAAGGGCGGGATCATTATCGGCGGCAACAACTACGGCCAGGGGTCCTCGCGCGAGCATGCGGCGATCGCCCCGATGTATCTCGGCCTGAAAGCCGTCATCTCCAAGAGCTTCGCCAGGATCCACCGCAGCAACCTGATCAATTTCGGCATCCTCCCGGCGGTTTTCGCCTCCGAGAGCGACTACGCCGGGGTGGCCCAGGGAGATGAGCTGGCGCTCGAGGGAATCCATGCCGCCTTGCAGAGCGGGGATGGAGCAATGACTGTGACCAACAAGAGCAAAGGCACAAAGTTCAAGGTTGTCGCCAAACTGAGCGATTACGAGCGCGAGGTGATCCTGGCCGGCGGACTGCTGCCGTTCACCAAGCTGAAAGCCTGAGGTGCCGAGGTGAGTTACCGGATCGAAAAAGACTCGCTGGGCGAGGTCAGGGTCCCCGCGGACAAATACTGGGGAGCCCAGACCCAGCGCGCAGTGGAAAACTTCCCGGTCTCTGGAAGAACCCTGCCGCCCGAGATGACCTGGGCCGCGTCGACAATCAAGAAAGCGGCGGCGCTGGTCCACGCCGACCTGGGCCTGCTGGAGCCGAAAGTAGCCGGGGCGATAGCCGCAGCGGCGGACCGGGTTATCGCGGGCGAGCTGGACGATAATTTCGTGGTCGATATCTACCAGGCCGGGGCCGGTACCAGTTTCAACATGAATGTCAACGAGGTGCTTGCCAACCTGGCCGAGGAGGCGCTGGGCGGCGAGCGCGGCCGCTACAAGCTGGTCAGCCCAAATGACCAGGTCAATATGGGCCAGTCCACCAATGATGTCGTCCCCACGGCGATCCGGCTGGCCTGCCTGAAGCTCTCCGGAACGCTGATCGGAGAGGTCTCGCAGCTCGCCAAAGCATTCGAGGAGCGGGCCGCCGCATTCCGGGACCTGGTCACCACCGGCCGTACCCACCTTCAGGATGCCGTGCCGATAACCCTGGGCCAGGAATTCGGCGGCTATGGCCACACGCTGAAAAAGTGCGCCAAACGGCTCGGCACCGCGTTCAACCGCGCCGGAGTCCTCGGGCTGGGCGGCTCGGCGGCCGGGACCGGACTCAACACCCATCCCGAATACCAGTCCCGGGTGATCGGCGTGTTGCGCCAGCTCACCGGGTTCGAGCTCTCGGCGGACACCGACCTGTTCGCGGCGATGTCGAGCATGGACGTGTTTGTGGATATCGCCGCGCGGATGAAAGCCGTGGCGCTGGAGCTGCTGAAAATCACCAACGACCTGCGTCTGCTCGCCAGCGGGCCCACCAGCGGCCTGGCCGAGATCCGCCTGCCCTCGCTGCAGCCCGGCAGCTCGATCATGCCCGGCAAGGTCAATCCGGTCATCCCGGAAATGACCGCGATGGTCTGTTTCCAGGTAATCGGCAATGAGGCCTGCGTGGCCTTTGCCGCCCAGGCCGGCCAGCTTCAGTTGAACGTGATGCTGCCGGTAATCGCCCAGAACGTACTCGAATCGGCCCGACTGCTCACCCGGGCGGCGAACCTGCTCAACACGAAATGTGTCGCCGGGATCGAGGCCGACCCGCAGCGCTGCCGGGAGTATTTCGAGAAAAGCCTGGGCACCGCGACAGTGCTCAACCCGGTGCTCGGCTACCTGAACACCGCCGAGGTGGTCAAGGAGTCGATGCGCAGCGGCAAATCGCTTAAAGCGATAATCCTGGACCGCAAGATTTTGACACCCGAGGAGCTGGAAAGGGCGCTCGATCCGCAGCGGATCACCCGGCCCGGGATATTGGAGAAAGATTAGGTTCGGGCGCGCAGGAACTATTTTAGACCGATATCTGTATATTATTCGTAATTGACTTTCAGGGGCGGCCGGCCAGCCGCCCTTATCGTTATGGGAACTTTGAAGTGCGTTGGACTTGTTCCAATGCAGTGATTTTCCCGAGGCACAAGGGGCGGGTTTGAAACCCGCCCCTACAATTACATGTAATTTCTAATGTTACGTAATTTTTTCAAATATAATCTGTCTTTATCAGCAGATTGAAAAAAAAATTAACTCGCTGCGAGCGAATTAACATGCTTATCGTCATGCAAAAAAGCGCCACTGAGGAGCAGATCGCCGCGGTGGCGGAGCAAATCATCTCCCTCGGAATGCGGGCCGAGGTGCTGCCGGGCTCATTGCGCACTGCGATCGGGGTGATGGGCAATACCGGCTATGTGGATGCCGATCAGGTGCTGCTGATGCCCGGGGTCAAGGAGATCATCCATGTTTCCAAGCCCTACAAGCTGGTAAGCCGGGAGTGGCGGCCCGAGGATACAGTGGTGCGGGTCGGACGGACGGAAATCGGCGGGGACCGGCCATTCGCGGTAATCGCCGGGCCGTGCAGCGTGGAAAGCGAGGAGCAGGCCCTCTCCTGCGCCCGCGAGGTCAAGCGGCTGGGGGCCGCGCTGTTCCGCGGCGGAATCTTCAAGCCGCGCACCACGCCCTATGCTTTCCGGGGTCTGGGCGAGGCTGGAGCGGGGATTCTCAACCAGGTCCGCGGCTCGGTCGGCCTGCCCGTGGTGACCGAGGTGATGCATGTCAGCAATCTCGACCTGGTGGCCTCCTGCGCGGATATGCTGCAGATCGGCACCCGCAACATGCAGAACTGCGACCTGCTGTTGGAGGCCGCCAAAACCGGGATGCCGATCCTGCTTAAAAGGGGCATGAGCGCGCTGCTGGAGGAGTTCCTGCTGGCCGCGGAGTACATTCTGGATGCCGGCAACGGCAACGTGGTGCTCTGCGAGCGCGGCATCCGCACCTTCGAGACCTCCACCCGCAACACGCTGGACCTCAACTCGGTGGCCCTGGCCCGCGAGCTGAGCCACCTGCCGGTGATTGTCGATCCGAGCCACGGCACGGGCCGGGCCTCACTGGTCAAGCCGCTGAGCCTGGCTGCCCGGGCTGCCGGAGCGGTGGGAGTGATGGTGGAGGTGCATCCCGAGCCGCAGAAAGCGCTCTCCGACGGCCAGCAGTCGCTGGACTTTGCCGGGTTCGCCGAGCTGGCCGCGGCCCTGAGCTTATAGGCTGCGTAACCCGCCGCCCGGGACAGAATGCAGTTCTTCCTGCAAAATTTTCTGGATTTTTCCAGCGATTGTTATTATTCTGGTAATTCTTAGTTACTGATATATCGAAAGTTAACCGCTCGATTGCAGCGCCTGAATTTCCCCGCAAATCGCCTGAAAACGTCATTGCTCAATCAATCGCTTTATTGCCCGGAGGTTTCTATGGCTTTGATCGATGATATCCGTAATGCGCTGGTTGTCGGTAACGCCCCCAAGGTGACCGAGCTCACCAGGCAAGCCCTGGAGGGAAATATCCCGGTGATCGAGATCCTCAACTCCGGGCTGGTCTCGGGCATGGACATTGTCGCCAACAAATGGAAATCCGGCGAATATTATATCCCGAACGTTCTGATCGCCGCGCGGGCCATGAAACAGGGCATGGAAATTATTAAGCCCAAGCTGATCGAGGGCGACTACAAGGCCAAGGCGGTGGCGGTGGCCGGCACGGTCAAGGGCGACCTGCATGATATCGGCAAGAACCTGGTGGTGATGATGATGGAGGGTGCGGGGTTCGAGGTGGTCGACCTGGGCACGGATGTCGCGGCGGATAAGTTCATCCAGGCCGCCCGGGACAAAAAGGCCGATTTGATTCTCATGTCCGCCCTGCTGACCACGACCATGATGGGGATGAAAGATGTTGTCGCCGCGGTGAAAAATTCCGACCTGAAAGGCAAGGTCAAGACCATGGTTGGCGGCGCCCCGATCACCGACAAGTTCGCCCAGGAAATCGGCGCTGACGGCTACGCTCCAGATGGCAGCAGCGCGGTGGAGAAAGCCAAGTCCCTGCTCGGAATAGCCGCCTGAGCGAAGGCACGGCGGCCCTGGCTGTCAAGCAGTATCCCGGCGAATTTCCTTTGTCCGGGGCTATTCCAGGCCAGGCGAGAAAACATTCCCGAATCCGGCTGGCTGGTTGTCCGGTTCGGGATATGTTTTATCTGAGGCGTTTTTTGCTCTCCTTAACTGACACCGCATATTCGAATGCCCAAATACAGCGTCAAATTCAAGCCGTCCGGGACCGAAATTAAAGTCCGGGCCGGTACCACCCTGCTGCAAGCGGCCAGAGAAAACCGGGTGCTGATCAGCGCCCCTTGCGGGGGCCGGGGCCTCTGCGGCGGCTGCCGCGGGCGGCTCGAGCCGCCCGAAGGGGAACCGCCGGTTACCCCGGAG
>MFIX01000239.1:201-2192 GCA_001780825.1 Candidatus Glassbacteria bacterium RIFCSPLOWO2_12_FULL_58_11 | reverse complement strand
GCCGCAGGCGCGCTCGCCCCTGCCGCTTTCCCTGGCCGGGAGGTTCGCCTCCTTGGTCGGCGAGGGACACCCGGAGCTGACCCTGGTTACCGAACAGGACCGTCTGATCGGGGTGGAGCCGGGCGATACCACCGCTCAAGTGCTCGGCGCGGCGGTGGATATCGGCACCACTACGATCGCTCTCTACCTCTGCGACCTGGCCGCGGGAAAAGTCCTCTCAGGCAGCGCGACTGCCAACAGCCAGGCCGCTTTCGGCGCGGATGTGATGAGCCGGATCAGCCACTGTATCGAAAGCCCTAAGGGCCTGGAGCAGCTGGGCCGCCTGGTCCGCGAGGATATAGCACTGTTGCTCGGGGAAGCCTGTGCCGAGGCCGGAGTCGAGCCGGATTATCTCTACCGCTGGGTCCTAGTGGGCAACACCACCATGCAGCATCTTTTCCTGGGCCTGGACCCGGCAAGCCTGGGCCGCTCACCCTACCTGCCCCGGGTGAACGGCGCCGTCGAGTTCCAGCCCGCAGAGCTGGGGCTGAAAGGGGCCCCCTGCGCCAAAGGGGTATTCCTGTCCACAGTGGCCGGGCACGTGGGGGCCGACCTGGTGGCGGTGGCCCTGGCCGCCGGCCTGAAAGAGAATAATGGCCTGTCCCTGGCGGTGGACCTGGGCACCAATGGTGAGATTGTCCTGGCCGACCGCGGCCGCCTGCTCTGCTGCTCCACCGCGGCCGGCCCGGCATTCGAGGGCGCGCGGATCAGGTACGGCATGCGCGCTGAGCCGGGGGCGATCGACCGCTTTTGGATTGACGGCAAAGGCGAGCCGCGGTTCCACCTGATCGGCGATAAAAAAGTTCCCGCCGGCATCTGCGGCTCAGGGCTGCTGGACCTGGCTTCCGAGCTGCTGCGCGTGGGAGTTATCGACACCAGCGGCTGGATCCTGCCGCCGGAAAAACTGAAAGGCAAGCTCGCCAGGAGCCTGGCCCGCCGTCTGGAAACAGGGGAGAACGGCCAGTGGGAGTTCGTGATCTTTCAGGCCCTGAAGCGCGGCGAGGCCTCTCGGGTCACGTTCACTCAGCGGGATGTCCGCGAGCTTCAGCTCGCCGCCGGCGCGATCTCCTCCGGGATCCGCATCCTGCTCAAATTGACCGGCCGCTCCCCCGCGGAACTGGACCAGGTCCTGCTGACCGGGGCTTTCGGGCATTACCTGAACCCGGCGAGCGCTCTCAGGATCGGGCTGATCAGCGGGGTGGGCCTGGAGCGTATCCAGAGTATCGGCAATGCCGCCGGCCTGGGCGCCCGCCTGGCCCTGCTGGATACGGGAAAGCTGGAAGAATCCTGCCGTCTGGCCGCGGAGATGGAGTTTGTCGAGCTGGCCGCCCTGCCCGACTGGCAGGCTGAATTCACTGAGTCGATGTTTTTCCCGGAGCGCTGAGCCTCCGCTGATATTTACCACAATGGCTTGTTCTCCATTACATGTCGAAAATAATTTCAGGCAGACCCGGAACCAGGAGGATATCTCATGCTGATTATCGGTGAACGGATCAACTCGAGCCGCAAGCGGATCGCCCCGGCTGTAGAAGCCCGGGACACGGACTTTATCCTGGATGAGGCCGGCAAGCAGCTAGAAGCCGGAGCGGATTTCGTGGATGTGAACGCCGGCACTTTCGGCCCGGAGCGCGAGCCCGACCTGCTCTGCTGGCTGGTAAAAACGATCCAGGGAAAATACGGCTGCGCATTGAGCCTGGACAGCCCCAACCCGGCGGCGATCCGGCCGGCGCTCGAGCTTCACAAGGGCAAGGCGCTGATCAACTCGATCTCGCTTGAGAAAAAACGCTACGATTCGCTCATGCCGCTGGTGCGCGACTACGGCACCTCGGTGATCGCGATGTGCGCGGATGACCAGGGCATGCCCACCGGCCTGGAGGACAAGCTGAGGCTGGCCGGCAATCTGGTGGAAAAGCTCACCGGGGATGGGATACCGCTGGAAAATATCCACCTCG
>MFIX01000239.1:0-147 GCA_001780825.1 Candidatus Glassbacteria bacterium RIFCSPLOWO2_12_FULL_58_11 | reverse complement strand
GCAAGGATGAATTCTGCATGAAATATATCGAGGCCCACGGCAGCGGCAAACTGGAGCTCTGAGCGGACTGATCCGCCTTCTCTCTTGACTCGATACGCTCCGCTGACCTGCTTTTGCCGTGAGCGGTATACAATGATTACCATAGTC
>MFIX01000238.1:27080-30881 GCA_001780825.1 Candidatus Glassbacteria bacterium RIFCSPLOWO2_12_FULL_58_11 | reverse complement strand
CCGGCTCTCGCCGCTGGAATTTGTCTTGCGCGAGTTCGAGAACCCGGTGATCCAGGCCGGGCTGCTCTTTTTCAATGGGCTGCGCGAGGTGGACCTGCGCTGCAAGGGCATGGGATATCATATCCCGCTGCTCCTGGCCTCGGCGAAAAAGGCGCAGATCTGCGCGGGCGGCAGCGCCGCCCTGGCCCGCGCGCTGGTTTCAGCGGTGGAATCGAGCGGCGGGACATTCCTCTGCAATGTGACTCCGCAAAAAATACTTGTAGAAAACGGCCGGGCCGCCGGCGTGCAAACCACGGATGGCAGGATTTTTCAGGCCAGACATTTCGTCGCCTCCGGCCTCGACCCGCATCAGACTTTCCTCGAGCTGCTCGAACCCGCGTCCCTGCCCGCAGGCTGGCGCGAGCGCGCCGAAAAATTCCGCTACAACCTGATCGCTCCGCTCTTTGCCCTGAATCTGAACCTGCGCGAGCCGCCGCGCTACCGGGCCGCCGCGAGCGCGCCTGAGCTGGACCGGGCGCTGATGGTGATCCTGGGCCTCGAGCATTTCTCGCAGTACCCGGAGATTGTCCGCTGCCACGAGCAGGGCAAAATCCCCCGGACTGTCATGTGGGGCAGTTGCCCCACTGTATTCGATCCCTCCCAGGCGCCGAGAGGCCGCCACACCGCTTTCATGTGGGAGAAACTACCCTATCGCCTTCACGGCCGCCCCGCCAGTTGGGAGCGAAAGCAGGAGGCCCATGGCCGGCGGATGCTCAAGCTGTGGGAAAAATACGCTCCCAATCTCGAGTCCGGGGTAATCTCCTCTTTCACCCGCAGCCCGCTGGATGTCGAGCGCAGCTTTCCCAACATGCGTTTCGGCGACCTGCTGATCGGCTCTTTCAGCGAGGGCCAGATCGGTTTCAACCGGCCCTTCCCCGGCGCGGGAAATTACCGGGTAAAACCAGATGGATTGTACCTCTGCGGCTCCTGCTGTCATCCCGGAGGCAATATCACCGGACTGCCGGGCTACAACTGCGCCCAGGTCCTGCTGGCCGACCTGGGCCTGAAAGCGGACTGGGCCCCGGAGCCGCTGGAAATTCAATTGGGGAGGCTCTGATGCAGCCGCCCGACATGTCATACCTGACCGACATATATTTCGGCTGGGGCCGCGTGGCCCGGGTCTCGGAAATCCTGGAAAAGCTGGGCGGAAAAAGGCCGCTGGTGATCACGGACCGGGGGTTGGCCGGCCTGGGGATGGTCGAAAGGCTGGGCCTGGGACAGCCCCAGGTGTTCGACCGGTTGGAGACCAACCCCACTGAAAAAAACGCGCGCGCGGCGCTCGAAGCCTATTATCAGAACTCCTGCGACAGTATCGTGGCCCTGGGCGGCGGCTCGCCGATCGATCTGGCGAAAATAGTGGGCCTGCTGGCCAGCCATCCGGGACCGCTAGAGCAGTATGCGATCCTGCGCGGCGGGGTTTCGCGGATCAGCGGCAGCCTGCCGCCGCTGGTCGCCGTGCCGACAACTGCGGGCAGCGGCAGCGAGGTGGGCCGCGCCGCCCTGCTGACTCTGGAGAGCGGGGATAAGCTGGGATTCTTAAGCCCGCACCTGCTGCCCGGAGCCGCGGTCTGCGACCCGGAGCTGACCCTTTCCATGCCGTCCGCGCTTACCGCGGGCAGCGGCATGGATGCGCTGGCGCACTGCGTGGAGGCTTACCTGAGCCCGCGGTGGAACCCGGTAGCCGAGGCAATCGCCCTGGATGGACTGGAACGCGGGTTCGGCAGTATCCGGGCGGCGGTAAATGACGGCCGCGACAGGCCTGCGCGCGAGGCGATGCTGCTCGCCTCCCTGGAGGCCGGCCTGGCCTTCCAGAAAGGCCTGGGCGCGGTGCACTCGCTGAGCCATCCCCTGGGCGCATTGTCCGACAGAAGGCTGCATCACGGGACCCTGAACGGGATTTTCCTGCCCCATGTGCTCGAGTTCAATTATTCCGCCTGCCCGGAAAAATTCGAGCGGCTGGCCGCATTGCTCGGCGCGAAAAGCGGTTCGGATTTGCCGGAGCTTTTTGCAGATTTGCTCAGCGAGCTGGGATTGCCCATGCGGCTGAGCGAGCTGGGCCTTCAGGCTGAAGACCTTACTCCCTTGGCCGAAAAAGCCTTCCGCGACCACTGCACGCCCACCAACCCCCGCCCGCTGACAGTCGAAGATAGCCTGGAGCTGTACCTGAAGGCGCTCTAGCAGCGTGTTGAACTATTTCCCAGACGGCAGGTTTTTCTCGGCCGCTGTAGGGGCGACGCATGCGTCGCCCCTACGCACAAATGTATATTGCCCGTCTTCGCAAATAATTTAACACGCTTCAAGATCGCGAACCATCATCAGGGTGCGCCTGAACTATGCAATTTTGTAACCCAGGGCCATTCTGACAGTTAATATCTCAGACTGGAAGCCCGGGCTGCCACTCCGCTCTTATCTGATTTGCACCCCGGCCCGCTGCAAGCGCCGTTTCAAAAACGTCCTTTTATTTAAGCGCACCGTCTGTTACCTTATCCCCTTCTCCGCTTAATTTCATCCGGATGCGCCGCCCTCAGGCCCGCGGGTCCGGCTGAGCCACCGGTAAAGAGGAGATTATTCCAATGCTCCATACCTCCGGATTCAAAAACGGACCGCTGCGCCTCCTGTTATCGTCGCTCCTGCCGGGTCTGCTGCTCTTTAGCGCCTGTTCCTACGCTGCCGAGCGCCCGGTCAGGACCATTCCGCGCAACAGCGTGATCGAGTTCGAGCTGAGCTGCGATAAGCCTTTCGAGAACCCCTTCCTGGAGGTCCAGGCCGCTGCGGTATTCACCGGGCCGGAGGGCAGTCCGGTGGTGCGGGTGGATGGCTTCTACGATGGCGGAGCGCTATGGAAGTTCCGTTTCGTGCCCCGGGTGGAGGGAACCTGGCAGGTTTCGCTGAGCCTTATGAACCAGGGCCGGGCTGTCGCCGAAAGCCGCGAGTGGTTCCGCTGCCAGGGCCAGGCCGGCAAGGGGTTTCTCGAGCGCAGCCCGGCCAACCCGTACCGTCTGCAATACGGCGACGGCACTCCGTTCTACGCTGTCGGCATCCAACCCTGCGGCGCGGCCGAGGAGGGCCTGGATGGTCCACCGGCCGGTCACGGCCAGTGGCGCAGCGTGCCTATGGACACTTTCCTCCAGGCCTTCCAGGGCGCGGCGAACCTGTTCCGCATCCAGCTCGGCCAGGGCACCCGGGCCGGCTGCGCCCGTGAGGTCATGACCAGGGAACTGGGGCCTTACCGCTACAATCTGGAGGCCTGCCAGCTTCTCGATCGCACTTACAGTCTGCTCGGCCAATATGGTTTTTCCACTATCCTGATCCTCTTCCAGGACATGAGCCTCTGGCAGACCGATAATACGCTATTCGGCACGAACAAGGACCTGGAGGGCTGGAAAAACATCCACAACGAGCAGGCTGTGGCCCCGGTTAAACATTACCTGCGCTATGCAATCGCCCGCTGGGCCGCTTACACCGATATCTGGGAGCTGTTCAACGAGGACTCCTACACCCCGGATGAATGGCTGGAGAATATTGCCGCCTATGTGCGCGGGCTGGACCCCTACCAGCACCTGCTGACCACCAACTACGAGCGTCCGCGGGCCGCCTGGCCCGATGTGGTTACCGCCCACATGTACATGTCGATACCCGCCTGGGAGACCGAGGGGCAGTTGACCCGCGAGTTCGCCCGCCTGAAAAGCTTCGGTAAGCCGGTCATGTTCACCGAATTCGGCAATAAAGGGTGGCTCTCGAACCGCGACCCGGACAAGTGGC
>MFIX01000238.1:0-27071 GCA_001780825.1 Candidatus Glassbacteria bacterium RIFCSPLOWO2_12_FULL_58_11 | reverse complement strand
AACGCCAATGCCTATCTCGGACCCGAGGATCGCCAGTATTTCCGCAACTTCGCCGCTTTTGCGCAAGACCTGCCTGCGGATTTGCGGCCGGCCATGGTGGGCTACGGCGGCGGGATCGACCCGCTCAACCGTTACGCCCTGTCCAACGGCAGGCTGAGCGTACTTTACCTGCAGCACCGCACCGGCCACGACAGCGCTGTTGCCGTGGACATCTTTCTCTGGAGCGGGCCCGGTGAGTTCGAGGTGCGCTGGTTCGATCCCCGCAGCGGCGAATGGAGCGGCCCGGAGCGCCGCGCCACCGAGGGCGAGGTGCTGAGACTGCGCAGCCCGGAGGTCTCCCAAGACATGGCGGCCAAGATCGTTAAAGTTGACTGAGAAAGTGAATTACTTTTCAAACCCGCTGGATTGAGCAAAAAAATTTCTTTCAACCGGAGGTGTGATGAGAAAGGTTTTAGGCAAGCTCCACATGTATCTGGGATTGTTTTGCGCGAGCTACCTGATAGTATTCGGCCTGACCTCGCTCAATTTCAACCACCATTTCGCATTTTTCGAGCCCAACAATGATAAAGTCACCTGGGAGAAAAGCATCACGGTAGCCGACAACGCGGATGATCTCAAGCTGGCCGAGTCGATCAGGGATGCTCTGGGCCTGATGGGCTGGGCACCCCCGTGGCGCTACCGCCACGATGAGCAGAACAGCTTCTCCTTCGATATCTACCGTCCGGCTAAGACCTACGCGGTCAAGGTCAACCCGGAGCGGACCCGGGTCCAGGTCGAGGAGACCCGGCTGGGCTTTATGGCCGCCTACAAGAGCCTTCACGCCGTGGAACGGATTCCCAACTCGATCCTGGTCAAGGTCTGGCCTGTTTATACCGAGGTGTGCATGTTTTTTGTGCTGTTCGCCGTAGCCAGCGGGATTTATTTCTGGGCCAGGAGCCGCGAATCCAAGCTGCTCGGCTGGATACTGCTGCTGGGTGGCAGCGGCGGCTCGATACTGTTTATGCTCTTTATCTGGCTCAGGGGTTAACCATGAAAAACGCTATCCAGAAAATCCATCTCTGCAGCGCTCTGGTAATCACCTCCTATCTGGTAATGTACTTCTTCAGCGGTTTCGTGTTGGTTCATGAAGACCTTTTTCCGAACAAAGACCCGGAAAAAACAGTGGTCACGGAGAAGTTGAGCTATGACGGCGTGGATACTCCTGAAGCCTGGAGCGCTTATATTCAGGATAAGTTCAATATCCACGGGAAGCGCCAGCCGGTGCGGGAGCTGAAAGACGGCAGCCTGAGGATCAATTTTTTTCACCCGGGATACGGCACCGAGGCCCTGGTCGCCCCGGACCGCCAGAGCGTCCAGATCACCACTACTGCCGGCCATTTCCGCTATCTTATGGTGGGCTTCCACCGCACGCATGTCTATGGAGCCGGGCCGCTTTACGATTTCTGGTGCTTCCTGTATGACCTGGCCAGCGCCTCCTGCATCGTGTTCGCGCTCACCGGCATTCTGATCTGGTACACGGCCAGGCAGAGAGACCCCTGGGGCTGGCCGTGCCTGTTATCCGGCTTCGGGCTGACCTTAATGATGTGCCTCTATTTCATGTACATGCCCTGATGGGACGCTGGCAAATAGTGGTTGGCCAATCCCCTAAGCTAAGCGCCATGAAGAAAAAAATCCGCGGAAGCCCTTGACAAAAATTTTTGTCTGTGTTATTTTACCATCAGGTTAATTAAATGAAAGGTTAAATACACTATGCCACCCGATCACCTCAGCTCAACTTTCGCCGCCCTCTCGGATCCGACCCGCCGGGCGATCCTGGCCCGGCTTGTTTCGGGAGAGGCTACGGTAAAGGAACTTGCGGAACCTTTCGAGATGAGCCTGCCGGCCATTTCCAAGCACCTCAAGGTGCTCGAGCGCTCGGGTCTGATCGCCCGCGGCCGCGAGGCGCAGTGGCGACCCTGCCGCCTCGAGGCGGGTCCGCTGAAAGAGGTCGCCGACTGGGTGGAACACTATCGGCGTTTCTGGGAGGCGAGCTTCGATCGCCTGGACAATTATCTGCGCGAACTGCAGAGAAAGGATAAAAAGCATGGCCGGGATAAAGAGCAGTCCTGATACGGAAATAAGCGCGCGGGAGCTCGTTTTTACCCGCGTTTTCAACGCGCCGCGCGAGCTGGTTTTCAAGGCCTGGACCGAGCCTGAACACGTGGCGCAGTGGTGGGGACCGAACGGGTTTACGACTACCATATACGAGATGGACGTGCGGCCGGGCGGAGTCTGGCGCTTTGTCATGCACGGCCCCGATGGCGTGGACTATAAGAACAAGATCATCTATAACGAGGTCGTTAAGCCTGAGCGGCTGGCTTACTCGCATACCGGCGATGCCAATAGCGAGCCCGTGCACTTCCAGGTGACCGTGACTTTCGCCGGCAAGGGCGGCAAGACTGAGCTGACCATGCGCACGGTTTTCGAGACTGCCGCGGAGCTCAACCGGGTGGTCAAGGAGTATGGGGCCGTCGAAGGCGCAAAGCAGCACCTTGGACGCCTGGAGAAACACCTGGCGAATATGTAAAGTGCCGATTATTGACAACGCCGATTCCGTCACGGGAGCCGGCGTTTGCTGTTCCATACCGGGACGACAAATCGAGCTTTTCAAAATCGCCTTTTAGGAACGGCTTTCGGTCAACAGGATAATTATCTGCCCTTGCGGCAGAGAAAGGATAAATGGCATGGCTACAAAAAAGAGTAATACCGCGACAAAGCCGGCGGAGCGGGAGATGGCCATCACACGTATCTTCGATGCGCCGCGCGAGCTCGTGTTCAAAGCCTGGACAGAGCCTGAACACTTAGTCCAGTGGTGGGGACCAAAAGGATTCACGACGCCTCACTGCAAGATCGAGCTCCGCCCCGGCGGCGTATTTCACTATTGCATGCGCTCGCCAGAAGGCCGCGACTATTGGGGTAGAGGCGTGTATCGCGAAATCGTTGCGCCGGAAAAGCTGGTTTACACGGATACCTTCTCGGATCCGGAAGGCAATCCGGTCGAACCGGCGTATTACGATGGGATGGACCCGGAGTGGCCCTCAGAGTCACTGGTGACCGTAACTTTCAGCGAGCAGGGAGGCAAAACGAAAGTCACTCTGCATCACGGAGTCTCCGAATCGCTTGCCAAACGCACCGGTGCTAAGCAGGGCTGGACCGAGATGCTGGAGCGGCTCGCCGATTACCTGGCACGGCTTTGAGCTTTCCGGTTGACCTTGAGACAAACTGCGCTAGTCGCAGAGATAAGGATAAATGGCATGACTGCAAGAAAGAGTAATACCGCCTCAAAGCAGGCGGAGCAGGAGTTGGTCATTACGCGCATCTTCGATGCACCGCGCGAGCTCGTGTTCAAAGCCTGGACTGAGCCTGAACACTTTGTCCAATGGTGGGGACCGAAAGGATTCACGACGCCGCACTGCACAATCGATCCTCGTCCGGGTGGCGTCTGGCACTGCTGCATGCGATCCGCCGAAGGCAAAGATATCTGGTGTAAGGGTGTCTACCGCGAAATCGTGGCGCCGGAGCGCATCGTTTGCACGGACTGCTTCTCCGATGAGGAAGGCAACCTGGTCGAGCCGGCGCAATACGGCATGTCTGACTGGCCGAAAGAAACGCTGCTGACAGTAACGTTCACCGAACAGGGCGGAAAGACGAAGCTCACAGTGCACCATGCTGTCCCATTGTCGCTTGCCGAGCGTATGGGGGCGCCGCAGGGATGGAACTCAAGCCTGGACCGGCTGGCCGACTACCTGGAGCAAGCCTGAGATTTGTCTTTTTAAGGCCTGGATTTTTCCAGCGAATTCCGGCCAAGTTGTTTTTGCACGGCGGTGAACCTGCCAGCCTAATAAAAAGGGGCCGCCCCGGTTATCCGGGACAGCCCCTTTTCATTTTCTTTCCGGTTACTGGACAATTACCGCTTGTGGCATTCATCGCACTGGCGCGGACCGCTCTCCAGCGCCTGGTGGCAGTGCAGGCAGTTCTTGTGCAGCGCCACCTTGGATTCCTCGATGTCCACCTGGATGATTTCTTTTTTATGGCAATGGTCGCAGGACTCCACGTGATGGCACTCGATACATTCGAGTCCGTAGCCCTGCGAGTGCTCCTCGTGGTTGAAAACTATCTGGGTGCCCTCATTGTACTTGGTCTGAAAGACATGGATCTTGGGCGGTTTATTGATCTTGGCTTCGATGTCGTAGCCCAGGCGCATATTGGCCCGGATCAGCACGATATTGACCACCGCCAGAAGCACCAGCGCCGCCAGAAATAGTTTCTTGAACATTTAGACTCCGCTTCTCAGGCTTGGATAATTTGTTATTCGGCCGGCTTCTCTTCCGCCGGCTCTTCCGGGAAAATTGGCAGAAACTTGACGCAGAGGATAAATACCAGGACTCCCATGGTCACCAGAAAGAACGAGAGGAAAAACTCCTCCCAGGAGGGGAAATAACGGAAGCCTCCGCTGCGGGCCATGCCGATGATGCTGACATTCAGACGGTTGAGGACTACGCCGGCCATGGTAAATGCCGCGGAGAGCACGATAATGCCCATTTTCATCCGGTTGCGGTAAATGAAAACCAACAGCAGTGGTAAGACGAAACAGGCCATTTCGGTCATGAAAGCCCAGCTTTCTATAGTCCCGTCATAAACATTCTTCCAGCCGATCTTGAACGAGACATCCTGGATCCGCACGATCAGCATCAGCATCAGGGCTACCACCATGAACTGCCCCAGGTCGAGCAGGACATTGGTTTCGAGGCTTTTCTTGAACAGGTGGTGACTGACAAAGCTTTCCAGGATCACCATGGCGAACCCGACACTGACCGCGCTGAGGAAAAAGTGCACGGGCAGAAGATTGGTGTACCAGAGGTGGTGGAGCTTTTTCGGGACGATCAGGAACACCGTGCCCAGGGAGCTCTGGTGAAGGGTCGAAAGCAGGATCCCGGTGATAACCATCGGCAGGGTCAGGGCGCGGACGATCCGCAGGATTCTCCAGCTTCCCAGCTTTTCCAGCACCACCGGGCTGAACTCCAGGGCGAGCACCGTAGAATAGAGCATCACGCACCAAGCCACCTCGAACATCACCGAGTGCGGGTTCCACATCACCAGCGGGTGCCAGATGTTCCAGGGCTTGCCCAGATCGTAGAGCAGGCCCACGCTGACCAGGATGTACCCCAGGAAGGCGGAGAGCACGGTGGGCCGGACCACGCTCTTGTAGCGCTCGAAATTGAGCAAGTGGACGATGCCGGTCAGCACGAAGCCGCCGGCGGCCAGGGCCACGCCGCAGAGCACATCGAAACCGACCCAGAGGCCCCAGGGCTGGTAATCGTTCAGGGCGGTCACCGAGCCCAGGCCGTAAAAGTAGCGCTTGAAAGTCAGGAACAGGCCCAGCAGGATTACCAGCGCGACCGGCGGAATCCAGTACAGGGGTTTTTCTTCGATTATACCGCGGTGGAGGCTTTTCATTTTGCGCCTCCTTTCCCCGGCCGGCTACTGTCTTCCGGGTCGACCAGGGCGCCCGAGTCGAGCTGGATACGGCGGTTGATGATCCAGGTCAGCCCGCCGAGCAGCACGCCGCCGGTCACCACGATACTTGGGATCTTGCTCAGCACGCTCCAGGTCAGGCTGGGCAGGGGCTGCGCGCCCAGGTCCATCGGAAAGCCCAGCTTGTCGAACGGCACGCTGGAGAGCATCAGGATCGAGGTTCCCCCGGCATCTGTCTCGCCGTAGATATAGTTTACATACTTGTCAGGATGCCTCTCGACGCGGCCCCGGGCGATCTCCAGCAGGTCGCTGCGGCGGCCCATCCGGGTGGCGCCCATCGGACAGACCCAGCTGCAGGCGGTCTCCCCGCCGGCGGCTACGCGCTCATTGCAGAAGATGCACTTGGCGATTACCGGCACCGCCGAGTCCCATTGGTAGCGCGGCACTCCGAACGGGCAGGCCATCATGCAGTAACGGCAGCCCATGCACTTGTCCGCATCGTAGATGACCGGGCCCAGCGCGGTCTTGGTAAATGCGCCCACCGGGCAGACCGAGGCGCAGGTAGGTTCCTGGCAGTGCATGCAGAGTTTGCGGTAGTTGATACCTTCCTGCTTGAGGACCACCGTGTAATTATGGGATGACAGATCGTCTTTCGATGGATTGTCACCGAGCTTGTTCTGTTTCTGGCAGGCCTTGACACATTCGCCGCAGCCGATGCACTCGGTAAAATCAATCAACATTCCGAGTGGCTCCATAAACTACCCCCAGCGCTTGATTATGATATAATTATCTCACCTGTTCACCGGAATTATCGCGATAGACGCACGAGGCACACTCGAGAGACGAACCGGTACAATTCAGCCTCCCGGTCTAGTTCTCCGTTCATTTCAGCATTTGCTTAAGATATTAAATATGAGATGATTACGCACAGCTTTGAAAATATCTTGCCAGTCAGGGGAATTTGATTATTTTATATCATTCTGGAAAGTCAAAATAATACACTTTTTTTTAATTTCAACATTTTCATACTTTCTAAAATGTTTTATTTAGCCTCTGGTCCGCCGCAAAAAGGTGAGGCCGATTCCGCGCAATTTAAAGATCATTCGAAATACGGTGCGCACTCCGCCGCTCCTGTTAAACGATAAATTATTATCACTAGTTACCGGATGGCCCGGCTCGATCCCGGGCGAGATCATTGTGACATTTTGGCCTCTGAAACGTTTGATAAGCGTGTATCAATCAAATAGTATTTCGCTGGACCCGGAAGAATCACCCACCCAGGTTAAAATCTTCTGAAGCAGCTATCAATCAGCCTGGAAATTAGACGAAGTCAGCGTGAGCGTTTCCAGGCATAACGGCTTCCTTAAAAAGTCCGGAGCATACATGAGTCTCACTACGGGGAAGCATCCTGCAACCGACCGCCTGTTGATTCTGACCGCCGTCCTGGTCCTGGCCGTGGCCAGCGGAGCCAGCCTTTTTGCCGCGCTCCCGGATAAAGCCTGCCTGGAGTGCCATGTCGCGCCGGAAAAAGCCGCCGCGACGCCTCAGGTGGATACCGCTTTGATCGGAAGCTCGGCGCACAAGGCGCTTAAATGCGTGGATTGCCACATGGACCTCGAAGGCCTGCCCCACGCCGCTCCGCTCAAGCCGGTGGGTTGTCTCTCCTGCCACGGCGAAAGGCTGGACAACCGGGGACAGACTATCGAAAAATACCGGGACAGCGTGCACGGCCGGGCCAAGGAAATGAAAATGGGCGAGGATGCCGCCACCTGTGTCGACTGCCACGGGAAACACGGTATCCTGGGCCATCTGGACCCGCAGTCCCTGGTTTACCGGGGCAACATTCCCCGCACCTGCTCGCGCTGTCACGAGAACAACCAGGTGGTGATCAAGCACGATATCCGCATGGAGCGTCCCTACCTGGAATACGAGCAGAGCGTGCACGGCAAGGCGCTGTTGAAAGACGGGCTGCTGCAGGTGGCGGCGATCTGCACCGACTGCCACGGAGTGCACGACATCCAGAGCCATACCGCCGAGCGGCCGATGGCCTCGCAGCCGCAGACCTGCGGCAAGTGCCATATCGCGGTCTATGAGACCTATCATTCCAGCATCCACGGCCGGCTGCATATCGATGAAAACAACCTGGATTCGCCGGGCTGCACGGATTGCCACGGCGAGCACGGCATCCAGTCCCCGACAACCGCCGGAGCCCCCACCTCGGCGGCCAATATCCCCAAAACCTGCGCCAGCTGCCATGCCGATGCCACGCGCATGGCCAAGTACGATATCGAGTCCGACCGCCTGAGCACTTACAAACAGAGCTTCCATGGGGTGGCCCAGGGCCTGGGTAGCGAGAACGCGGCCAACTGCGCCAGTTGCCACGGCTATCACGATGTCTATGCGCCGAGCGACCCGCGCTCGATGGTCAATCCGCAGAATATGCTGGAGACCTGCGGCAAGTGCCATCCCAAGGCCACCGCCAATTTCCTGGCCGGGAAAATTCATGTCAACCCGGAGCAGAAAAGCGCCGGGGCGATTTACTATCTGCGGAAATCCCTGGTCTGGCTGGTTTACGCGACTGTCGCCTTTCTGGTCTTCTGGGTCGGCATCGACCTGTCGCGCAGGTGGCGCAAGCGGGAAAAGACTAAGTGAATCCCGGACGGATGATAAGTCTATGAACTATCGCCTGACAAAATCCCTCGCCCTGTCGCTGCTTCTCCCGGCCCTGCTGGCACCGCGCCTGAGAGCCCAGGACAACCAGGTCTGCTTTGAATGCCATAACGATCCCGGGATGGTGGACAGCAAAGGGGACACCCTCTACGTGGACAGCGAAAGGTTCACCGCCTCGGTCCACGCCCAAAACGGCGTGGAGTGTGTCGGCTGCCACCTCGACCTGGCGGGCCGCGAGGACTGGCCGCACCCCGAGCGGCTGAATAAAGTGGATTGCGCGCTCTGCCATGCTGAGGCTTTCGAGCTCTGGCACAAGAGCGTGCACGGGCTGCCGGCCCAGGAAAAAGGGGACCTCGATGCGGCGAGCTGCTCCGACTGCCACGGCGAGCATTACATCGCCGCGGTCAGCGACCCCGGCTCGCCGGTTTACCCGACCAACCTGCCCTTCGATTGCCTGAAATGCCACGGCGATCCGAAACTGGCCGGCAAGCATGAAGGCATGGGGCGCTCGGAAGTCGTGCAGGCTTACCTGGGCAGCGTACACGGCCAGGCGCTCGAGAAAAGCGGCCTGATCATTTCGGCCACCTGCGCCAGCTGCCACGGCAACCACCTGATCCAGAAGCTGGATGATTTCTATCCCCGGATACCCAAAGTCTGCGGCACCTGCCATGCCGGGATCTACAACGATTACCTGCAGGGCGTGCACGGCAAGGCCTTTCTCGCCGGCAATAAGGATGTGCCGATCTGCACCGACTGCCACGGCGAGCACAACATCCTGAGCCCCGGGAACCCCGAAAGCTCGGTCAGCCACAATCAAGTGAACCAGGTCTGCTCCCGCTGCCACGACAACATGGCGCTCAGCACCAAGTACGGACTGCCCGGCGCAAGGCTGGAGAGCTACATGAACACCTACCACGGGATAGCCATGGGCCTGGGGGATGTCCAGGTGGCCAATTGCGCAAGCTGCCATGATTTCCACAACATCCGGCCCTCCTCGGACTCCAAGAGTACGGTAAGCCAGGCCAATCTGGCCGAAACCTGCGGCAAGTGCCATCCCAACGCCACGGAAAATTTCGCCAAGGGGAAAGTCCACATACAGGGCAGACCGGAGGAAAATTTCGGCGCCTGGCTGATCAAGAAAGCCTATGTGGTGTTCATCGCCGGCCTGATCGGCGGATTTATCGCCTATATCTTCATCGACCTCTTCGCCCATCGCCGCCGCAGGCAAGCCGCGGCCAAAGACCAGTCCCGGGAAAAGGAAAATAAGTGATGAGCGCGATGAAGAGCTACGGCTTCGAAAAGAGGCTGGTGGAATTCGAGGGCAAGCTGTACTACGAGCGCTTTTCCAAGGCCCAGCGGCTCCAGCACATCTTCCTGTTGACCAGTTTCACCCTGTTGATCCTCACCGGCATCCCGCTGCTGTTCCCGGATACCTGGGTGGTGCGCACGATGTTCTGGCTCCGGGGCAGTTTCACCCTGCGCGGCATTATCCACCGGACCGCGGCGGTCACGCTGCTCGGCGTCTCGGTCTATCATGTCTTTTTCTGCCTCTTTTCCGCCCGCGGCAACCGCGACTTGCGGGAAATGATCCTGAGCAAGAAAGACCTGATCGATATGTATTCGATGATCCTCTACAACCTTGGGCGCCAGGAGGGCCATCCCCAGTCCGGCCGCTTCAATTTCATCGAAAAATTCGAATATTACGCCGTGGTCTGGGGCAGCGGAGTGATGCTGGCCACCGGCGCCGCGCTCTGGTTCCCGGTCCACGCGACCATCCTCTTCCCGCGCTGGGTGCTGGATATCATCCGGGTGATCCACGGGTTCGAGGCGATACTGGCCTTTCTGGCGATCATTATCTGGCACATGTACAACGTGCATCTCAACCCCGAGGTCTTCCCGATGAGCCGGGTCTGGCTCAACGGCCGGATGGAGCTGGATTTCCTGCGCCGCCATCACCGCCTGGAGTACGAAAGGATGCTGGCCGAGCTGCCGCCGGACAAGGCCCTCCAGGTGCGCCGTCAATTAGGGGAAGAGAACCCGGCCGCCTCGCAGACGCCGGAAATGGAAAGCGCCTGAGCCGCCGATTCCAATGCCGGCCGAAAACACCTTTAGCTTCTGTATATAATCTCAGGAGAATAACAATGATCCGGTCCAGGCTCCTCCTGCCTTTCCTGCTCTGTCTGCTTGGTTTCTCAGTCCCGCTCATGGCCCAGGACAGTGCGGCCTGTCTCTCCTGCCACGGCGAAAAAGACCTGGCGAAAACGGATAAGCAGGGCCAGGAGGTTTCCCTCTTTGTCGATCAGGCGGTTTACGAGGGCACGAGCCACGGGGCTTTTTCCTGCACGGACTGCCATGCCGACCTGGCGGGCGCCGGGGATTCGGGCCACGATACACCGGTCAATAAAGTCGCCTGCGCGGCCTGCCACTCGGATGTCGAGGAAATTTACAAGAACAGCATACACGGGCAGTTGCTCGCGATGGGCGACATCGACGTGCCCAAATGCGCGGATTGCCACGGCAAGCACGATATTTACGCGGCAAAGGACGGGCGGAGCAAGGTCAACAAGTTCAACCTGATGTACACCTGCGCCAGGTGCCATCAGAACGAACAACTCCAGGACAAGCGGGGCTTCTCCAGGCCGGACGCCCTGCCGCAGTTCTACGAGAGCGTGCACGCCAAGGGCCTGATCCGCGACGGGCTGATCGTGGCCCCCTCCTGTAATGACTGCCACGGCACCCACGATATCCAGACCTCCACCAACCCGGCCTCGCCGGTCTACCGCCGGAATGTTTACAAAACCTGCGGCAAGTGCCACACCAAGGTCGAGGAGATTTACGAGAAAAGCATCCACGGCCAACTGGTAGCTTCGGGAGACAAGCGCGGCCCCGTGTGCACCAACTGCCACGAGTCGCACAAGATCATCTCTCCGGAAACTATTGCCTACAAGCAGTACAGCGATGCGCGCTGCGGCCACTGCCATCAGGAACAGATGGAGCGCTACGAGGAAACTTTCCACGGCAAGGCGATGGCCCTCGGCTCGTCCAAAGTCGCCGCCTGCTACGACTGCCCCGGCAATCACGAAATCGCGCCGGCCGCGGATCCGGCCTCGCCGATCAACCCGGCCAACAAGGTAGCCACCTGTCAGAAATGCCATGAAAAGGCCAATCCGGGCTTTGCCGCTTATATCACGCACGCGAACTATTTCGATAAGGATAATTATCCCCAGCTCTATTATCCGTTCATTTTCATGACTGCCCTGCTGATCGGGGTTTTCGTCTTTTTCGGCCTGCACACCCTGCTCTGGGTCGTGCGCTCGGTGGCCCTGTTTCTCAGGGACTCCAAGACTTTCCGGGAATCCAAGATCAAGGTCCGGAAGGACGAGTTGGTTTACACCCGGTTCACCCCGCTGCAGCGCTCGCTGCACATCCTGCTGATTGTCAGTTTTACCACCCTGGTGACCACCGGCATACCGCTCAAGTTTTTCTACGCCCACTGGGCCCAATCGTTCATGCACCTGCTTGGCGGAGTGCAGAACGCCGGCTACCTTCACCGGCTTGCCGCGGTCATCCTGGTGCTGGTCTTTCTGATCCACGCGGCGAACCTGTTCCAGGGCCTGCTGGAGCGGCTGAAGACGATCAAGGACCCGGAGAGCGGGAAGTTTACCCTGGCCGCCTTCATCCGTTACCTCTTCCGGCCGGATTCGATGATGCCGAGCCTGCGGGATGTCCGGGATTTCTGGAACCACCAGCTCTGGTTCTTCGGCAAGGGCGAGAAGCCCAAATTCGAGCGCTGGACCTACTGGGAAAAATTCGATTACTTCGCGGTCTTCTGGGGCGTGCTGATTATCGGCCTGTCGGGGCTGATCATGTGGCTGCCGACCTATTTCACCAAAGTGTTCCCGGGGTGGATAATCAACGTGGCGCTGATCATCCACAGCGATGAGGCGCTGCTGGCCGCCGGATTCATCTTCACCTTCCATTTCTTCAACGTCCATTTCCGGATCGAAAAATTCCCGATGGACACGGTGGTCTTTTCCGGGAAGCTTTCCAAGGCCGAGCTGCTGGAGGAGCGTGGGGGCTGGTTCGACAGGCTCTACCGGGAGGGGAAACTGGAGTCCCTGCGCGCCACGGATGAATGGGAAGGCTGGCGGCCGATCGCCAAGACCTTCGGGTTCATGGCGTTCGGCACGGGCCTGCTCCTGGCCCTGGCGATCTTTACCGCCATGATCGTCCGGCTCCTGGCCCCCTGAGCGGGCGGGCAGTGAATTTAAATCCGGCGCGACTTAACCCGTTTAATTCACAAAAAGCCCCAATGCAGCTTATGTAGGGGCGCACCCTTGTGTGCGTCCGGGGCGCGATCAATAAATTCCCGAACAACGGGCGGCCACGGGGGGCCGCCCCTACCGGGTTTTCGGCATTTTGTGAATAATCCTGGTTAAAAAGTCCGTACCAAAACCGGATTTTGCGGTCTCGGCCGGCTGTGGCCATGCACAATTCATTAAAATTAATCAAGTTATGATATTCCATAAAAAAGGGCTGCCTCATCCGGGACAGCCCTGTCGTTTTTCCTCCAATGCGTTTTTTTCTTGACAAAGCGGCCCGCCCGACGAATTTAATATGCAGCGATCCAGTCCAACTGTATCCGCAGTTAAAGTTTCCGGTCTTCTGTTTTTACGGAGTCAACTATCTCAATTCGTTAACGTTCCCAAACCCTTTGACTGTCCGGCCGCGACGGCTCTGGCCGCCGCATGGAGGATTTTTCACTCTTTGGCCGGCGTATTTGATTTCTCACGGATTTACGATCCCTTAACCCGAGGAGCGCCAACCCATGACTAAAGCGGATATCGTCGAACTGATTGCCGAAAGGACCGGCTACACTGTAAAAGACATCAAGACTATCCTGGAGAATTTCCTGGATGAGGTCAAAAACGCGCTGGCTGAAAACAAACACATCGAAATCCGGGGTTTCGGAACATTCAAGGTAAAGAGACACAAGGCGCGCAAGGCCCGCAATCCGAGGACCAACCAGGAAGTGACCGTACCGGCGCGGCAGAAGGCCTTTTTCAAGGTCTCCAAAGAAATGAACAAGATGCTTAATTGAGCGTTGACGGCAGTTCCCGAATCCGCAGTTCCATTGACCCGCGGCGCCCCTTTCCCTTGGGCCGGGAGAACTCCCGACCCCGCTTGTGCAAAAGCCTGCACAGCGTTCCCGGAGTAAGGGATTATCGCCGTATTAAAGGCGTGTTTTACGGACTTGAAATTATTGCTTTGCTCATTATGCAGATCAATTTTATAAAAGTTAGACAGCGAGAGAACTTGGAGAACTGAAATGTCCAGCAGCGATGAGATCAGAGTACAGATCTTGCTCGTACAGTACGAGAAGGCCATCCAACTTTACCAGCACGAAGACTCGCTCAATTGGCAGAAGATCAACCATACTTTAATCGTGAATGGTTGCATTCTTGCTGCACTTCAATTCGTCGACCAGACGACGCTCATCTTTCGTATTCTCGCAGCCACAGCGAGCGTAGCTGCGGTCATTCTTCTCATCACCATCCGCAACGGATATAGGTACGTGGAACTTCACAAGGCGGCGATAGACCGCGTTGAACAAGAACTGGCTAAGTGTGGCGGACTGCCAACATTCATCGCCTCTGACAAGAAACTGGGCCACCGACTTAGGACGAGTACCGCCATAAGCATCTTCTTGGCCCTACTTTCGCTGGCTTGGGCATTCATCTCCTGGAAAGGCGTGTTCTGACATCGGTAAGCAGCGAACGGTGCTGCGCACCTTCGCTGAACCGGAGCCTTAGACGATGGGGATCACAAGGCAGGAGTGCAGAATGGCAGAAGATTCACATACTACCCCGCATGGCAGGAAAAGACGCGCTGCCCATACTCCCGAGCTTCGCATCGTACTTGACACTAATCAGCTCTATACGGGCTCTGCTAGCGATCTTCTGCGACCGGAACTCGCTCAATTGGTTCAGGATTGTCGGCGTCATCATGACGTCACTTTCGTTTGGTACATACCTGAAGTGGTCCGCCTTGAAAGGCGATTCCAAATGCTCAAAGCCGGTCGAGAGCTTTTGCCATCGATTCTAAAGCTTGAACGGCTATTGGGCCATGGACTTGCGATTACTGACGAAATACTCGTCGAGCGCGTGAACGCGGCAATACAGAGACAACTAGCCACTTTCAATGTTCAAATACTGCCCATCGATACAAATCGAGTGGATTGGCCTCGGCTTATTGAAGACGCGGCTGGGCGGCAACCACCATTTGAAGCTGGCAAGGACGAAAAGGGATTTCGGGATGCGTTAATTGCTGAGACTTTTGTCCAGCTAGTGGGAAATTCCCCAAAGAGCCCTACGACTTGCCGTATCGTTCTGGTGACATCGGACGGATTGCTAGCGACGACAGTCGAAATGCGAACCAGCATGGCAGCCAACGTCCGGATTCTGAGATCCCTCGACGAGTTGAGAATCTTGATAAACACAGTTGTGGGTGACGTCACAGAGGAATTCGTCAAGAGCATTCAGGAGATTGCGAAGGGCTGCTTCTTCATTAAAGATAACCAGAACTCACTATATTATAAGGCCAAAGTAGCGGATCAGATCATCTCGCGATTCGATTCGGAGCTGAAAACTAGGCCAGTTGGATCTGAAGTTCGCAAAAACGGCACATGGTTATTAAGCGCTCCTCGATTCATTAATAAAAAAGGACAACGTATTCATTGGGTATCGACTATTTTAGTCGAGGCAAGAGCGACTCGCAATGAGACATATAATAGTTCTCTCGCTGACGCTATTTTAGGAAATTTATTTTCCAATAAGCCGCCGAAGGCTTCTCTTACATCCAAATCTCCATTTGGCTTTTATTCCTCCATTCCCGATGATTTATCCGTTCAAGTCTCCCCACTCTCTGGTTTCATAACTGGCGATAAGGCATTCGAGCCGAAGCACGAGACGCGAGAATTAGTTGTTGCAGAAGGTCAATCAGTATTTGAGGTGCATTGGAGCGTTACAGTGACAAAAAGTGGCAAATTAGTCCGGCCAAGCATAGATGATATTCTTTTTAAGGAAACTACTTGGGCCGGCGGACCCGATACGTAATTCTATGATGAATACGATAGCTACTGAGTAGGTGATAGCCATAAGTAATCCGGGGGCATTCATGCATCAGGATACTTCAAATTACAACATATAGTTATCAGACTTTCTCAAAACCTCCACAATTATTTCCGCTTTTTACTCGTGTTTTCTCAATCCGGATATTAATATTTTGTCCGCGACCCCTTGAAAATACTCATTTTGTCCGGGCCTCTTACGCAACATTTTGAGAATTCGTATATCCCCGTTTACACAATCGTACATAAAAAAGGGCATCCCGCCGGGATACCCCTTTGCTTGCTCTTCTCTCCTAAGCCCTCCGATTGGCTGGCCCTCAACCCCCCAGGATCGCCGCGAAGCTCTTCAAAAATACGATCAAAAACAGCCGGGCCGCCATGTAGAACACCCAGCCGATCAGGCACACCGCCACCGCCCGGGCCGTGCTGGTGTAGTCCAGGGCCTGGCGCACCGCGATCACCCAGGCGGCCAGTACCCAGAGCGAAACCGCGAACATGACCGGCTTGCCAGCCAAAGGCAGCAATCCGAAAATGTAGAACAGGCCCGGCGCATGGGCGAACCCCAAGGTCCGCAGCAACTCTCCCGGGTTCGAGCGGGTCTGCGCCGAGGGCAGGATTTTTGTGCCCACGATATAGGTGATCATAGCCCAGATCACCCAGCCGGCCAGGGCGGTGACTGTCAGCATAAATATCCAGCGCAAGCCCCCCAGTCCGCTGTATCCCAGGCCCCCGGCGATACAGGAGAGGATCACCACGGACATGGCCTGGCCGGTGGCCTGCTCATCGGCTTCCACTTCCTCAAAGAGATTTTTATCCAGGCGCAGCGCCCGGATTACCCTGCCGCTGAACGTGCCCATCGCGGATTCCCTCCGGGTTGAAGTATTATATCACTGGAAAAGCTTTTCCAGCGGGTCCAGCAGGCCCAGGATCCCGGCATAGCCGGTGACCAGCCCGAAGATCAGGGTGGCCCAGAGGCCGAGATTCAGCCCGAAACCCGCTTTATTCTCACCCATCAGGTCTTTCCGGTTGAGCAGCAGTAGGATCGGGATGGTAATTACCGGCAGCAGCAGCGCCTGGAAGGCCTGGGAGGCGACCATGATCCAGACCGGACTTCCGCCGAATATCGGGATGGTGAGACAGATCAGCAGGCTCAAGCCGGCCAGGGTGCGGAACATCGGGCTCTTGATGTTGCGCGGGATACCGAGGTAGTCGCAGAGCAGCCAGGGAGCGACCAGCACGATCGGAAAGAGGGTGCTGATCCCCGCACCGATAATCCCGATCACGAACAGAGAGATCGCGAACTTCCCGGCCAGGGGCTCGAGGGTCTTGACCATGTCCACGGCCCTTTCGACCGGCTGGCCGATCAGGTAAAGGGTCCCGGCCGCGCAAGCCATTACCGAGGCCGAGAGCAGGAGCATCATCCCGCTTGAGATCAGCGCATCGACTCGGCCCAGTTTCAGGTCTTTCCCGGTCCAGCCTTTCTCCGCCACAACGATACTGCGCATGATAAAAACCATCGCCGAGCAGGTGGTGCCGGCCATCCCGGCCACGATCAGGAACGCATCCGGCTCGCTCGGGATCTCCGGCACGAGCCCTTTGACCAGCTCCATCGGCCGCGGCACCACCAGGACCATGCTGAGCAGGAAGCTGGCGCCCATGATAATCACCAGCAGGATCAGGAACTTTTCGAAGCGGGAGTATTTGCCGTACCAGAGTAGAATAAAAGAGCCGATCATGATTATCAGGGTCACAATCGTCCGGTTGGCGCCCTCGCCGCCGAAAGCGTAACCGGTCCATTCGTGCACCATGTCGGCGACAATCGCGGTGACCCCGGCCAGGGCGGTCAGCTCGCCGATGATCAGGGCGATCATCGAATATATCGCCAGCGCCTTGCCGAACCGGAAATGCTTCCGGTAGGCGTTCATCGCCGTCTCGCCGGTCACCGCGGTGTAGCGGCCATAGGCCTCGAGCATCACATAGGTAAATACACAGGAGAGGACCAGGGCCCAGAACAGCGACATCCCGTACCGGCTGCCCGCCGAGGCCATGGTGGTGATACTGCCGGTCCCGATATTGTAGCCGATCAGAAACAGCCCCGGGCCGACCGCCGCGAGTAAGATTCCTGCTTTCTTGAAAATCCCCATGCGCTCAGCGTTCACTGACGGCTCCTTTCCGGACGGGATTTACGAAAATATTTTCAATCCTAAACGCGAGTATGCAAATTACGGCCCGGCTCAGGCTCTTGTCAAATAAATCAGGATGCCGGCCGGGCGATCAGTTTTTCCCCGGAGTGTGCGCAAAAGCATGTAGGGGCGGTTCGCGAACCGCCCTTACAGTGGATGGGAAATTATGGCACTTATGAAGAATTTCTATATGCAGGCAGTATGCAATGTATTAGAAATTGACAGCCCAGTTCCTCCGATTATCTTAAAGAAGACATCCGTTATCGAGCTTCCACCCGGTGGAGAATACCGACAGTGTCCTATATCGCCGACCTGCACATCCATTCCCACTTCTCGATGGCCACGAGCAAGCACAGCGACCCCGAGCACATATTCCGCGCGGCCGCGGCCAAGGGGATTGACCTGGTAGGCACCGGGGATTTCACCCATCCCGGCTGGCGCAGGGAACTGCTGGAGAACCTCGACTTTGAGCCGGCCACCTCGCTCTGGCGCCTGAAACCGGAGCTGGAGGAGCGGGTCCGGCGCAGCCTCCCCGGAGAAAGCCGCCGGGCCGACATCCGTTTCGTCCTCTCCGGCGAGATCAGCTCGATCTACAAAAAGGACGGCCGGGCGCGCAAGGTGCACAATGTCATCCTGCTGCCGGACATGGAAAGCGTCGAGAGGCTCTGCGCCGCACTGGAGAAAATCGGCAATATCCGCTCGGACGGACGGCCGATCCTGGGCCTGGACTGCCGCGACCTGCTGGAAATGACCCTCGAGGCCAGCCCCCGGGCCTGCTTTATCCCCGCGCATATCTGGACCCCGCATTTCAGCGTGTTCGGCTCGAAAAGCGGCTTCGACCGGATTGAGGACTGCTACGGCGACCTGACCGGCGAAATTTACGCGGTCGAGACCGGACTGTCCTCAGACCCGCCGATGAACTGGCGGGTCTCCGCCCTGGACCGGTTCACGCTGGTGTCCAACTCGGATGCCCACAGCCCAGATAAACTGGCCCGCGAGGCCAATCTGATCCAGGGCGAGCTGAGCTACGCCGGGTTGATCGAGAGCCTTAAAAGCGGTAATGCGGAACAATTCCGGGGAACCATCGAGTTCTACCCGGAGGAGGGCAAGTACCACTATGACGGGCACCGGGCCTGCAAGGTGCGCCTGACTCCCGAGCAGAGCGCCGGCCTGGAGGGCCGCTGCCCGGCCTGCGGCGGCAGGATCACCGAGGGCGTGCTGAACCGGGTGGCCGAGCTCGCCGACCGTCCAGACGGGTCCCGCTCCCCGCGGGCCCGCGGCTTCGAGCGCCTGATCCCCCTGGCCGAGGTGCTCGCTGAATGCCATGACTCCGGCCCCGCGACCCGGGCTGTCGAGCAGGACAGGGAGCGGCTCCTGAAGGAGCTCGGCCCGGAGCTGTATGTCCTGCGCGAGGCCCCCCTGGACCGGATAAGCCGCTGCAGCGGCTCACTGGTTGCCGAGGCGGTCCGCCGCAACCGCAGCGGCGAGGTGCGGATCGATCCGGGCTATGACGGCGAGTACGGCACGGTGCGGATTTTCGAGCCGGGCGAGAAAAGCTTGAGCGGTGGCCAGATGTTCTTTTTCGAGGATCTGGAGCCCGAAAGGAAAAGTGCCCCGGAGATGGAACTGCCGGCGCCGGTTGTCCCGGAGGCCGTAGAAAAGCCGGAGGCAGTGTCTTTCGCCGGGCCCGAGCATTTCCGGCTGGAGGAGCTGGGGCTGGAGCTCAACGAGCGCCAGCTGGAGGCGGTGACCGCGCCCTCCGGGCCGCTGGCCGTGCTGGCCGGGCCGGGCACCGGAAAAACCCGCTGCCTGGCCGCGCGGGCGGCCTGGCTGGTTAAAGCGCGCGGGGTCTCTCCGGAGAGCATCCTGGCGGTGACTTTCACCAACCGGGCGGCGCGAGAGATGAGTCTGCGGATCGCGGGCCTGCTCGAGGCCGGACCGGAAGGCGCTCCGGGGGTGAAAGTCTGCACGTTCCACGGATTCTGCCTCGAGCTGCTGGGCACGCTTCGCGGGGAAACGCCGGTGCTGGCCGATGAAGCCGACAGCCTGAACATACTGCGCGAGGCCCTGGCCGGGATCGAGCCGCTTTCCCGGGTGCGGGAGATTTACGAGGCGATCGGCCGGGCCAAGGCGCAGGGCGCTTCTCCGGAGGATTTCCGGGGGGCCGAGGACATCCGCCGGGCTTACAGCGCCTACCGCGACCTTTGCCGCAAATTGAAAGTCCTGGATTTCGATGACCTGATCCTCGAGAGCCTGGCCGAGCTGCGCCGCGATCCCGCCAACCTGACCGCGGTCCGGCGGCGGTTCGGCTTTCTGCTGGCCGATGAGTTCCAGGATATCAGCCCGGCCCAGTACGCGCTGGTCCGCTGCCTGGCCGACGAAACCGCCGGGGGCCTGTTCGTGATCGGCGACCCGAACCAGTCGATCTACGGTTTCCGCGGGGCGGACGGCCGGGTCTTCGAGAACCTGCGGCGGGACTATCCGGAGCTGCGCCAGATCCGGCTCGAATTCGGTTACCGCTGCCCGGAGATAATTTCCTCGGCCGCCGGAGCGCTGATCGGCCAGAGCTCCCCCTTGAGCCAGGCCCCCCGCGCGGTTGTCCGGGGCGGAGTTAAAATCCGGCTGATTCGCGCTCCGGGCGAGACCGCGGAGGCGATCGCCGTGGTCCGCGAGATCGGCCGGCTGGTGGGCGGCACTGAGATGCTGGCGGCCCATGGAGAGCCTCGCGGCGCAAAGCGCGAGGAGCTTACCGACTACTACAGTTTCGCCGACTGCGCGGTGATCGCGCGCACCGGCGCACTGCTCGAAGGCTTGGAGCAGGCCTTTGTCACCGCGGGCATCCCCTGCCGTCTACGCGGCGCCAAATCCTTCCTGCGCGACCCACTTGTCCGCGGAGCGGTGGCCTGGCTGCGCCTGCTCGCCGACCCCACTGACGACCTGCGGTTCCTTGAGGCCCTGCGTTTTGCGGGGCTGGACCCCAAAGACCGGTATTTCGGCGCTCTGCGCCAGTCGGCCGCCTCCTCCGGCCATGCGCTTCTGGCCGAGCTGCAGAGAGTCTTAAGCCGGGAGATACCGCAGAAAAAGGCCAGCGCGCCGGCCGCCACATTCCTGCTCGACCTGGACCGCTTCCGCCGCCTGGGCCGCAGCGGTCCTGCGCCCCTGCTGGAAAAACTTCTCGAACGCTTCGTTCCCGCGGCAGGCTCAGGCCGGGAGGCCCTGGACCTTCTCCTGACCCAGGCCGGGCAGTTCGACAGCTTGCCGGAATTTCTCAGCCGGCTGGCGGTCCGGGCCGAGGGCGACATCGAGAGGCCGGGCCGGAACACCCGCGAGCGGCGCGCGGAGGCGGTCACCCTGCTGACCATGCACGCAGCCAAGGGTTTGGAGTTCAAGGCGGTCTTTGTCTGCGGCGTCGAGGAGGGCCTGATCCCGTTCACTTACCGGAAAACCGACCCGGAGGAGGAGCGCCGCCTGCTCTTTGTGGCGCTGACCCGGGCCTCCGAGCGCCTGTACCTGACCAGTGCCGCAGCGCGCGCTGTCCGGGGCAAGACTGTCCGGGCGGATTGGTCTCCGCTGCTGGCCGACCTGCCCTCCGCGCTTCTGGAAATGCTCGACCTTAACCTGCCTGCCCGCCCGCCCGAAAGGCAGCTCGAGCTCCTGTGAATGGCCGGCCGCATTCCCGCCTTGCTGTCTGCAGCCTTGTACTGCGGGAAGTTCACGCCCGCGGAGCCGTGAAAACAGCTAGGCGCAGGGGATAAAAATTGGCTTGTATTTCCCCCGGCACTGTACTATTTTCCGAAAAGAGAGTGGTGGGTGCGCTGTCGGAGATACACCCTTCCGGGTGGGGCTGTCGAGTCGGCACTTACCCTAAGTAGACGGGGGCATGGATGCTGATCCTTACCAGAAAGCAGGGCGAATCGGTCGCTATCGGCGATGACATCCAGGTGACGGTGGTCGAGATTCAGGGTAAACAGGTGAAACTCGGCGTCAAAGCCCCCCGGGAGGTCGCGGTCCATCGCCAGGAAATCTACGAAAAAATCCAGCAGGAAAACATTCGCGCCTCGCAGGTGCAAGACCTGGACCTGTCCGAACTCAGACAGGTGATTTCCTCCGAATCTCAGAAAGCAGACAAGGGCGGAAAGTAAATCAGTCCGCCGCGGCGCGGAGTTGTCGCCGCGCGCATGCGAAACCGCCGAAAGATTCGGGACAGACTATCCCGTTGCGGAGATTCTGATGGACGACTCCCTGGCTAAAGACCAGTTGAATCTCTGGAGCAAATTAAACCGTCTTTACGGAGAGGGCGGACAGTCTCCGGCTAAAGAGGGAACGGCGGACAGGGGTGGGGAAGGGGATTCCGGGCCGGACAAGCCGGCCACAAGCGGCCCGGAGCTGGTAAAAGATCCGCCTGTGGAGGAGACGGAACAGGCGTTAAACGCAATCTGCGAGGACTGCGATAAAGACTGCAAGCAAAATTCGGAGACCTTCCTCCTTTCCCGCTGCCCGAAATCTCCGGTGGCGGCCGGAAGCCGGGCAATCAGCCAGCAGCGCGGCTTGCGAAGCTCGATGGGGTTTGAAAAGATCAACGATACCTGCAAGCTGTGCCGTAAGAGCTGCAAGCAGCACACGAAAAAATTGAACCTGATGCTCTGCCTGGGGTTCGAGCCAATCGAATCTGAGTGAATGATAGTCGAGAAATATTCAAAACCGCTCCGGCCGGGAGTCAGGGCAGCGATCGGGATTCCAGATGGTCATTACCTGTCAAAGCTGCGGGACACGCTTCCAGATCCGGGATGAGCTCCTGGCTGGAGGCCCCAAGCGGACGAAATGTAAGAAGTGCGGCGAGATTCTGGTAATCAAGCCGCCCGAAAGTAATGATACCCCTGGCGGCGCCGCTAAGGCAACTTCCGGCGCGGCGGCGAAAGAAACTGTCAAAGCTGCGGCCGAATCGGCCGATGTTAAGAGTAGGAAAACCGCACCGACAGCCCCGGCGGCCGCGGAGAAACCGGCGGAATCCGCCGGAAAACCGGCCCCGGCGGAGCAGCCAGCGGCGGCCGCGGACACGGCGGCGACTGAGGAGGATGCCGAGGACATTCAGGCCAAGCTGGAAAAACGCCGCCTGCAGATGGAAGACGAGATCAGCGGGCGTTTGAACAAGGCCGCCCTGGAGACCCTGGATTTCGAAGTTCTCGGGGAACTGGCCCAGAAAATCAAGTCGATCGAGGATAATCCCGAATTCCAGCCCGAACCCAGTACCCAGCTCTTTGCCTGCATCAAGTGCCTGGCGATATACTCGCTTTTCACCGAGGACCCTCGTCAGTGCGCCAACTGCCCCGGGGATGTCGCCCTGGTCAAGGGAGATGACATACTCAAGCAATTCGGTATGTTCAACCGCTAGCTGGCCCTGGAGGCTGGAACCTGAGGCTGGTCAGGGTTTATTTAGTATTAGTGTCTGACATCGAGAATAACACGAGAGGAGTAGGGGATTTGGTGGTCAAGAAAGTGAAAAAGCCGAAAACCGCTAATAAAATGGCGATCAAGAGCGCGCGTTTCGACGAGGATTCGATTTCCCTGTATCTCAAGGAGATCAGTCATTATCCGCTGCTGACCCCGGAGCAGGAGGTATCCCTGGCCAAGGCCTACAAGCGCGGGGAAAAGAAGGCCATCGAGAAAATGGTGCTCTGCAACCTGCGCTTCGTGGTCAGTATCGCCAAAAAGTACCAGAACCTCGGGGTGTCCCTCTCGGACCTGATCAACGAGGGGAATATCGGTCTGATCCGCGCGGCGCATAAGTTCGATGAAACCAAGGGCGTGCGGTTTATCACCTATGCGGTGTGGTGGATCAAGCAGGCGATCATCCAGTACCTGAGTGAACAGAGCCGTATCGTGCGCATCCCGCTCAACAAGGCCAGCGCCATGTTCAAGATGGAAAAGATGCTCAACACCCTGGCCCAGGAGCTGGGGCGCGACCCAACGACTCAGGAAATAATTCAGGGGATCGATGTGGCGGAGCAGGACATCCACGACGTGCTGCCGCTCTATCAGCCGCAGTACTCGCTGGATTCGAGCTCCAACCCGCAGGATGATATCATTCTGCTCAATTCTATCCCGGACGATAAGACCCCCGGTCCGCTGGAGGGCGTGTTCAAGAAGGACCTCAACGACCTGATCGAGAATATGCTGAGCACGATCAAGGACCGGGAGGCACGGATCCTGCGTTTTTATTTCGGCCTGGATAATACCGAGCCGATGACTCTCGAAGAGATCGGCGAAATCTTCGGCGTGACCCGCGAAAGAGTGCGCCAGATCAAGGAAAAGGCGATCAAGCAGCTCAAGCAGGCCAACCGCAACAAGGCCATCGAGTCTTTCTTATCCTGAAGCTGCGGGTTCCGGCGCGTTGGCTCAAGTTCGCCGTCCCCGGGACCGATATTCTCCGTGGATGCCCCGGCCGCTGTCTTCCCGGCGGCCGGCCGGGAGATTGAGCCTCCCGGATTGCCAGCCACGTTTTAAATGGCCCATTTTCCTTCCCGGAAGTTCCCCGCCAGCCCGTCATTTTGACGGATTCAGCCGCGACAGCCGGAAAATTTGCCGCCCATTTCATTAAAATTTTCAAATGCTTAGCGCTTTTTTGAGAAATAAGCTCAATTGCCATCATTTTCCTGGCCATTGCTTGACAAAAAAAATGGCCTATGGTATACTTGCCTCGAAAAGACCGCAAATCTTTATAATTCAGGACTTAGCTATGTTTTTCAAAAAACGCGGCAGCACGAGCATGGTGGGTTTCGACCTGGGCAGCCACTCGATAAAAATCGCCGAGGTGGACCACAGCGGTAAATCCCCCATGCTGACCAACTATGGGATTACCGAGCTTCTGCCCACGGCGGTCCAGAACGGGCATGTGGTGGAGCGCCAGGCGGTTGTCGAGGCGATCGGCGTCCTTTTCGACACCTGCCAGATCGCCAACCGCCAGATCAACATCGCGCTCAACGGGACGGATGTGATCATCAAGACCATTCAGACCGACCGGATGAGCCACGGCGAGCTGGAAAAAGCGATAAGCTGGGAAGCCGAACAGAATGTGCCGTTTCCGCTGAGCGAGATCAGCCTGGACTATCAGGTGCTCGATCCCGAGGGCGACCAGCCCCAGATGAACGTGCTGCTGGTGGCGGCCAAACGCGACCTGATCGAGGAGAAGCTCTCGCTTTTCGACGAGGCGGGCTGTGACGTGGCGCTGATCGATGTCGATACTTTCGCTCTGCTCAACGCATTGGAGAGCAACTACGAGGTCCCCGCGGGCGGCTGCCACTGCATCGTGCATTTCGGCAACCAGAGCACGCATCTCGGGTTGGTCAAGAACGGCCTGCCGATCCTGACCCGCAACCTCCCAGTGGGCGGCGCAAAACTGGTCGAGATAATCCAGGGCCAGCTCGGAGTGAGCGAGGACGAGGCCTACATGACGCTTTACGGCAACCCCGCCGGGGCGGAAGGCGAGGCCAAGCCGCCTGCGGACATTACGCCTTTCCTGGGCGTGCTGCTCGATGATGTATCGATCGGGGTCAACCGCGCGGCGGCCTTTCTCGAAAGCACAGAGGAAAGCGGCAGTATCGAGAAAATCTATCTCAGCGGAGGGTGCGCCAATATTCCCAGCCTGAGCCGCCTTTTCGAGGACAAGGTGGGCATCCCCTCGGAAGTGGCCAATCCGCTGACCCGGATTTCTTACAAGGCGGAGCTGTTCCAGGCCGAGCCGGTCGAGAAAATAGCGCCGAGCCTGATGCTGGCCATCGGCCTTGGCCTGCGCCTTCCGGAATAGACTGCGCAAAGGCGGCCACTTTCAGCCGATCCGAAAGAACCGAATCAGTCATGATAAAAATCAATCTTCTTCCGCCGGAAAAAAGAAAAAAGATCAGAAAAGTACAGGCGGCGCAGAAAAAATCAAAACTGCCGGCCCTGGCGGGATTCAAGTTCTCGTTCCGGTTCGACGTCCTGACGGTCATGCCGGCTGCCGCGGCGGCCCTGGCGCTGCTGGTGATCGGCGGATCGTTCTTCTGGCTGGGGTACAAGGAAAAATCGATGAAAGAGCGGCGGGACACGATGCGCGTGGAGCTTAACCGTCTGAACCAGGTCATCCTGCATATCGACGACTTGAAGGCCCGGACGAAAAAAGTCCGCGACCGCATGGAGGTGATCCTCGCGGTGGACAGGAACCGCTTTCTCTGGCCGAGGATCCTCGACGATGTCAGCGGCGCCCTGCCCCGCTACACCTGGCTCGATAATATTTCGGAGGTTACGCCCTTCCCGCAGCTGACGGTCCGGATAGAAGGCAATACCATGTCGAACATACTCTTAAGCGAGCTGATCGCCAACCTGGAACAAAGCGCGATGCTCGATAGAATTAAACTGATCAGCTCGACCGAACAGAAGCACGGCAGCTATGCTACGAAATTTTTCGTGCTCGAGGCCGAGTGCGCTCTGAACGAGCCTGCCGACTCGGCCCAGGTCGCCGCCAAATAATTAATTCCGGGACCAGATTCCCCGCCGGGGTAAGGCAGACAAAAGAGGATGAGGTTGCCATGACAGTAAAGAAGCTCAGGAAGACCCTTCTGATCTGCGCCGCGGGCGCGCTTTGTCTGGCCGGCTCAGCCTGCGACAGCGAACATAATGTCAATGCCGGCAACCTGGTCACGGTGAGCGGCCAGGTGTTCTTGTCCCGGCTGAACCGGGCCGGAGCCCCGGATGTCACTGTCGTGATCGAAAAAGCCGAGGACAGCAGCACGCCGAGTATCATTCCGGATATCATCGTGCGCACGGACGCCAACGGCCGCTATGAGGCGCGCTTCACCCTGAGCTATCCGGACGGCGGCGGCGTTTTCGACATCACTCCGGTCTTTGTCGAACAGAGCATGCGGATCCTGATGGTCAGCCCGGAGAACAGGATCTACGACCTGGGCGCGGGCTTCACTTTCCAGGCCGGAAAAAAATACAATATCTGGGACGTGTTCCTCGAGGATTTCGCCGCGCCGTCGGACAGCAGCCAAGCTCCGGCGCTGTAAGCCTTGAAACCGCAGCCGGCTCAACAGATACGGTAAACTAACTCATGGCGCTCAACACCAGCAACCCCAAGTTCCAGAAAGCGATCCTGATCGTGCTTGTAATTGCGGCGGCCGGCTATGGTTACTTTGCCTATATTTTCGGCCCCAAACAGGAGAACATCAAAACTGTCGAGGCGGAGCTGAGCAAGGTGGAACAGAGCCTGGCCACCGCGCGGGCTGTAGTGCAGGCGGTTGATACCCTGCTGCTGTCCGGCGAGCTGTCCAAAAGAGAGAGCGAGCTGGCCCTGGCTGAGCAGCTCATCCCGGAAAAGGAAAATCTGGCGGAGCTGCTCGAGACGATCACTACGATAGGCCAGGAGGATGGAGTGGATTTCACCTTGGTCGAGCCCAAGGCGCCGGTCCAGCACGAGATTTACCAGGAACGGCCCTTTGCGATGACTCTACGCGGCGGTTTTCACCAGACCGCCAGGTTCCTGGCTGATGTGGCCGGGCTGCAGCAGGTGGTCAAGCCGACGAAGCTGTCGATAGCCC
>MFIX01000237.1 GCA_001780825.1 Candidatus Glassbacteria bacterium RIFCSPLOWO2_12_FULL_58_11 | reverse complement strand
CCCCCAGGATTTCAGCCGAGCGCCGCGATTCCTCTGCCCTTCTGCGGGCCAGGGCGCCGCCGCCTTCGCTCTGATGTCCGGCATCGCCATTGGTCACCGCCACCAGCAGCACTTTCGCACCCGCCGCGGCCCAGAGCGCGGCTGTCCCGCCGCCGCCGCCCTCGCTGTCATCCGGGTGCGCGCCGATCAGGATCACATGCAGCGGCTCCTGGCTGTCACGGGATGGGGCCTTGCCATCCTTATAAACGGTCTGGCCGCTCAGCCCGGCGGTCAGGACAAAAGAAGCAAGCAGCAGCGGAATCGCCAAAGCGCGGGTAGCTATCTTATAGGTCCGGGTCGTGCGCATCGATCTGTCTCCTGTCGGCAAGCGGGGCTATTTCGGGAAAAGTTTCGAGAGCTCCTCGCGGCTGGGCTTACGGCCGTACTCGCAAAGCTCGAACGCCTCGGCGAATTTTACCTGGGCGGCATGCTGGCTGCCATAGCGCTGAACGAGCAGGTCATTCGCGGTGTCTTTCCAGGCCAGCATGCTTTTCGAGCGCCAGCTCTTGAGCCACTCGAAGCGCTCCGCCTTGCCCGCCGGCACCTCGCTCAGGTTCCCGGCGATCCAGGGCAGCCACTCGTACATCTGGCTGTCCATGGCATCCAGCGAGCGCCATTTCTTTTCCATCACCGGATCCACATCCACCACCACATCCGGCTGGAAGGGGTTCGGTTTTTTGAAATTGTCCAGGAAATACATGAAAATGGGATTGTGCTCCAGCCGCGGGGTGTCCGGGCAGACATTGGGCACGGCCACCATGTAGGCCGCATCCTGCACCACCACTCCGGTATAGCGGTGGTCGGGATGGTAGTCATTGGGCCGCGGGCTGAAAACGATGTCGGCTTTCCACTCGCGGATCGCCCGGATCACGGCCTTGCGCACCTCGAGCGAGGGCACCAGCTCGCCGTCATGGAAATCCAGCGTTCTCCAGCTCACCCCGAGGATTTCGGCCGAGCGGCGGGCCTCGGCGGCTCTTCTGCGGGCCAGCGCCCCGCCGCCTTCGGTCTGATGGCCGGCATCGCCATTGGTAACCGCCACCAGCAGCACCTTGGCCCCGGAGGCGGCCCACAGCGCGGCGGTCCCGCCGCCCTTGGACTCGGAGTCATCCGGGTGCGCGCCGATCATGATCACTCGCAGCGGCTCTTTGCTCTCCTGGGCCGGGGCGGCCTTGGCCCACAGCCCGAGAGTCAGCAGGAACAGGAGCGCCGGGAGGGCCGCAAAGCGGCCCAGGCGGCTTAGCGCGGTAGATTTTTTCATCTTTCAGCCTCCTCGAATGGTGTTGAGGGTATTCCTTTAGCCTTTTATGTAAGGACGGCCGGCGAGGCGGATGAATTACACACCCCGCCCCAGCAAGCTGGGGCACCCCTCTCGAGAGGGGAATTTTTCTCGCCGCCGGACTGGAAATTAAGGATCAGGGTTTTGCCTTTTAGGTAAAATAGGCCCCGTAGGGGTGACGCATGCGTCGCCCCTACAAAAATATTTAATAAGAGCACACACATCCCGGATAGCCTGGATCAGTGGATTAAATAGCCTGTGCCATGTAGGGGCAATTCATGAATTGCCCCTACGGGAATACATTACAAACGAAGCTAACAGGGTTCTCCGCCCTTATTTCGGGAATATCTTCCAGAGCTCCTCGCGGGAGGGTTGACGGCCGTACTCGCAAACCTCGAAGCCCTCGCCGAATTTCACTTTCCCGCCGTGCTCGGCGCCGTAACGCTCGACCAGGGTTTTCCGGCAACTGTCGGTCCAGCCCATCAGCCAGCCGCCCAGATCCGATTTCAGCCACTCCAGGCGCGCGGCCTTGTCCGCGGGTACCTGAGCCAGCTTGCCATCCAGCCAGGGGATCCACTCGAACATCTGGCACTCCATGGAGGCGATCGCCTGCCACTTCTTGTCTATCACCGGGTCCACATCCACCGCCACATCGGCGGTAAAGGGCAGCGGCTTCTGGAAATGGTCGTAGAAATACATGAAAATGGGATTGTGCTCCAGGCGGGGCGTGTCCGGGCAGACATTGGGCACGGCCACCATGTAGGCCGCATCCTGCACCAGGACCCCGGTATAGCGGTGGTCCGGGTGGTAGTCATTGGGCCGCGGGCTGAATACGATGTCGGCCTGCCAGTTGCGGATCGCCCGGATCACCGCCTTGCGCGCCTCGAGCGAGGGCACCAGCTCGCCGTCATGGAAGTCCAGGGTCCGCCAGCTTACCCCGAGGATTTCAGCGGAGCGCCGGGCCTCGGCGGCTCTCCTGTGGGCCAGGGCACCCCCGCCCTCGCTCTGGTGGCCGGCATCGCCATTGGTCACCGCCACGAACTGAACTTTCGCTCCGGCAGCGACCCAGAGCATGGCCGTGCCTCCGCCCATGAACTCGCAGTCATCCGGGTGCGCGCCGATCATTATTACGCGAAGGGGCTCGGCCGCGGCGGCCGGCCCCGTCCCCGGGGCCGACCAGGCGAGAAGCAGGGGGAAAAGGAATAAGCGGGAAACCCTGTGGAGCTGTTTCATGGCGCAAAACCTCCTGGCCTGGCTGCCGCCGCCCCCTTCCGGGGCGGTCCGGGTTAGCGTGGAAAGATTTTCCAAACCTCCGCGCGGTCCGGCTGACTGCCGTACTCGCAGAGCTCGAACGATTCGGCAAACTCGACTTTGGCCGCGTGTCTGGCGCCGTAACGCCCGGCCAGCGCTCCGGCGTGATTTTTCGTCCAGCGGCGGAAAACCGGCCCCAAGTCGCTTTTCAGCCATTCAAGGCGCTCCTCCGCCCCGGCCGGGACCTGATCCAGCTTCTCCTCGATCCAGGGGATCCATTCGTAGACCTGGCTGTCCATGGCATCCAGGGCGGCCCATTTACGGTCCATCACTTTGTCCACATCGACAGTGACATCGGCTTTGAAAGGGGCGGGTTTCTGGAACTCATCGAGGAAATAGAGGAAAACCGGGTTGCGCTTGAGGCGGGGGGTGTCCGGGCAGATATTGGGCACGGTCACGAGGTAGGCCGCATCCTGCATTACCGCACCCGCATAACGGTGGTCCGGGTGGTAGTCGTTCGGGCGATGGCTGATTACCACCTCGGCCCGCCAGTCGCGGATCGCCCGGATGACCGCCTCGCGCACCTCGAGAGAGGGGACAATCGCGCCATCATGGAAATCCAGCGTGCGCCAGCTTACTCCCAGGATTCTGGCCGAGCGCCGCGACTCCGCGGCTCTCCTGCGGGCCAGCGCCCCGCCGCCCTCGCTCTGGTGACCGGCATCACCATTGGTCAGGGCCACAAGCTGCACTTTCGCGCCCGCGGCGGCCCAGAGCGCGGCTGTCCCGCCGGCATAGTACTCGCAGTCATCGGGATGCGCCCCGAGCATGATAATCCGCAAAGTCAATCCTCCTAAAATCTGGTGGACCGCAAGATTCTTCGGATGGTCGCCGACCTTTCCGGCAGGGGGAATGACACCCGTCCCCCCGGCGGTCAATCGGGGAACATGTTCCAGAGCTCTTCGCGGGTGGGCTGACGGCCGTATTCGCAGAGCTCGAAAGCCTCGGCGTAACGGACCTTGGCCGCCCGCGCCTTGCCGTAGCGCGTCTCGAGCAGGTCCTGGAACTCATTCGCCGAGCTGCGGAAATGCTTCGACCAGAACTTTTTCAGATATTCCAGCCGCTCGGTTTTTCCTTTCGGCACCTGATCCAGTTGCCGGTCGATCCAGGGCAGCCATTCGTACATCTGGCTATCCATCGCATCCAGGCTGCGCACCTTTTTCTCCATTACCGCGGTCGCATCGACAATCACATCCGGGATAAAAGGGACCGGCTTGCGGAAATGGTCCGGGAAATACATGAACACCGGGTTGATCTCCAGCGGCGGTACATCCGCGCAGACATTGGGCACCAGCACCAGGTAGGCCGCATCCTGTACCACCTGGGAGGCATAGCGGTGGTCCGGGTGGTAGTCGTTCGGGCGGTGCGTGAACACGAGGTCGGCTTTCCAGCGGCGAATCGCGCGGATCACATCCCGGCGCACATCGATTGTCGGCTGCAGCTCTCCATCATGATAGTAGAGCACCAGCGAGTCCACCCCGAGGATTTCCGCCGACCGCGAGGCCTCGGCCATTCTTCTTCGCGCCAGCTCGCCCCCGCCCGAGATATGATGGCCCGCATCGCCATTGGTCAGGCTCACAAACTGCACCTGCGCGCCCCGCTCGGCCCAGAGCGCGGCGGTGGCCCCGGCTTTGAGCTCGCAGTCATCCGGGTGCGCGCCGATCATGATTACCCGCAGATCGAATTTGCTTTTGACAGTCATTAATTTTCACTTTCTCCATATAGCACGTATATTAATAATTTTAGAGGCTCCGGCGGGGATCGCCGCGTTTCCAAATATAAAGCCGGACCCCGAGTTCGTGAAAGACCTTTCCGCAAGGGTCCGGGTACAAAATTTGCCGTTTATTTTCCGGGAAACACCAGCTTGCTTAGAAAAGTCGGAAGGCGGTAGTCCGCCACAGGTTTTGGCTCCTGATGGTCTCGTCAACTTGATGGTACCGTGTTATGGAACTCTGGCTGCTTGTCCTGATTGTCATCGTGCTGGTCATGGCTGAGGCCCTGCACCTGCTCAACATGCACCGCAAACCGAGCAAAAGGTTTTCCAGGAGGATTTCCCGGCGCTCTAAAAAGGGCAACAGTGGCACAAACTACCACCTTGCGCCGCGCAACCCGGAAGTGATGGCCGGGGCCTTGCTGGAGTTGTTGAGCCTCAAGCTCAACTATGAGCAGATGTCGGCTTTTGCCGAACTGGTGGCCAGCCCTGAGCTGACCGCGCGCTATCTCGAGCGGCTGGCCGCCCGCAGGAACACAGCGGGATTCGCCAGGCAGCTCGCCTTTCTCTGCGATTCGATGGAAGTCAACGCCTTCACGCCCGAGGATCGGGCCCTGGTCTCCTCCACCCTGAAACGCAAAGCGGACAACGAGTACAAGCTGCTCCAGATCCACAAAAACCTGGATAAAATAATGTAACTCCGGCTCCTGCCTTCGATTTCCCTGAATTCATTCCAACTGAACATAACACCTTACCATATATAAGGTAGTTCGATGCGGAGGTAATATCACTTCCGTGCCGGGCGAGAAAAAAGGCTTACCATACGGCCGATTTTACCGCGCCGGGTCAGCCTCTTTAATAGCCGATTGGATTTTTTCAGGAGCAGTTCATTTTTTCAGCGCGGCCAGGTATTTCTCGGCGTCCAGGCTGGCCATGCAGCCCATACCCGCTGCGGTAATCGCCTGGCGGTAATGGTGATCGACGACATCCCCGGCGGCGAATACGCCGGGCGCGCTGGTCGCGGTGCCCTCGCGGGTGAGAATATAGCCCTGGTCATCGAGCTCGATCTGCCCGGCGAAAGCCCGGCTGTTCGGAGTATGGCCGATAGCCAGGAAAAAACCGTCGGTGGGGAAGTCGCTTTCCCGGCCGGTTTTGACATTTTTGAGGCGGAGCGCGGTCACTCCGGCTTTATCATCGCCGATTATATCGGTAACCAGCGTGTCCCAGATGACCGTGATATTTTTAATGCCGAAGATCCGGTCCTGCATGATCTTCGAGGCGCGGAACTCTTTCCTGCGGTGCACCAGGGTCACCTGGGAGGCAAATTTACTGATAAAGGAGGCCTCCTCCATCGCCGAGTCCCCGCCGCCGACCACCACCACCTTTTTGCCCCGGTAAAAGAAGGCATCGCAGGTGGCGCAGGTGCTCACCCCCCGGCCAATGAATTTTTTTTCATTGGCCAGACCCAGCATGCGCGGGGCGGCTCCGGTGGCAATTATCACCGAGTCCGCGCTGTAGCTCTCCCCGCCGGCCACGACGGCCAGCGCGCCCTGACGGAAATCGGCTTTTTCGACATCGCGCGAGAGGAATTCGGCGCCGAAACGGAGGGCCTGCTTTTTCATCACTTCCATCAACTGCGGACCGAGTATGCCCTCCTCGAAACCGGGAAAATTTTCCACCTCGGTGGTCGTGGTAAGCTGGCCGCCCGGCTGGCTGCCCTCGAATACAACCGGCCTCAGAGCGGCCCTGGCCGAATAGATCGCCGCGGTGAGCCCGGCTGCGCCGCTGCCGATAATAATTTGCCGAAAGTGATTTTCCGCCCGGCTCATGTTCGGAATTCTCCGTATCGTTTATGAATTTAACTTTTTCCCCGACGGCCGGCTGATTTGAGCGCCGGCGAATTAAAGTAATATAACCTCGGGCCGATTCAATATCAACAGGAGTACCGCACAGGAAGGCGGTCCTGAAGACAGCTTAGACTGCGCTCCGCCCGGCCCGAAAATGCGTTTCGCCGCCGCCTATCTAAATTTCCGACAAGTTCCGGTCCGGCTGCTCCCTGGTCTTCCGCAGAGCCGGGAATTCAGCTTGACAAGGAAGCTTGTTTTATGATAGAGTTTGGATAGTTTTAGCCTCCAATGAGTACTTTTTTCGAAAAATCACGAATTTCGGCCTTTCAATCGAGTCAAGGGGTCCTCATGGCCAAAGAGTTACTCGGGCAATTTCTCATCCGCCGTCAGAAAGTTACCCAGCAGGATATCGAGGAAGCCCTGATTTTACAGGAGATTCTTCATGACAGCCTGGGTGCGGCCGCCCTGGCTACGGACGTGATCAGCTTTACGCAGGTCGGTAATATTCTCGAATACATGGACCGCTATAAGACGGATTTTTCAAATTCCGCCCTGACTCTGAAATACATGAGCGCGGAGCAGATTGAAGAGCTCAAGGTAAAGGCCGGAGACTGCCAGTTCCGCCTGGGCCAGCTCCTGGTAGCCACCACCAAGATGACCCAGCCGGAACTCGATGGCGAGCTGTCTTTTTTTAACAGCGAAAGGCTGCTTATCAGCAGTCCCAATGTCACCAAGGCCGATCTGATCGGCCGGGTGGCTGCAATGACCGGTCTTGACCGCAAGGCCCTGAAAGAAGTGATCGAGAAGGCGCTGGAGGTTATCGCGGCCGAGCTGGGGGACAACGGGGCCGTGGTGCTCAAGGGTTTCGGAACGTTTACCACCGCCAAGTACGCCGCCCGCGAGGGACGCAACCCGCGGACCGGCAAACCGCTGAAAATAGGGCCGAAAAGAGCGGTTCAGCTGCGTTTTTCCAAGAATTTGCGCCGGCGGGTGGACTGAAGGAAAGCCCTTGAAATTTAGATAGATAAATTATTGACAAACAAAATGCTAATGATTATAATAATTAGTTTGGTGCAAGTTGCCCCCCTGTCGTGGAAAAAATTTGAAACTTTCTTCATTTCAATATGTTGAAATGATTGACCGCCGCGGTTTAATTTGAGTGCCTGCGGCTGTATCGCATGTTTCCCGGAGATGAACGTTTTGAAGGAATGGGTTAAGTCCCTGGGATTGGCTTTTGTCCTTTTTCTCGTAATCCGCACCTTTCTGGTACAGGCTTTCAAAATCCCGACCGGCTCCATGGAAAGCACCCTTCTGGTCGGGGACTTTCTCCTGGTCAACAAGCTGGCCTACGGCGCAACCACCCCCACCAAATTGCCGATCCTGGGGGTGGCTCTGCCGAATTTCCATCTGCCGGGATACGAAGCGCCCAAGAAAGGTGACATTATCGTTTTTGAGTACCCGCTGGATCGCTCGCTCGATTTTGTAAAAAGATGCGTGGCCGCCAGCGGGGACACAGTCGAGATGCGGGACAAAATTCTCTATCTCAATAGTATTCCCCAGGATGAACCCTTCGCACAGCACTCCGATCCGGTCGTGATCCGCGAGGAGAACCGGAGATTCGACCCGGGAAATTTCAGCTGGCAGTACCAATATCTGATCGATTCCGAGAAGGAGAGGCTGCGGGGCAGATACAACCCCACCCGGGATAATTTCGGTCCGCTGTACGTTCCGGAGGGAAAATATTTTTGTCTGGGCGACAACCGTGACCACAGCAGCGACAGCCGTTTCTGGGGTTTCGTGGACCGGAGCCTGATAAAGGGCAGACCGATGATCCTTTATTTCAGCTGGGACCATGAGCAATGGCTGCCGCGCTTTGACAGAATCGGACATATCATACAGTGATCGACCGGTCTATCTTTCGTGTTTTGAGGGCGGTGCAGGTTTTCCCTCCTCAATAAAGGCAAGGAGCACTACGTTATGAAATCCGGCCACTCAAAAAAATCGTATTTCGATGAGGGTTCGCTGGACCTCTACCTCAAGGAGATCAGTAATTATCCCCTGCTCGCCCGGGAGGATGAGATCCAGCTGGCGAAAAAAATCAAGAAAGGTTCTCAGAAGGCCCTGGAGAAGCTAACCCGCAGCAATCTGCGCTTTGTGGTCAGCGTGGCCAAGAAATACCAGAATCAGGGAGTATCGCTTTCCGACTTGATCAACGAGGGCAATGTCGGCCTGATCCGCGCCGCGCACAAATTCGATGAGACCAAGGGGATCAAATTCATTTCCTATGCGGTCTGGTGGATCCGTCAGGCAATACTCCAGGCGCTGGCCGAGCAGTCCCGCATTGTCCGGGTCCCGCTTAACCGCGCGGGCACGCTGTACAAGATAGGTAAAAAAAGCAACCGTCTGACCCAGGAGCTCGGCCGCAAGCCGACTGTTGAGGAAATCGCCGAGGGCATGGATATCTCTCTCGAGGAGGTGCGCAAAACCCTCTCGATCTCCCAGTCGCACCTCTCGCTGGATGCGCCGCTCACCCCGGGCGAGGATAACCGCCTGCTCGATTACCTGCCGGACAACTACAACCGCGGTCCGGCCGAGAGCGCGTTCGAAAACGCCCTGAGCAACGCTATCGAGGACTCTCTCGGCACGCTCAAGGAGCGCGAAGCGAAAATCCTGCGGCTCTATTTCGGCCTGGGCGGCCAGGAACCGATGACCCTCGAGCAGATCGGCTCGGTGCTCGGGATTACCCGCGAAAGAGTGCGCCAGATCAAGGAAAAGGCCATCAGCCGCTTGCGCCATGTTTCCCGCAGCCGGGCCTTGCAGTCTTTCATGAACTGAATTCGCCGCTGCCGGCTAGACCCGGCGGCGAGTATTGGTAAAAATTGGCAAGCGGGTTCTTCCGGGGACCCGCTTTTTACTGTAAGGTATAATCCGGCCGTGGCGATCCAGGCCGGACAATAGTGATACGGAGTTTCCGGCTTGAAAGAATGGTCTAAATCCATCGCTCTGGCGGTCCTGCTCTTTCTGGTCATCCGCGCCTTTCTGATCCAGGCCTTCAAAATCCCGACCGGCTCGATGGAAGATACAATTCTGGTCGGCGACTTTCTGCTGGTCAACAAGCTGGCTTATGGATCAAGCTCCCCCTGGAGGCTGCCCCTTACCAGCGTGGAGATTCCGGGATTTTCCATTCCCGGCTACACTTCCCCGGCGCGGGGGAATATCGTGGTGTTCAAATACCCCCTGGACCATTCCATAGATTACGTCAAAAGGTTCATGGCGGTCGGCGGTGATACGATACAGATGCGCGATAAGGTGGTCTATGTAAACAACCGCCCGCTCGATGAGCCGTATGTCAAGCACGAGGACCCGATGGTGCGCCGCGAGGGCAGCCAGATGTACGAATCCGGCAAATTCGAATGGCAGTACCAGTACCTCACCGAGGAAGCCAAAACCAAGCTACAGGGTAATTATCGGGCGACCCGGGATAATTTCGGGCCTCTGGTAGTGCCGCCGGGGAAATATTTCTGCATGGGCGACAACCGTGATTTCAGCAGCGACAGCCGCTACTGGGGCTTCGTGGATCGCGGGCTGATCGAGGGCCGCCCGATTATCCTCTATTTCAGCTGGGACCGTAAATACTGGATGCCACGGTTCGGCCGTATCGGAATGATTATCCGATAGCTTCCCGGAATTCTCTACCCGTTTTCTTCCCACGAATCAGTACTCCCCAGCGGTAATTTTTCACGCCACAGCGCGCTCCTTTGCTTCAACATCAATTAAGATAAGAGGTTGTATTGTTTTTTAAAGTTCGGCGGGCCGGGGGTCGATTTATATTTTAGATAACAATTCAAATCCGCGACTCAATGCCCTCTTTTGCCGGAGGTATAATGTGTAAATATTGTGACTTAGGAGCACTTGAACCGGCTAATTTCGATTCATTTTTCGTGGGAGCCTCGACGCATGGTTTTAAAAGTATGGTCTGCAAGAATTGCTCTACCACCTTTATCACCCAGCTGTTAACCCTCGAAAGTGAATCTCCGGAAAAAGTCCAGTATGCCGTCAGAGAGACCGAGGAGAAAAACCTGGTCCTGTTGCCCCATTAAGGGGCTTTTTTTTACAACTCTTAACCACTTTAACCGCCTTTTTGGCGGTTTTTTTTTGCCCGCAACCGGAAAATCCGCCTTGCCCGCCCGACTTGACAAGAGCCGTTGGACTCGCCGGAATTCGTAACCTCAGTGAATACTTAAACTTTCGCGGACAGCCGCGAAATGGGGAAACCGGGCCGGATGTGCCGAAGAAAAATTTAGTTGAAAGAAACCCGGAAATCTGGTATAACAGTTGTTGGAATGCAGGTTGGAAATCAAAGTGCTTGACAGAATTGATTTAATGTATATATTCTATTATAACACTTGCATTATATATAATTTATTCGGGACCCTTGCATGAAGAAAATCGAGAAGCGCCTTGCCGATACCCAGAAAGCTTACCTGGACCTGCAGAAGGCAATGGTCAACCTGGAATCCTCCAAGTATGTCGTGAATTTCTCGGATGATGTTCACGACAAGCTTTCCACTATTCGTCTGATGTTCGACTATGTGTTCACCAAGTACGGCAACTATGAGTTCCGCCGCGACTGCATAATCGACTTCAAGGTCAGTGAGATCGAAAATATCCTCGAGGCCCTGGACAGTTTTATCTCCAGCTACCAGAAGCTGCTCCAGACCTACCGCGAAAAGCCCTCCTCCCGGAACCTGCAGCAGCAAAAAGGTGCCTGAGTCCGCCCGGCTTTCCGCAGGCCCTCCGCTCCCGTCTCGATAACACTATTGCGCAATTCCCCCGGTTCTGCCTAATATTGCGTTCACCAGGAGCAAGTCAGCCCGGTCCACTTTTCGCAGCGGAGTCAGCCCGGAAATGGCGCTAGCCACAGCCGATATAATCGTAATCGCCGCTTACCTGTTGCTGATGACCGGATTCGGGGTCTGGCTTTCCCGCTTTCAGACCGACAGTCGAGTCTATTTTCTGGGTGGCCGCAATATTCCCTGGCCCGCTGTCTGCCTCTCGGTGGTGGCCACCGAAACCAGCGTATTGACCTTTATCGGCGTACCGGCGCTATCCTATGCCGGCGACATGCGATTCCTGCAGATGACTTTCGGCTATCTTGCCGCCAGGATCCTCCTCGCCATATTTTTTCTTCCCGCATATCTCAACCAGGACACCTACACGGTGTACGGCTACTTGAGGCGCCGGTTCGGCTCACAGGCTAGAAACAGCGCCTCGATGCTGTTTTTTATCACCCAGGTTCTCGGCAGCGGAGTCCGTCTCTACGCCGCGGCTCTGGTTCTGGCCACGGTGGCGAACGCCGGCGGAATCGCCTGGGCGATAGTGATTATCGCCGGTGTGACTGTCCTCTATACCTGGGCCGGGGGGATCAGCGCGGTGATCTGGACCGATGTCGCTCAGGGGGTGATCCTGATCGCCGGAGGAGTGCTGGCTATCTGGCTGCTGGCCGGAATGGTGCCCGACGGTTTCT
>MFIX01000236.1 GCA_001780825.1 Candidatus Glassbacteria bacterium RIFCSPLOWO2_12_FULL_58_11 | reverse complement strand
CGGCCATGTAGGTCACTCCGAGCATGTAGTCGCGGAACGAGGCGATCATTCTCTTGGGGTCGGCCAGGCCGCTGAAATCCTCCGGCAGCGTAGCGTAGCGGCTGGCGACATAGCCCAGGGAGCGCAGGCTGGTGGCCTCCTCGGGACTCGGGGAAGCCGAGGGTGCAGCCGGGACGCTCTGCCTTAATGCGCCGGCCTGGGCCTTAAGCCGGGAGAGAACTGCTTCCAGGGAATCCGTTCCGGCGGAACCGGCGAGCGCCAGGTTGTCCAGCTCGCCGGGGTCGCGGGCCAGGTCGTAAAGCTCAGGCTCCGGGGCCCGGATGTATTTCTTGCCCTCACGCACCAGCCCCTCGAGCGGGCTCCAGCCGTGGCTGTAATAAGGATAGTAGCACTCGAGATAGACCGGCCTGTCCCCAATCGGCTCAGTTTCTCCGGCGGCCTGAACAAGCGACCGTCCCTGGTTGTGCTCCGGCGGCTTTATCCCGCAGAGCGCGGCCAGGGTCGGGGCGACATCCACCAGGCTGGCCTCGCGGTCCGAGACTTTCCCGGACAGGTCCGCCCTGCCCGGCACGCGGAGCACCAGGGGCACATGGACTGTCGAGTTGTAGATAAAAGTAGCGTGAGTCTCCTCACCGTGCTCGCCCAGGCCCTCGCCATGGTCGGCGACAACCGCCACGACTGTCCGGCCGGCCAGACCGAGCGAGTCCAGGCTGGCCAGCAGCCGGGAGAGCTGTGAGTCGGCATAGGCGATCTCGGCAGCGTAGGGGTCGGCGAAACGCTCCGGCCAGGGTTCGGGGGCCTCGAAAGGCCGGTGCGGGTCGAAATAATGGACGAACAGGAAAAAAGGCTGTGCGTGGTTTTCCCGCAGCCATTCTACCGCCCGGCCGGTGACTGTCTCCGCGCGCAGCTCCCGCTGCAGCAGGACCCCGGTGCGCCTGCCCCCGGTGATCATGTCATCGCTCCAGGTGTCGAAGCCCTGGGCCAGCCCGTAACGCCGGTCCAGCACGAATGCGCCCACAAACCCGGCCGTGCGGTAGCCCGCCTCGTGGAACCGGTCGGCCAGGGTGCCGAAACCGCGGCTCAGGCGGAACATGCCGTTGGAGCGCACCCCGTGCACGGTGGGATAGGCCCCGGTGAACAGGCTGGTATGGGCGGACAGGGTGATCGGCGTGGGAGTGTATACCCGGCTGAACCGGACTCCCTGGGCCGCCAGCCTGTCAATCGCGGGCGTGGTCGGTTGGCCGTAGCCATAGCAGCTCAGATGGTCGGCGCGGGTGGTGTCGAAGCTCACCAGCAGGACATTCAGGCGCTCAGGGCCGAGCCTCCCGCAGGAGGTCCATAAGGCGAGAGAAATCAGCAGCAGGATAGAAGGGAAAAGCCTCGGAAAGTCTGATGCAGAAATTTTCTTGATTGTGCGCCCCGTTAAAATCGTGTGGGAATAATCATGTATACAGATTATAGTGGTTGCCAAAAGTCCTTGCGCATTGGATTCGACTTGGAAAGGCCGAGCTGTCCGAATGAGCCATCCCGGCAGCCTTTTGCTACCGGGGAATTGTACTAGCCGTCACCGCCGATCGTATCTTGCAATGGAAATCAGATGCTCCGCGGGTTTGCATCTAAGTCATATTGATCTATGGCAATTGCTGAAACCCGGGAGCCCAATAGTGCTCCTTATCCCATCAAGTCTAATGGAAAACCGAAAAAACTTTTGGCAATTGCTATAGAACATGGGCTGTAGGGGCGACGCATGCGTCGCCCCTACGGTAATTCCATATATTTAAACCAACTAAGCCATGTCACCCTGATTTATCTGTCTGCCGGTTTTGAATTTCATGGGATAGCGGGATTTTTCAAGGCCACACTAGCCACCCAACTCTTTAAGAGCTTTGCGCGCCTCGCCGGCCCAGGCCGCCCCGGGCTCGAGGCCCAATGCCCGCTCGAGATACTTTTTCGCCGGTCCGGGCGATTCACCACTCTGGAAGTATAAATAACCCAGGCTGAAACAGGCCTGGGCGTAGGTGCTGTCCAGCGCCAGCGCCCGGAGATAGTTTTTCTCAGCCGGTTCGTATTTTTTATCGGACGCGTAAAGATTGCCCAGGTTGTTGTACGCCGGAGCATAAGTGCTGTCCGCCGCTGTGGCCCGTTCATAGGCTTGAAAGGCCTCTTTCACCTTGCCCCGGCCGGCGAGCACCACGCCCAGGTTGTTCAGCACCTTTTCATCGCGGGTGAACCGGGCGGCCAGGGTCTGCAGGCAGTGCTCAGCCTCCTCCAGGCGGCCCAGGGAGTAGTCGGCAATCCCCAGGTTGAACAGCGCCAGCGGATAGAGCGAATCCACGGCCAGGGCCTGCTCGAAACAGCGCGCGGCCTCTTCCGTCTTTCCCCGGTCCAGCAGCAGCTTGCCCAGGTCGTTGAGAATCTCCTTGTCCTGGGGCGCCAGCCTGCGCGCCTCCTCCAGCCGGTAGAGAGCGCTGTCCTGTTCGCCGCGGCGCATCAGCACCTCGGCCAGCAGCGCATTGGCCCGCGCATGGGAGGGATTCAGTGCGATAGTCCGCTCGAGCCAGGCTTGGGCCTCGGCGAGCGAATCGAGACGCAGGCAGGCCAGACCGAGCAGGAAATTGGCCGGGCTTTCCGGCTTGAGCTGTACGGCCCGGCGGTACTGCTCCAGCGCCAGCGGCGCCTCGTGCAGCTCCATGAAGACATAACCCTTATAGAGCAAGGCATAGACATTTTCCGGGTCTCGCGCCAGCACGCTGTCGAAAGCCGCCAGCGCCGCGGGGTGATCGCCCTCAGCCTCCGCCACCACGCCGTTCATGAATTTGCCCAGGCTCAGGATCATCCTCCGCGGACTGGGACGGGAAGTCTCTCCACTCGCCGGCCGCCCGGACGGCCCGGAGATGTAGCCCAGGGCGCGCAGACGCTCGGCGGATTCGCTGTCCAGCGAAAGCCGTCCGGCCAACTGCTGCCGCGCTTCACGCTCCAGTTTCTTGCGCAGGCCGGCGTAACGGGCGGCTTCCCTTTTCACAGCGGAGGAATCGGCCGGGGCCAGGTCATCCCGCTCCCCGAAATCTCGCTCCAGGTCGTAAAGCTCCGGCTCCGGCGACTCGATGTATTTCAGACCGCCCCGGACCAGCCCTCCGGCCGCATGCCAGCCGAAAGTATTTTCCGGCAGAAGGGTCTCCAGATACAGGGCGCGCTGAGCGTCCGGGCCGGCCTTTCCGCCATCTCCCGGCTGAAAGATCAGCGGCAGGAGGTTCTCTCCCTGGACGCCTTCCGGGATTTTGATCCCGAAATAAGACAGCACTGTCGGCAGGACATCCAACAGGCTGACATTGCGCCCGATTTTGCGGCCCGCGCAGGAATCGCCGGGCAGGCGGACTATCAGCGGCACGTGGACAGTCGCGTTGTAGAGGAAAATCCCGTGGGTTGGCTCGCCGTGCTCGCCCAGGGCCTCGCCGTGGTCCCCGGCCACGATAATCAGCGTATTGTCGTACTCGCCGGTCTCTTTCAGACGGGTCAGGAAGCGGCCCAGCTCGCGGTCGGCAAAGGCGATCTCGCCGTCATAGGGATTGTCCCGGAACAGCGAATCGAAGGGCGAAGGGGGCTGGTACGGGGAATGAGGGTCGTAGTAGTGCAGCCAGAGGGCAAAAGGGCTTTTCCTCTTGCGGCTTTCCAGCCAGCGGAGCGCGGCCTCAGTGACCTCAGCGGCGGTGCGCTCGATAAAAAACACCGCCGGAAGGTCTGGACGGGAGTTCAGGCGCTCATCATAGTAATCGAAACCCTGGGCCAGCCCGAAACGCGAGGTGACCACATAAGAACCGATCACCGCAGCGGTCGAGAAACCCTGGGAGCGCAAGATTTCGGCCAGGGTCAGGGCCTTGTCCTCCAAACGGTAGAGCCCGTTGTCCCGCACCCCATGGGCCGGCGGATAGAGGCCGGTGAACAGGCTGGCGTGGGCGGGCAGGGTCACCGGCGCGACCGTGAAACAACGGCTGAACAGCGCGCCCTCGCGCGCCAGGCTGTCCAGAGCCGGAGTCCGGGCAGCGGAGAAGCCATAACAACCCAGCCTGTCGGCCCGGGCGGTATCGAAAGTGACTAGCAGCAGGTTGGCCGCCGGCGGTCTCGCGCAGCCGGAGAGCAGCAGAACCGCGGCCAGGCAACCCGCCGCCAGAGCCGATTTGATTCGCATCGAATCTCCGTGTGGCCAATGAAGCTTCGCCAGATGGGGATCAGGGAATAAAAATACACGGCTCCCTCCCGGGTGACAAGCGCGGGGCCCGGACTTGCGGAAGGAAAAGGACGGCGCTGAAGGCTGGGCCGCTCTAAAGGCTGGCTGTTTTCTGCATCATGTGGATCGTGCGGAAATAATTGAGCTCCAGCAGGACCTGGAAAAATTGCTCGAAAAGGTCGGGATAGCGCTGAAGGTGGCGCAGCAGGTTCTGCACCTCCATCCGGAAGCCGAATGTCCGATCCATGGCATCCACCTGCGAGGAGCTCACGGCGCCGACATTCAGGATCGATGACTCGCCCACCATAGTCGGCGCGGTAAGGATACCGAGCTCCACCCGCTCCTCCTTCTCGGTCACCTCGTTTTTCACGGTCATCGAGATTTTGACCTTACCCTCGTTGATAAAAGCAATCGAGGAGTTCTGTTCGCCCTGACGGATCAGGGTTCCGCGCAGGTCGTGCGGCGATATGCTGATATTGGGGATGGTTTTCATTTTCTTCAGGAAACGGCTCATTGCTTCCACGAGCTGCAAGGGATAGTTGGCTTCATCGGCTTCCATCTCGAGACCGTAGCTGATCAGGACATTCACGTAATTCTGGTTAACCTCCATCAGCTTGCGATACATGATCCGGTTGAGGCTGATCATCACCTGGCCCCGGAGTTTCCTGAGCTCCGGGTTCGGGTCCTTGAGGATTTCGATCAGCGGTGAATAGTTGAAGACGATCAGCTTCATCGGCTCCTCGGCATAGACATCCGCGGTGCGGCTCTGGACCGCCATCAGGTTATCGCAGGCATTGATCACCGTGGAGATCATGCTCATCTCGCCCACCGTGCGTTTCGGCGGAACGATGATCCTTTCCGGCTGCCCGATATCCACCCCGGCCTTGCCTTCCACGATATAGAACAGCGCCTGCCCGGCGGCGTCCTTTTTGATGAAAGGCATATCGGCGGGTTTGATGGTTTTGGCCAGCAGCGTGGCCGAGGGCTTGATCTGGGGTATCTGGCCGCTGTAAATGATCCGGGTTATATTTTGAAGCTCATCGAGGAATTGCTCGGCTTTGGCCTGTTCCATAACCTGTGTCCCTGTAATACCATCGACGTCGACCGGGATGACCGCGGCATACGGCGTAACCTGGGGGGAATGGGGATTTTCGCTAGATTGTAAACCGAAACGCCCCATTTTGCAAGCTAAAATCATTATGCTGGACATAAATACACCGGGTGGGCGGGCCAAGACTCTTTTTTCTTTCCGGGCCTCAGGTCCACGGCGCTGTCATTTCTGCCTCCCTCCTTGCGCCGGAAGAAAGGGAAAAGTATTATTCGGGTGCCTTCAGCCCTATAATGGTTTCAGACATTCCTCAACACCAGCCGCGAAGGAAATTAGACGATGCTGGCCGCGCTGACAGTCGCTGAAAAACGGATCGAAGTCCGGGAAACCCAGGACCCCGCGCCAGGCCCCGGTCAGGTCAGGATCGCCCCGCGCTACACCGGAATCTGCGGCAGCGATATCCACGTTTATCGCGGGGAGTTCGCCGGCCGGGTTACCTTCCCGGTGATCCAGGGCCACGAGTTCGCTGGCGTGGTGGTGGAAACCGGCGAGGGGGTGCGCGGACTCCAGACCGGCGACCGGGTCTGTGTCGATCCGATAATCAGTTGCGGCACCTGCCCGGCCTGTCTCAAGGGGCACTATAACGCCTGCCGGAGCCTCCGGCTCCTGGGGATCGACCTGGATGGCGGATTCGCCCAGTCCGTCTGCGCGAATGAGCACCAATGCTTCAAGCTTCCGGATGCGATTAACGACCGGGATGCCGCGCTGGTTGAACTGTATTCGATCGGCATGCACGCCACGACAATCAGCCGGATCGAGCCGGGGGACAAGGTCGTGGTGCTGGGCGCGGGAAGGGTGGGGATGGCCGTGCTGCAGAACCTGCTGCTCACCGCCGCGGAACAGGTCGCGGTGACCGATATCAGTCCGTACAAGCTCAAAGCCGCAGAGTCGGTGGGCGCTACGGCCGCTT
>MFIX01000235.1 GCA_001780825.1 Candidatus Glassbacteria bacterium RIFCSPLOWO2_12_FULL_58_11 | reverse complement strand
AATACTTGCAAATTTAAGATAAGTTTATTATTTTCATATCTCTGCGGTAATGTCTGGACCGGGCGGGAGGGGCTGGTACAGCTTTTGCCTTAAGATTTAAACCGGGGTCAATACCAAACCGGAGAAAGGTTGCGGACATGCCAATCTACGAATACCAATGCAGCGAATGCGGCCACGGCTTTGAAGTCCTGCAGGGGATCAACGAAAAGCCTGAGCTCAAGTGCGGGAATTGCAATGGCGGCAGCGTGCAGCGGGTGTTGAGCGCCGGAGCTTTTGTTTTTAAAGGCAGCGGCTTCTACGCCACCGATTACAAGGGCAAGGAACAGAAGAAAGAAAAGGCGGAAGCGCCATCCTGCGAGGCCTGCGCTCAAGCCGGCGGCTGCCCCGCGGCGAAAAATCCGGAATAGGCTTTTTTTTAACCTGATTGTTAGCACTCGTCTTGAGTGAGTGCTAACAATCGAAGTACCGTAAACCATAGTTCTACACATCCACTTTATACTTTCTTTATCCACAACCATCAACCTATGAGGTGTCGTTATGAAGATCAAGCCTTTAGCCGACCGTATAGTGATCAAGCCCCTTGAAGAGGCCCAACAGAAAAAGGGCAGCATCATCATCCCCGATACGGCCAAGGAAAAACCCCAGCAGGGCAAAATTATGGAAGTCGGCCCGGGCCGGATGACCGATGAGGGCAAAAGAATCAATATGGAAGTGAAAAAGGGCGACAAGGTTCTCTACGGCAAGTACTCGGGAACCGAGGTCACGATCGATGGCGAGGAGTACCTGATCCTGCGCGAGAGTGATGTGCTTGCTGTTATGTAATCTTTGCTTTGCCTTTATGTCAAATAATATGCAACTGCCGCGGCGGGCTCACTTGTCGCAAGAGCTTGCGCCGCCGGAAATGTTCAAGGAGGAGTTAGGATGGCGAAATTAATTCAATTCAGCACTGAGGCCCGTGCCAGCCTGATGGAGGGCGTGGATAAGCTGGCTAATACGGTCAAGGTCACCCTGGGCCCGAAAGGACGCAATGTCGTTCTGGACAAGAAATTCGGCGCCCCCACGGTTACCAAGGACGGCGTGACTGTCGCCAAGGAAATCGACCTGGAAGGCCCGTTCGAGAACATGGGTGCCCAGATGGTCCGGGAAGTTGCCTCCAAGACCAGTGATGTGGCCGGGGATGGGACTACCACCGCCACGGTGCTGGCTCAGGCGATATTCAAGGAAGGCTTGAAGAGCGTGACCGCCGGGATCAATTCGATGAGCATCAAGCGCGGCATCGACAAGGCGGTCGCTAAGGTGGTCGAGGAGCTGAAGAAGCTCTCCACCCCCTGCAAGGACAAGCTCGAGATCAGCCAGGTCGGCACGATCTCGGCCAATTCGGACAAGGAAATCGGCGATCTGATCGCCCAGGCCATGGAGAAAGTGGGCAAGGACGGCGTCATTACGGTCGAGGAGGCCAAGAGCGCCGAGACCACGATGGAGACGGTGGATGGGATGCAGTTCGACCGGGGTTATCTCAGCCCCTACTTTGTCACAGACAGCGAAAAGATGGAAGTGGCGCTCGAGGATGCTTATGTGCTGATTTATGATAAGAAGATCAGCGCCATGAAAGACCTCCTGCCGGTGCTCGAAAAAATCGCCCAGTCCGGCAAGCCCCTGCTGATTATCTGCGAGGATGTCGAGGGCGAGGCCCTGGCCACTCTGGTGGTCAACAAGATCCGCGGCACGCTCAAAGTGGCTGCGGTCAAGGCCCCCGGTTTCGGCGACCGCCGCAAGGCGATGCTCGAAGATATCGCCACTTTGACCGGCGGCAGAGTGATCAGCGAGGAAATCGGCCTGAAGCTGGAGAACGCGGTTCTCGGTGATCTGGGCAAGGTCAAGCGGATCAGCATCGACAAGGACAACACCACCCTGATCGAAGGCTCCGGGAAGAAGAAAGATATCGAAGGCCGTATCGGCCAGATCCGTACGCAGATCGAGGACACTACCAGCGATTACGACCGTGAGAAGCTGCAGGAACGCCTGGCCAAGCTGGCCGGCGGCGTGGCCGTGATCAATGTCGGCGCCCCCACCGAAGTGGCCCTGAAGGAGAAAAAGGCCCGGGTCGAGGACGCCCTGCACGCCACCAAGGCTGCGGTCGAGGAAGGTATCGTCCCCGGCGGCGGCGTGGCTCTGCTGCGCGCGATCCCCGCTCTGAAGAAGCTCAAGCTGGAGAACTCCGAGGAGCAGGTCGGTGTCAATATCATCATCCGCGCTCTCGAGGAGCCGCTGCGGCAGATCGCCAACAACGCCGGTGTCGAGGGTTCGGTGATTGTCGAGAAGGTCAAGGAATCTCCCAAGAATGTCGGCTACAACGCCGCCGATGACAAGATCGAGGACCTGGTGAAGGCCGGCGTGATCGACCCGACCAAGGTCGTGCGTATCGCCATGGAGAACGCCGCCTCGATTGCCGGTCTGATGCTGACCACCGAGGCTACGGTTACCGAGAAGCCGGAGAAGAAAGAGTCGGCTCCGCACATGCCTCCGGGCGGTGACATGTATTAATCCTCCGCTTCATCTTTTAAGCGGATTTCAGCCCGCCGTCCCTTTTAACCGGGGCGGCGGGTTTTTTTGCCCCGGCGGCGCCCTTGCCCCGGAACCCCGATTTTCATATTTTAAACGGCCTTGATTCTTTTATGCATCTGCTCAGACTTTTAACCTGCTCTATTCATAAAAAGTCACAATAGTTCTTCAGAATTAGGAATAGAGCAAATTCCAGCGTAGGGGCGACGCATGCGTCGCCCCTACAGCGATTATCTTATCTTTCTGAAACTTCAATAGTTAATGTCGTTTGTAAATAATCCGGGTTAAATAAATCGGGGAAAAGGAAAATGACCCTCATAAATAAATCATCACTGGTCCGTGACCTGCGGGCGTTGGGGCTTGGTGCCGGCGACTGGGTCGCGGTGCACAGCTCGATGAAAGCCATTGGCTGGGTGCAGGGCGGGCCGGTCGAGGTGATCGAGGCCCTGATCGAGTCGGTCGGTCCCGGGGGAATTGTGATGATGCCGCTGTTCAATATCGCCGACGGCAAGCCGATAGACCTGGCGGTCAAGCCCACGTACCTGGGCCTTCTGCCGGAGACTTTCCGCAAATATCCCGGCGTGGTCCGCTCACCCAATCCCACCCATTCGGTGGGCATCCATGGCCCAGGGGCGGCGGAGATCGCCGGGGGCCACCGCAGCAGCACTTTTATCGGCCGCGGCAGCCCCTACCACCAGTTGGCCCTGAACGGCGGCTGGGTCCTGCACCTCGGCACCAATTACAACTCCAGCAGCATTATTCATCTGGCCGAGGTGCTGGTCGGTGTGCCGTATCTCGATGTCCCCTACCCGGGCTGGGAGAAGACCCTAAGCGCCCGGGCGGCCGACGGCAGCACGATCCAGGCCGCGCCGAAAGAGGTTCCCGGAGACAGTGTCAAGTTCTACCTGGTCCAGGAGGAAATGGACCGCCGGGGGCTGCTGCGCAAGGGGAAGATCGGCAATGCTCTCTCGGTCCTGGCCCGGGGAGCCGACATGCTGGAGGTAACGATGGAAATGCTCCGCACCGATCCCGGCTGCCTGCTCTGCGATAATCCGGACTGCCGGGTCTGCCCGGCCGCCCGGAAAACTATTGAAGCCAGCCAAGCCGGAAGGCGGATTAAGGAGACTGTCAATGGCGGATAAAGCGCAAGTCCCGGAATATGAAATCTTTCGCACCCCTGAACCGGTCAGGATCGAGGGCCGTCTGGATGATCCGGCCTGGGAGAAGGCCCCGGTTATCGACCTGCTGGAAAACTCGGAAGGCAAAGCCCCGCGTTATCCGACCCAGGCGCGGATGCTTTACGATGACCGCTGCCTCTATGTCGGCTTCCACTGCGTCGACCCGGATATCTGGGGCACCCTCCACCGTCACGACGATCCGATCTACGAGGAAGAGGTGGTGGAAATCTTCCTGGATCCCCTGGGCAGTCTCTGCGCTTACTACGAGCTGGAGGTCAGCCCGCTTAATACCGGTTTCGATGCCTTGATTCTGAACGACGCCGTAATTACCGGCGCGGCGGGTCGCGGCGGGAAGTTTCAGGGTTTCAGCGGCTGGAATCCCTCAGATTTCCGTCACGCGGTTTATCTCGAGGGAAAGCTCAATGCCCATGACGGCCGGAGCAGATTCTGGGAGGCGGTGCTGGCGGTACCGTTTGACGAGATGTTTCTGGGCCGCAACGTTCCGCCGAAACCCGGAGACATCTGGCACGGCAACCTCTACCGGATCGACAGCGAGGGCGGACGGCTGGAGGAGAGCGCTTTCAGCCCCACGTTCCGCGAGGATTTCCACGTTCCGGCCCGTTTCGGTAAATTCATTTTCCGCTGAGCGCCGGGTGCCAGGCATAAAAAAGGCACCGGCGGCTTGGCGGCTGCGGCTCAAGCAACGGTGCCTTTATCCGGAATTTGACCGGAAGCATCAATTCAGGGCGTTGTTCAGTTCCCGGCTGACTTTAAAAAAAGCCTTTTTCTTGGAGGGCACGAAAACTTCCTCGTTTGTTTTGGGATTGCGCGCCTTGCGGGCTTTGTGGTTTTTGACTTTGAAAGTCCCGAATCCGCGAATCTCGAGATGGCTGTCCTCTCTGAGGCAGTCCTTGATCTCATCCAGGAACTCTTCGACCACCACTTTGACATCTTTCGCGGTAAAACCGGTCTTTTCGGCGATAAGTTCGACAATGTCGGCTTTGGTCATGAAAATTCTCCTCCTCGAAAAATTACAACCCGTAATGGATTAATATGTATTCGTCAGGTTTCTGGTGGCTGGGCGGCCGTTTTACCAACCTGCAGAAATAAGTTAGACCTATTTTAGGGCAAATCTCCGTATTTGGCAAGAAAAAAGTGCTCTAAGTGTTTTATGTAAGTACAAGTTACTTGATCGGCAAAACGCTATTTGGCGATTTTGCAGCCCGGCGCCCGCATTTCTCAGGCCGGCCCTGCCTTTGCCTGGAATCGATAATTATTCTTCCGGCTAAACACAACTTTCAAGGAAAGGATTGTAAAATTGCGCCCCAGAGTTCTCATCCCTGTCCGCTCGATATATCGGGATTATCTTCTTTCCCCGCCGATTGTCGAGAGCCTCGAACAGTTCGCGGATCTCGAGATCGTGGTCGATCCGGCCGGTCTCGAAAGCAAGCAGTATGCCCGGCTCTACGCAGGGCGGGACGCCGTTCTGACCACCTGGAATACGCCGCTTATCGGCCGCGAAGTGCTCGAGCGGGCGACAGAGCTGAAGATTATCTCCCATGCCGGCGGCGAGGTGCGCCCCTTTATCTCGCCCGAACTCTTTGACATCCGGCCGGACCTTATCCTCTGCAACGCTTCCAATGTTATGGCCCGGCCAGTCGCCGAGCATTCGCTCTGTGTCACCCTGGCCCTGCTGCGCAGCCTGTTTCATTTCAAGGAATGGGTCCGTGAGGATGAAAACTGGTGGGAGTACGATCCGGCGAAAAATGTCAGTCTGCTGGAGAAGAAAGTCGGTATCGTGGGCCTGGGCCAGATCGCAAGGGAATTCATCCGGCTGTTGGGGCTGTTTGATACCGAAATTCTGGTGTACAGCCAGCATCTGGACCCGGAAAAGGCCCGTCAGGAGGGTCTGGTCAAGAGCTCGCTGGAGGAGATATTCTCCACCTGCGATGTGATCTCGATCAATGCCGCCAGTATCCCGGCCAACCGTCATATGATCGATGCCCGCCTGCTGAAAATGATCAAGCCCGGAGCGGTGCTGGTCAACAATGGGCGCGGCATGCTGATCGATGAGCCGGCCCTGATCGCCGAGCTGGAAACCGGCCGGTTCAGCGCGGCGATCGATGTCACCGAGGAGGAGCCTCCGGCCGCAGGCAACAAGCTGCGCTTCCTGCCCAACGTGCTGCTCACCCCCCATATCGGCGGGCCGGTCCCAGCGCAGCGCATCTGGATGATGCAGGAGGCGGTGGCCAACCTGAAAGCCTATTTCGAAGGCAAGCCGGTCCGGGGTGTTGTCGACAAGCAGCGTTTTTTGTATATGGCCTGAGACTGAAGATATATTGTCCAATGAAAACCCCCTGCCGCAGAGCCACGGCAGGGGGTTTGTTTATTCTGCTTTATCAGGAAAGACTATATCAGCTTTTTTCCTGGAAGAAAGACTTGGGTTTTTTCTTGGTCATCTTCTTATCGACAATCTCGTAATTCAGCTCGCCCGAGCAGAGCCTCTCCAGGCTTTCGGAGGTGCATTTTTTATCCAGGTACTGAGTCGTATCGCGGTACTGGTCGTGCAGTTTCCTGGCGAGCTTGGCCGCGATCACGCAACCCATGTACTTGGAGGAGCTGTTGGCGGCCAGCTCTTCTGGTGAAAATATCTTCATTAGTCTTTCCTCCCGGTGCACGGGCACCGTCAAGAACAGAAAGAATTTATCCGAATGCCCGGTTTCTCTGCCGCCGCTCCGGATGGAATCGCGGCGCAGAGGTTGACAGTAAATTGCCGAATGTTAAATTTAACAGGATTGATTGTAATAATCAAGAGCCAGTAAGACCGGTCTGAGGTGGATCGCCTGGGAGAACTTGTTTTTGTCGGGACAGGAAACAGCAATAAGCCAGGCAAGCTGCTCCGGAGCGGATTGCCGATTGAATATTCAACCACTGAGGGGATGGGAAGAATAATGCTTAGAGGAAAAGGCAAAAAGAAAGCGGACAACGAGCCGGCCGCCGAAAGTAAAGAACCGAACCTGGATCACGAAGAGAAGGGACAGAACTCTGCGGGAACCGTGGAGGCTGCGGTGCCGGCCGCTGAAACAGCGGTGCAAGAGCCGTCGCCGGAGGACAAATTGGCCGAAGTCCAGGATAAATACCTGCGGGCTGTCGCCGAACTGGATAATTTCAAGAAGAGGGCCGAGAGAGAAAAAAATGAATTATCCTCTTATATCAAGGTTTCGCTCTTCCGGGACCTCCTGCCGGTATTGGATGATTTCGGGCGCTTTTTCGAACATGTGGAAAACGGCGAAGCCGTGCTGGACCAGGGGTTTGTCCAGGGAATCGAGCTGATCCATAAATCGCTGCTGAAATTGTTCGAAAAGCACGGAGTGGAGGCCATCGAGAATGCCGGGGTGCCGGTGGACTACAACATACACGAGGCCGTGCTCACTCAGCCGGTGGAGAACAAGGACCAAGACCATACTGTCGTACAGATTCTCGAGGTCGGCTACCGGATTGGCGACAAGCTGATCCGGCCGGCCAAGGTAAAAGTCGGGCTGTTCAACCAGTGACAGCTAGATGCGCTTGCCGCGTACCGGGGTACTTATTATTGACAGCCGCCGCGCTTTGTGGCAATTTGAATCAGAGGCGGTTTTATCAATGTGTCCCGGTATATTTATTTAAAGTCATTTTTCGCGGTTGAGGCGAGTGGCTTTCCTATTAAGCGGAGCATTAAAATGAGAGATTGCCGGTCCGGTGATAGGCGCCGAAGCGCGGGCGCATGCGGCGTGGTTCTTTTTTGCCTGCTGGCGCTATTTTTGACGCAGGGAAGTGCTCCAGCCGCGCCGCGCGTGGATGTGGCGGTGGTCAATGGGATGATCGGTCCGGTGAGCAGCGAGTTTATCGAGGAATCCCTTTCCTCGGCCAGGGAGGCCGGCGCCGACCTGCTGATCATCCAGCTAGACACTCCCGGCGGCCTGCTCGGCACCACCCGCGAGCTGGTGAAACTGCTGCTGGGCAGCCGCCTGCCGATAGCGGTCTATGTTGCCCCTTCGGGCAGCCGGGCCGGGTCGGCCGGCGTATTTATCACCATGGCCGCCCATATCGCCGCCATGGCTCCGGGCACCAATATCGGCGCCGCGCACCCGGTCTCGATCGGTTTCGGCGGTAGCGGCGAGGACAGCTCCTCGGTGATGGGGGACAAGATTCTCAATGACACTTCCGCTTTCATCAAGACCATCGCCGGCCAGCGGGAGCGCAATGTCGCCTGGGCAGATTCCGCGGTTCGCCACAGCGTCTCGATCACCGAAAATGAAGCGCTGGAGCGCGGCGTGATAGATCTGATCGCCGGCAGTGTCGAGGCGCTGGTCGATTCGCTGGACGGCCGGACAATTAAACTCTCGGCCGCGGATTCGCTCCGGCTCGAGCTGGCTGGAGCGGAGATCGTCTACCACAGGTTCAACTGGCGCTATAACCTGCTCGACCGCCTGAGCGATCCGAATATCGCTTATATCCTATTCCTTGTCGGGCTTGTCGGACTTTATTTCGAACTTTCCAACCCCGGCCTGATCTTTCCCGGAGTGGTCGGCGGGATCAGCCTGATCCTGGCATTTTTCGCCTTCCAGACTCTGCCGATCAACTATGCCGGTATCCTGCTGATTCTTTTCGCCATTGTCCTTTTTATCGTCGAGGTCAAGATCCCCAGTTTCGGCCTGCTGACTCTCGGCGGGATTATCTCGATGCTCATGGGCTCGATCCTTCTTTTCAAAGGAGAAATTTCACCGACAATGCCCACAATCCAAGTTGCCTGGACCGTGCTCATTCCGACAGTGGTGCTGACCACCCTCTTTTTCGTTTTTGTGGTGGGCAAGGCGATCCAGGCCCAGAGGAGGAAAGCTACCACCGGCAGGCAGGGAATGATGGGCGAGCAGGGCCGGGCGATGACCCGGCTGGACCCGGATGGCAAGGTTTTTATCCACGGGGAAATCTGGAAGGCTCACTCAGCAGCCGGGCCGATCAAGGCGCAAGACCCGGTCCGGGTGACCGCGATCTCCGGTATGGTCCTGACTGTCGAGCCGCTCGATCCGGCTTGAGCCTTGTTGCGGTATGGCCCCTTATCCGAATCCGCCTTGTGTGCAATCGGATGTAATATAGGGTTATACTGTTATTTCAAATTCCAACCCTAATTTAATCAGGAGGAACAAATGGGCCAACTAGGTCTTTATATGTTCTTTTTCCTCTTTCTGGTGGGATTTATCATCCTCTCCAATATGATCCGGATCGTCCGGGAGTACGAGCGCGGCGTGATCTTCCGCCTCGGCCGCCTGCTGCCGGAACCCAAGGGGCCGGGTCTGATCCTGCTGATACCGATGATCGACCGGATGATCAAGATCAGCCTGCGAACCTTGGCGATGGATGTGCCGCCCCAGGATGTGATCACCAAGGACAACGTTTCGGTGAAGGTGAATGCGGTGATTTTCTTCCGGGTGATGGATCCAAGCAAGGCGGTGGTCGAGGTCGAGGACTACATATACGCCACCAGCCAGCTCGCCCAGACTACCTTACGCAGCGTGCTCGGCCAGAGCGATCTGGATGAGCTGCTTTCCAAGCGGGAGAAGATCAACGAGCAACTGCAGGGCATTCTCGACCGTCACACCGATCCCTGGGGGATCAAGATCTCCACGGTGGAGGTCAAGCATGTCGATCTGCCACAGGAGATGCAGCGCGCTATCGCCCGCCAGGCCGAGGCCGAGCGCGACCGCCGCGCCAAGGTGATCAATGCCGAGGGTGAGTACCAGGCTTCGCATCGCCTGGCCGATGCCTCCAAGGTGATTTTCGATCACCCGATCGCCCTGCAGCTGCGTTACCTGCAGACCCTCACCGAGGTGGCCTCCGAGAACAACAGCACTCTGATTTTCCCGGTGCCGATCGACCTTTTCGAGCCGTTCATCAGGGCCAGGGGAAGAACCGCGGAGCCTGAAAAAAAGGAATAATTTTTTAGCATAATGACGTTCAGGTATTCCGACCGATAAGGATAGTCCGCTAAAACTAGAATCGCGTCTTGAAAAATCCCCCTTGTATCCCCCTTTTTCAAAGGGGGAGGTGGAGTGCACCCCCTTTGAAAGGGGGAAGTTGATTCCCCCCTTTGGCAAAGGGGGGCAAGGGGGGATTTGAGAATGATTAGTTAAAGCCGCATACACGCATTTAGTATTTCAAATTATTTCCGAGACTCGACAATAGTTGCGTCGAGCTGGAAAAGCCTTTGATTACGGAAAGTAAAGATTAGTATGACAGATAAAAGACGGCCGAATAAACTCTCGCCCGCCTCCACCCGCGGTTATGACCAGGTAATCGACTTCTTCTCAAACATCGGGCTGAGCCGCGAAGCCTCGATGTACGTGAAGATGTTCCGGGACATTGTCCCCTGGCGTTTTGCGGTGCTGCTGATAAGCGCCGAGACCCTCGAGCGCTCGGTCAAGGCAGTCGCCCTGGACCTGGCCTACCTCTGCGGCCTGAACCTTTATCCGGTGATCGTGCTCGATAACCTGCAGGTGGCCGGAGGCAACCTGGTGCGGCCAGCCGCACAGAGCGGCAGCCAAAAATTGAAAGCTCCGGGAAGGCGAATCCGCGACCTGGTCGCTACCAGCAGCCGGCTGGTCTCTGCGGTCACCGCTGCCGGCGGCAAGGCGGCTGGAGTGCATAACGAGATTTTCAGCCTCCGGACGCCCCAGCCTGAAAAACCGGATTTCGATTTCCGTATCCTGGCCGGCCACCTGAATCTCGCGCCGCTCAAATCGCTGGTGAAAAACCGGCATATCCCGGTCATCTCGCCGGTGGCGATGGACAATCGCGGGCAGTTGCGGATTATCAGCGCCGAGAAAGTGGCCAAGGCGCTATGCAAGCGGATCGAGCCCCAGAAATTTATCGTGATCAGCGAGCAGGGCGGGATTCTCGACCGCAAGGGCGAGCTGATCAGAAACATCATCCTCAGCACGGACTACAAGTCGCTGATCGCCTCGGGGGATCTGGATGAGAACGCGCTCCAGCAGCTCGAGGCCGGGGTGCGGGTCCTGCGCGAGGTGCCGAACCTGACCCTGCAGTTCGCCTCGGCGGGCAACCTGCTCTACGAGCTTTTCACGGTCAAGGGGCAGGGCACCTATATCCGCGCCGGCCATGAAATCCGCGAGGCCCGCTCTTTCAAAGGACTCGACCTCGAGCGCCTGCGCGAGCTGATCGAGGATGGCTTCGATAAGGCCCTGGTCGAGGACTATTTCCGGGAGCCGCCCCACCGCGTGCTTTATGAGCGGAACTATCACGGCGTGATCGTGGTCAAGCCCCTGGAGGGCGATATTTTCTACCTGGACAAGTTCGTGGTCGGACGGCGCTGGCAGGGGGAGGGCATGGGCGCTCCGCTATGGCGCGAACTGACGAAGCACTACGCCAAGCTGATCTGGCGGGCCAGCCCCCATAACCCGATCAACCGCTGGTATCTCGAGCAAGCCGAGGGCTTCCAGCGCACTCCGGAATGGAACATCTACTGGATCGGCCTCACCCCCCAGGAGGTCGGGAAGTATATCGAGCGGGTGAAAAAGACCCGGAGGACAGTGGTCTAAATAGACGGAGACAAGACACTCCGGCCGCGGCCGGTCGGCTGTGCCGGGTAAAGCGCAGGTATTTTCTGCTGAACTATTCGATATTTCTCGGTAATCCGGAATCATCAGGGGCGGCTTCCAGGCCGCCCCTGCGGGTTTCCGGCAGGAAATTGAGAACATGACAGGCTCTCCCGATCCGCTCGAACTGGCGCTGCACATGATTTGCAGCGATCATTTCGCTTTGCGGCCCGGAGAGCTGCTGTTGGTGGCGGCCGACCCGCCATGCCTCGAGCTCGGGAAAAAGCTTGTTGCAAGCGCCCGGAAGATCGGGCACTCCTGCGAGCTGCTGGAGATCGGGCTGGTGGAGGCGCCGGGAAAGGCACCGGCGGGATTTACCTCGGAGGCGCTCTCCCGCGGGGCGGCCGCCCTGCTGGTGAGCTCGAAATCTCTCTCGCACACCGAGGCAAGGCGCAAGGCCTGCCATGAGAACGGTGTGCGGATCGCCTCCATGCCGGGAATCACAGAGGAAATGCTCTCCCGCCTCTTTGCACCGGGGAGCGCGGAGCTGGTTGACCGGAGCACCCGGGTCCTGGCCGGCCGTCTGGCCGGAGCGGCAAAAATTACCCTCAAGTGCGCCGGGGGGACGGAACTGCGGCTTTCGGTACGCGGGAGGCGGCTATATCTGGATGACGGCTTCTACCGCGAGCCGGGACGTTTCGGCAACCTGCCCGCCGGCGAGGTGAGCTGGTCGCCTGTGCCAGGCAGCACCGAGGGGCGGATCGTGGTCGATGTGGCATTCGCCGGCCTGGGCGCGGTGGAGGGGCTGGTTCTAGAGATCAGGAGAGGGAAAATCGCCGGGGCCGGCGGCGCAAAGAGCCGCCGTCTGCTGGAAATGCTGAGCGGCCCGGCCGAGCGGATGCTGGGAGAGTTCGGGATCGGCACCAACCCCCTGGCCCGTCCCGGCGCGGTCACTCTCGAAGCCGAGAAAGCGACGGGGACGGTGCATTTCGGTTTCGGCGACAACCGTTCTTTCGGCGGCGAAAATGTTGCCGCCGGGCACTGGGATGCGGTGGTGAGCTGCGAGGAATTGGAGGTTGATGGAGTAACTGTTGAGCTGGAGACAGGCAGAAAACCGTAAACTGCCGAGGAACGTGCTGAAATATCTATAAAGTGGCTGGTTTTCCCTGATCCTCGTAGGGGAGGGTTTCAAACCCTCCCCTACAAATTCATTATATCTATAGCGTTACACGGAATTTGCTAATACGATTTCTCTCTATCAACTGCAGATATTAAATCGACACGCATCGAGCCCGGTCCGCTTTTCAAGGAATGCTTAACCTGGTCGTTTGGAGATATGAAAAACCTTCTGCTGCTCTCTTATTTTTTCCCGCCGCACGGCGGGGGCGGGGTGCTGCGCGCCGTGGAGACCGTGCGTCTGCTGGAGCCTCTGGGCTGGCGCAGCACGGTGGTCGCCGGGCCGGAGAGCGGCTACTGGCACACAGATGAAAGCCTGCTGGAGCGCATCCCGCCCTCCGCGGAAGTCCTGCGAACCGGGGTGTTCAATCCGGCGCGGATTTTTGATGCGTTTTCGCGCAAGGGCCGGGAACCGGGAAAAGTCCGCAGCGAGGGTGCGATTCGCCGCTTGAGAAAACTCGCCGACTGGCTGCCAGTGCCCGATGTCTACTTTGGCTGGATAAAACCGGCGGTTTCCGCGGCGCGAGCAAAGGTGGGCGAGGTGGACTGGATCATGAGCACCAGTCCGCCCGAGACCGCGCATCTGGCGGCCATGTACCTGTCCCGGCGCTACGGGAAAAAATGGGCTGCCGATTTCCGGGACCCCTGGGTCAGTGGGATTTACCGGAGGTTTCCGACACCCGTGCACGAGTCTTTCCAGCGCAAGCTGGAGCGCGCGGTCATCCGGCGCGCAGACCTCGTCCTGGCCTCAAGCCGGGAGGCGGTGGAGGACTTCCGCGGCCGTTACCCAGGCCAGCCCCCCGATAAATTTCAGTTCCTGCCCAACGGTTTCGACAGCGCGGAGTTTGCCGCCCTGAAAAAAGATGCGCTTTCTGCGGGTCCCTTGCGGATAATCCATGCCGGTAATCTCACCCTGGGCCGAGACATAAGCGCGCTTCTCGAGGCCCTGGCCGCGCTGAAAAATGAAAAACCATGCGGTCCGGCGCCATTCCAGCTCGAGCTGGCCGGCCCCTGTGACAGCCGACTGAAGGTTCAAGCTGAGAAACTGGGTCTGGCTGAGGAGGTGGTTTTCAGCGGGTACCTGCCCCGTGGTGAAATCCTGAAAAGGCTGGCCGGGTCCCACTTGGCGCTCCTGGTGGAGAGTTTCGACCCGCGGGCCGCCCTGGTGGTGCCGGGCAAGCTCTATGATTATTTCGGGGCCGGGCTGCCGGTGCTGGCCCTGGCGCCGGAGGGGGCGGTCTCGCAAGTGCTGGAGCGGACCCGCGCCGGGGTGATGTTGACCTCTCCGGACAGAGCCCTTGTCAAAGAGACTCTGCAAAAATTTCTCGGGCGTTTCCGGGCGGGAAAACCCCTGCTGGGGCCGCCGGATCAGGCGGAGCTGGCCCGCTATGAGCGGGCCAGCCTGGTCGGCCGGCTGGCTGAGCTGCTCGAGGAGCGCGGTTGAATATCCTTCCGAACTTCCTGCCGATTATTTAATTTGAGTATATACATTATATTGCATTTTCTATAATGCATTATATATTTACTTAAATCGAAGAGTCTGACACACTTTCTCACCCACTTTCCCGAAACTGCGATGACTCCAGGCCTTTGTGTAAAACCGTCTCGCGCGATTTCTCTACTTTCCGGCCTGCTCCTTCCCTTTGCCTTTAGCCTGCTTGCTCCTCCGGCCCTGACGGCCCACAGCCTGTTTGTCTCGGTCGGCCAGGCCAATGCGACTGTTACCCTGGACAGCCTCGAGCTGGGCCTTACCGATGACTCCGGGGTGCTGTTCAGCCAGCCTGTCAGCCAGGGCCGGCACTTTCTGCGGATCGAGAAGGAGGGCTACCGCACGGTCCGCGACACGATTGAACTGCCCGCCGAGCTGACCTACAACCACACCAGGCCGCTGGAGCCGCTCCGGGTGATCGTACTCAATCAATCCACCGGCCTCGAGGTGGACAGCGTGGCCGGACCCTACACCATCCAGGCCGGCTCTTTCCGCGAGGAGCCGAATGCCCGGAAACTGGCGGATTCCTTTCGCGGGACCGCTTATGCCTCCCGGATTGAAACCGCCGAGGTCAGCCGCCTGGGCGAGGTGCACCGGGTAAGGTTGTCGCTGTTCAATTCGCTGGCCGAGGCCCGTCAGGCGGCCGGCCGGATCGCCGGCATTTCCGGGCAGGATGTCTGGATCGTGGGCCTGGACGGCCGCGACTGGGCGGTCCAGCTCGGCGCTTTCTCCAGGCGGGGCGAGGCCGAAAAGCTGGCCGCGCGTCTGGATGGAACCGGAATCTATCTCTGGGTCGAGGACAGCGCGGATGGGCTGTTCCGGGTCAAGGCCGGGTACTGGCCGGACCGGGAGTCCGCCGCCGCTGCCGTGCAGCGCTTTTCCAGTGTGACTGGCGCCCGGCCGATGATCGTTCAAGTTCGCTGAAAATGTAAGGACCTTAACTTTGACCGCTAAAATATCGCTGCTGCTGTCCACCCTGCTCCTGCTGCTGCTCCGGGGGACTACCCTAGCCCAGGCTCCGGAGGCGGATTCCCTGGATGTCCCGCTGCTCGAGGTGGATAATACTGACAGCCTGGTCACCGCCGGAGCCGGAATGCGCTCCGGCGTGAACCTTGACACCCGGGGAGTGGTCTACCTGAATATTTTTTACCAGGGCGTGCAGTACGGCAACCGGGTGGCCCGCGGTATCGTGGTTACCGCCGCCGACAGCACCTGCCGGCTGAAAATCCTTGAGAGCACCGCTCCGGTCCGGCCCGGTTACCGGGTCCTGCTTTACGGTCTGCGGCCGGCGCCGCCCTACGTCGCTACCACATTCGAGCGGAAAGCGGCTGTAAAGAAGCCCTTCTATAAGCGCCGCTGGTTCTGGATCGCCGGAGGAGCGGCGGCGGCCACCGCGATACTCGCCGCCACCAGCGGAGGGGGGAAGTCCGGTCCCTCATCCAGCCGTGGAACCGTGGCAATCACCGGGAGCTTACCCTAGTGCGCGAGATGAAAATTCCCCTCCGATGTATCGCCCTCATTTTTCTAACCCTGCTGAGCGCCGCGGGCTGCCGCGACCGGGATGCGCTCCTGATGCCCTCCGGAGAGCGGGGAGCCCTGCTGGTCTCGGTCCGTTTCGCCTCCGCGGATTCCCTCGATCCCTTGAAAATGAGCATCGCCGCGATCAAGGACAAAAAGCCCGCCGGCAGCGGAATCCTGTTAGCCCAGGCCGCCTTGATCACAAGTATCCACGCCCTGGTCTTCGATGAGACCTCGAGCCCCCGGAAGCTCCTGGCTGAAACCGATCTGGCAATCGACCGGACCGCCGGCACTTTCGGCGGCAGCCTGGAGGTGGAGGCCGGGGACAGCCGGGTCGTGGCGGTGCAGGCCTATGAGCCACGCGGAGTGACTTACCTGGGAGTGAGTGAAAAACTGAGCGTGGCCGGCGGCGGCACCACGGCGGTGGATATTACGCTTGCCAGCTACCTGCCGGTCATTACCGCTCACGATGAAATAAGCCTTACCGGCTATATTTCTTTTCAGTGGGCCGCCGTGTCGCATGCCGACAGCTATATCGCCTATGCAGGCCGCTCGGCTTCCTTTACCAATTACGATTCCTTGGTAGTCGAGGGGTCGACTTCAGCCTCTTTCGAGAAGCGGCCTCAGGGACTCATATATATGCGTGTCCGCGCGGTCGGCGGCTACGCCTGGGGCGCGCCCGGCGATACAGCCGTCGTGCGGGTCACCAGCCCGCCGGAGGCGCAGATTCTCAGTCCCGCACGCGGCGCGACTGTCTCGCTGGGGGCCCAAGTCCTGTTTCTGGCGCGGGCTTTCGACTCCGAGGAGGGGTACCTGGCCGGCGGCTCGGTGAGCTGGGCCAGCAGTATCAACGGTAATTTCGCCGCAGGGCCGTTTGTCCTCTACGACCGTCTCTCCGCCGGCACGCACCTGCTCACCATGACCGCCCGCAATGCTTTCGGCGCCCTGGCCACGGACACGCTGACCCTGACAGTCGCCGGCGGGGCGGTCAATGCCGCGCCGGAGGTGACGATTTCCGCACCTTTCGACAGCGCCCAATTCAATGCCGGCGAGCCGGTGCTCTTTCTCGCCTCCGGCCAGGATGCCGAGGATGGCCGTCTGCCGGACAGCAGTTTTTACTGGATCAGCAGCCTGGACGGTTATTTCGGTAAGGGCGGCTCGCTCCAGTATTCCGGGCTGCGGCTGGGCGCGCATAAGATTGTCCTGGTCGGCGTGGACCGTCAGGGCGCGGCCGGAGCGGACAGCCTGACGGTCAATATAGTTTCCACGGGCGGAGTGCCCGCGCCGACAGCCAGGATTATCACGCCATCCGCCGGGGCGATATTCAACGCCGGCTCGGGAATCCTGTTTTCGGCCCAGGTCAGCGGGGTCAGTCCAGCCGAGGCCCAGGCCGGCGGCGTCTGGTGGTCCTCCAGCTTGTCCGGAAAGTTCGGCACCGGCCTGCAACTGGTCGCCCATGGGCTGCCGCTGGGCCCACAGACCATTTTCCTGACCGCGGTCAACGCTTTCGGCGGCGCGGCCCAGGACAGCGTGGCGATCGACATCGTCTCCTCCGGCGGCAACAGCGCGCCCGCGGCCGTGATCTTAAGCCCCAACGATCTCGCCTCGTTCCCGGCCGGCGCCTCGATCACTTTCCTCGGCCGGGCGCTGGACCTCGAGGAGGGTGTGCTCGGCGGAAACTCGCTGAGCTGGATCAGCTCGCTCGGCGGCGCATTCGGCAGCGGCGATTATTTCTCCTACAGCGGCCTGCCCTCCGGCGACCAGTGGATCTATCTGCTGGCCGCGGATGCCTCCGGGGCGGCGGGCGTGGACAGTATCCGCATCCTGGTCGGCGCGGGCGCGGCGAACAATCCGCCGCAGGCCTCGATCCTCTACCCCAAGGCCGGGGCCTCGTTCGCGGTCGGCACTCTGGTCCTGCTCTCGGGCAGCGCGGCCGATCCCGAGGA
>MFIX01000234.1:6133-6641 GCA_001780825.1 Candidatus Glassbacteria bacterium RIFCSPLOWO2_12_FULL_58_11 | reverse complement strand
CCCTGTCTCGCGGACCGCCAGGACCGGGCAGGTGTCCATCCCTTTATCCATGCGGATCACGGTCAGGCCGGTCCGGGATTCGCAGGCGGCGATTGCCCGCTGGATCGGGGCCGCTCCGCGGTAGGCCGGCAGAAGCGAGGCGTGGAGATTAATCGAGCCGTGCGGCGGAACCGCGAGCACCTCGGGCCTGAGGATATGCCCATAGGCCACGACCACCGAGATATCAGCGTTCAGGGAGCTCAATTCGGAAAGGAAGGGCTCGCCGCGCGGCTTTTCCGGCTGAAGGAGCTTGAGATTTTTTTTTAAAGCGAAGCTCTTGACCGCCGAAGGAGTGAGCTTCCGGCCCCTGCCGACCGGCCGGTCCGGCTGGCAGACCACCCCGGCAACCTCATGGGCCGAGTCGCAGAGCGCCGCCAGTGGCGCTACCGCAAAATCCGGGCTGCCCCAGAAAATGACTCTCATGCGGTATCCCTGGCCTCCAGTTCCTTCCGGGCCTTTTTCCAGCGGC
>MFIX01000234.1:2604-6075 GCA_001780825.1 Candidatus Glassbacteria bacterium RIFCSPLOWO2_12_FULL_58_11 | reverse complement strand
ATGGTCGATCTCATGCTGAAGAATCCGGGCGGGCAGACCCTCGGCCTCAATCCTGACCTCCTGCCCTTCCTTGTTCAGCGCCTTGACCACCACCTTTTCCTTGCGCTCCACCACATCCCTCACCTCCGGGATACAGAGGCAGCCCTCCTCGGCTTTCATGCTGCCTTCGCCGGTGATAATCTCCGGATTGATCAGCGCCTGCGGATCGTTCCTGTAGCCCGCCTGCACGTTATCGAAAACTATCACCCGCTGCGAGACGCCGATCTGCGGCGCGGCCAGACCGACTCCCTCGTTGAAATACATAGTCTCGGTCATATCCTCGATCAGCCTCAGAGTCTCCTCGCTGACCTCTTCCAGCGGCTTCGCTTTTTTTCTCAGAATCGGGTCCCCGAGGTACCTCAACTGCAAAAGGGCCATAACGGCCTTCTCCTTATCCTGTTGTATGAGTTACTACCCTGCCAATCCGGGACCGCTCGAGTTTGATCTTGGTCCCCTCGGCGATTTTCAATTCCACCGTATGCTCGTCTATCTCGATAATCTTGCCGTAAATCCCGCCCGCTCTCACCACGTCATCTCCCTTTTTCAGGTTCTTGAGCATGTCCTGGAGCTGACGGTGTTGTTTCTGCTGGGGCCGCATAATCAGAAAGTAGATTACGGCGAATGTGGCGATAATCATGAAGAAAAAGGTCGGGTCGAAACCGCCTGCCGCCTGTCCGCCCTGGCCTCCGCCGGCTGCGGCAAAAAGTTCTGCTGCTCTCATTTAACAGGACTCCTCGGTAAAAGGTAACAGATTGACTTTCATTATCCGGATTGTCTTATCACACTCCGTTGTCCCCATGTCCGGGGTCGTATCTATTATAAAACGTATCTGTCCAGCGGTCAATTTCCCCCTGGAGGATCGCCTGACGCATCTGCTGCATGAGCCGGATCATAAATCGGACGTTATGGTAGCTGGTCAGCTTGAGCCCCAGGATCTCGTTGCTGTTGAGCAGGTGACGGATATAGGCGCGGGAAAAGTTGGCGCAGACATAACAATCGCAGCTTTCATCCAGAGGGCGAAGGTCATCCGCGCAGGGAGCGTTCTTGACCACCAGCCTCCCCGAGGCGGTGAAAACCGTGCCGTTGCGGCCCAGGCGGGTTGGCACCACGCAGTCGAACATGTCCACGCCCCGGCGCACCGCCTCGACCATGTCCTCCGGGTAGCCCACGCCCATCATGTAGCGCGGGCATTCCGCAGGCAGGTGTTCCAGGGCGCATTCCAGCATCTCGAACATCAGCGCCTTGGGCTCGCCCACGCTCAAACCCCCGACAGCATAGCCCGGAAAGCCGAGCTCCACCGTGGCCCGCGCCGAGAACTGCCGGAGATGCCTGTACATCCCGCCCTGGACGATCCCGAACAGGGCCTGCGGCCAGCCCGGCCGCAGCTCCGCTGGCAGAGCATCCAGGTGATCCCGGCAGCGCTCCGCCCAGCGCAGGGTGCGCTCGCAGGCCAGGCGGACATAATCCTCCTCGGCCGGGTAGGGCACGCACTCATCGAAGGCCATAATGATGTCCGCGCCCAGGGCGGTCTGGATCTCGACCACCCGCTCCGGGGTGAACAGGTGTGGGGACCCGTCGAGATGGCTCTGGAAAGTGACCCCCTCCTCGGTGATCCGGCTCAGGTCGAGCAGGCTGAACACCTGGTAGCCGCCGCTGTCGGTGAGCAGGGGACCGCGCCAGCCCATGAAACGCTGAATGCCCCCGGCGCGGCGGACCAGCTCGTGGCCGGGCCTCAGGTACAGGTGGTAGGTATTGGAGAGCACCAGCTCGACGCCGATCTCCTCCAGGTCCCGCGGCGTGAGAGTCTTGACTGTCCCCTGGGTCCCGACCGGCATGAAAACCGGAGTATGGACCGTACCATTGCCGGTATGGAGCACCCCGGCCCGCGCCGCGCCATCGCGGGCGGCCAGCTCGAAGCCGAACTCTTTTATCTCAGCGGTCATTTTCAATTTTTTCGTCCGCGGGTTCATACCTTAGTATCATGTCTTGCAAATAACTTGAATTTAAAGAGTATTTTAAATCCCCCTTCAATCCCCCTTTTTCAAAGGGGGAGGCCGTTTCCCCCTTTGCCAAAGGGGGCCAGGGGGGATTTGAGAATGATTAGTTAAAGCCAAAAACATACTTTTAGTATTTCAAATTACTTCCGAGACGCGACACTAGCTTCCCTTTAAAGTATCAGCATGGCATCGCCATAGCTGTAAAAACGGTAGCGCTCGCGGACCGCCTCACGGTAGGCCCGGTCGATCAGCTCCTTGCCGGCCAACGCCGACACCAGCATCAACAGGGTCGAGCGCGGCAGGTGGAAGTTGGTCAGCATGATATCGGCAGCGCGGAAAGTGAATCCGGGTGTGATAAAGAGTTCGGTCCAGCCCGCGAGCCGCGGCGGCTGGTCCGCAGCGGCGCTTTCCAGCGCCCGGACCGCGGTCGTGCCCACCGCGAGCACCCTGCCGCCTCCCGCTTTTACTTCCTTTATCCGGGTCCAGGTTTTTTCCGCGATCTCATAATACTCGGCATCCATGCGGTGCCCGGAGATATTTTCGGCGGTTACTGGCCGGAAAGTGCCGGGGCCGACATGCAGGGTGACCTCCAGCCGGCCGATACCCGCCTGTTCGAGCTTTTGCAGCAGCTCCGGAGTGAAATGCAGCCCGGCGGTCGGGGCGGCCACCGCCCCGCTGACCCGCGCATAGACTGTCTGGTAGCGCTCGCGGTCCTCCGCAGTGTCCGGCCTGCCGATATAGGGCGGCAAGGGCACATGGCCCAGTTTTTCGACCAGTTCCAGGGGGTCCTTTCCTGCCGGCGCGCTCAGGCTGATAATCCGCTCGCCCTCCTGAGCGCCGAAATCCTCGAGAGCCAGCTCCAGGCCTTCCCCCAGCGCGAGATGTTTGCCGGGCTTGAGCCTTCTTCCCGGCCTGACCAGTGCCAGCCAGCGCGGCCCCTCGAGCCTTCGGACCAGGAGCGCCTCGAACGCGGCACCGCCGCTCAATGTTCCGGTAAGTCGGGCCGGAAAGACCCGCGTGTTGTTCAGCACCAGCAAATCTGTGGAGCTGAGATACTCCGGCAGGTCGGAAAAACTTCGGTGCTCGATTTTGCCTGAAGCGCGGTGGAGGACCAGAAGCCGGCTGGCATCCCGCTCTTTCGCCGGGTGCTGGGCGATCAGCTCCGGGGGAAGCTCATAATCGAAATCCGCGGTTCTGAGCCCACTGTCCGGCATGCCGAAACGAATTTTTTCCAGCTTGCACCAGGGCATGTAGTTTTAGGCCATTCTGGTTAACAGGGCCGGGTACATAGCCGCCCTGGATATTTTGACAGTATTGTAATTCGGGAAGAGCAAGATAAGCCAAAAGGGAATTTCAGGGAATGCTTTTTTGAATGGGCGGAGAGCCGCCGGGCGGCCTAGCCCTTTTTCAGCCAGTAGGTGAACTTGCCGATTAT
>MFIX01000234.1:0-2473 GCA_001780825.1 Candidatus Glassbacteria bacterium RIFCSPLOWO2_12_FULL_58_11 | reverse complement strand
AATAACTGCCGGGGCGGTACTCGAAGCGGGTGACAAAGTGCAGTCCGAGGGTGGAGCGGCTCTCCCGCGGGGTCTCGAATTCGAATGGACCGGGAAGCAGCGGCTGGTAGCGCCTGGAGCCAAAATCCGTGTATTGGGCGAAAAGACGGAAATCGAGCTTGTTGTTCAGTGCGTAACCCGTACGAAAGATCAGGCTGTTAAACCTGGTTTTGCGCAAGGAAAGAATTTCATCCGGGACTTGTGTACCGGCGACTTTTACGGGCGCGCCGAAGTCTGAAAAATCCCAGGTTTTTTCTCTCACGGCATTTAGAGAAAGCTCGAGCCGGGGATTTGGACGCAGCCTGAATGTAATTCCTTCTCTCCAGCGAGTCCCATCCCGGAACGATCCATAGTTTTGAGAGATATTGACAGTGAAAGGGGAACTGCTGTTGTTTGACAGGTTTCCGTAACAAACAAGCGTTCGGGGGTAACTGAAGATGAAATCCTGCGCTTTCGAGGCTCGGAAAGGATCTTCTTCCTTATCGAAACCGGACCTTGCGCCTCCCGACACACTCCAATAGTTCATAAATTCCAGCTCTCCGCCGACTGCGACATCCCCGACGGACAGCGCTCCATTTGTATAGAGCTCCCGGGAGGGATTGAACCGGTCGCCCAGAGTTCTGCCGACCAGGGGTTGAAGGGTTCGGTCAGTCCAGTTGCGCCTCATTCTCCAGTAGACCGAAAATGAGCGGACCCCGTGAGCATGCGGCCGGTCCCTGAACTGGAAATCGGTGTTCAGGTTATGGGTCCCGTAGTCATTGCCGTAGAGCCAGCCCAGGTCGTTGACATTGAACCTGTCCGAATAACGGTCGTAGTCTATGCCATAGGTGAAATGCTCGCCGTTGAATTTGTGCAGCTTGAGCTCCAGGCCATAGCCCTCGAGCTGGCCGCCCTCCGGTTTCTCCACCGAGGAGCCGGCAAGCTGCCCGGCGAAACTCCAGGTGCGATTGAATTTGAAATCCCAGTCGATGCCGCCGGTATAGGCCTGGGCGGGGATATCGAGCCGGCCGCTGCCCGCGGCCCGGTTGACACCGGTGGCAATCAGCCCGAGGCTCGAGCCGTCCTCGTACTCTTTCAACAGGCGGCCCACCATGTAGTTGGACCGCGGGTCGAGATAAACCTCGGTCGCTTTCCCGCGCATCTCCAGCGGGATATCTTTATACTTGCGGTAGGGCGACTCCAGGCCGGCATCGAATCCTCCGCTCCGGTTCTCATCGATATAGTAATACTTCTCCTCATCGGTCAGCCCCTCGATCAAGCCGTAGCGTAACCCATTTTCGGTTTTGCCCACCAGGCGCGCGCCGGAGAGAATGGTCGAGGTGGGATCGACCACATTGCCCAGCGGCTTGCCGATCCGGCGCGTATGCACCAGCGGCATGTCGGTGCGGAAAATATCCTGGAATTCGAGGAAAAAGGGCCGCTTCTCGGGGTAATAGGTCGGGAAAGGCGACAGGTTGAGCTGTTCCTCATCGGTCTCGACCGTGCCGAACTCGGGATTGAGCGCCAGGTCGAGGGTCACCCCGGAGTTGAGGCCGTACTTGAGGTCGAGGCCGGCATTGCTGGTGAAATCGTTCCGGATCACCGAGTTGTCCTGCAACTGGGCCGTGCCGTAGGGCAGGAGCTCGAGACGGTGCGGGGTGCGCAGGCCCTCCAGCCCGCCGAGCATACCGAAACGGGAGACGAAGAACCCGCTGTCGCTCTCGGGGATCATCCGCCACTGGTTGTACTCTTTTTTGCGCTCGATGTAGCGCGAAAGGTTCAGGCCCCAGGTCTGGAACGGCTTGCCGCCGAAACGCAGCACCGAGAAGGGAATCCCGATCTCCGCCACCCAGCCGTAATCCAGCTTCCTCGCGCTGGAGAACCACACTCCATTCCAGTTGATATCCTGGCCGGTGTCCTCGGTCCAGAGCTCATCCTCCTGCACGTTCAGCGGATTTACCGCGAACTGGAACGCGGTGCGGCGGTCGAAAAAGGAGTCGATCCAGATACGCACGTTGTCCGAGCTCTGGATGTTGTCCCGCGGGGTAAGCCGGGCATCGATCTTATCCGGCTCGCTGTCGTAGCAAACGAAAAGGAAATAGATCGACTCATTGTCATAGACAATCCGGACCACGGTTTCCTCTGTCGGATTCTCTCCCTCATCCGGCCGCCGCTGGGTAAACCCGCGGACCGGCAAGGCCAGGGCCCAGCAGGAATCCTCCGGGTAGCCGTCCACCAGGGGCGGCTCGAGCACGCGGGTGGCCCAGGCGGTCTTGTAATCTTCTGTCCGCTCCTGCCGCAGGGTGTCCGGCGGCTGAGGGACAGCCGGCTTGCCCTGACGGTTCTGGGCGGAGCTGAGGCCGCGGGCCGCGGGAAGCAGGGCGAGAAGAAGCAGGAAGGCGATCCGGCGGAAAGGCATGCACAAGTCCGGAAAAAAATGAAAGAGGAGTTTTCG
>MFIX01000233.1:16572-24331 GCA_001780825.1 Candidatus Glassbacteria bacterium RIFCSPLOWO2_12_FULL_58_11 | reverse complement strand
AAGTCCTGGATGACCAGTCCAACCCGGTCCGGGCCGCGGCTTTGAGCCGCGGGCTCGCCGCTGACAGTTCCGTGGCCGCGATAATCGGCTCTTATGAAAACGAAACCTCTCTGGCCCTGGCCCTGGTGGCGGCTTCTACCGGCGTACCCGCGATCTGCCCGATCGCCGATGCCCCGGGACTGGATAATCTGGGACCACTGGTTCATGTGCTCAACCGCTCGGACCCGGGACTGGCCCGCAGTCTGGCCCGCTTTGCCGTTGAGAAGCTGAAAATTCACACATTCGCCATCCTGGCCTCGGATGATGAGCGGGGAAGCCTGCTGGCGGCGGCTTTTGTCCATGAGGTTCATGCGAGCGGCGGAGTGATCGTCTCCAACCAGCGCTATTCAGGCCAGACCAGCACCTTCGAAAACCAGATGAGCCTGCTTCAGCGCTACCTGCCGGATGGGCTGTTCCTTACCGCCAAATCTGATGAAATTACCCAGCTTGCCTCCCAGGTACACTACTACGGCCTGAGCTCCATCCAACTGCTCGGGCTCGAATACTGGGACAGCGAGCGGGTAATCCGGATGGGAGCCGATTACGTGGATGGCGCTATATTTACAACAGCTTTTTATCAGTCCGGCGAGGGCTTGCGCTACAGCGAGTTCAAGCAGCTCTATGAAAGCCGTTACCGCCGGCCGGTCAACCGTTATTCCGCTTATGGTTATGATGCGGCCAGCCTGGTGCTGGAAGCCGCCGGAAGCCTGCCGGCCAGCCGGGAGAAACTCTCGCAGCGGCTTAACGGAATTTCCGAGTATGCCGGAGCCATGGCCAGCTACAGTATCGACAAAAGCGGCCAGGTCCGCAAGAAATCCTTCGTCCTTCAATTGTTGCGCGGAGAAATTATCCCCGCCAGACCGGCGGAGAGCCTCGAGCAAATGCCGGAGGCTATGCCCGACACGGCAAGACCCGGGGAAACAGCCGCTCCGGTGGCTCCCTGATATAATCCTTCAATTCGGAGATGTCCGGCTTGAGCACCGCCGCCCCGTATCTGTCCGTGGTCATACCCGCCTTTAATGAGGAAAAGCGTCTCGGCAAAACTCTCGAGGGGATGCTCGATTATTTCGGCGGGAAAGATTATTCATGCGAGCTGCTGGTAGTCGACGACGGGAGCACGGATGAAACCAGCACCGTGGCCTGCTCTTACGCCGGCTCCCGGATTCCGCTCGAGGTGATCCGCTACGAGATGAACCGGGGCAAGGGGTATGCGATAAAGACCGGGATGCTGGCCTCCCGCGGCGACTATGCCCTGTTCGCGGATGCCGACATGAGCACGCCCGTGGAAATGTTCGACCGTTTCGAGCCACATCTGAAAGACGGAGTAGAGGTTATAATCGGCACCCGGAAAACCCGGGGCGCTTTTGTCGGCAAGCACCAGCCGTTCTACCGGGAGAATATGGGCAAGGTCTTTACCTGGCTCTCCAATTTCACGCTGGGGCTGCGCCTGACGGATTTTACCTGCGGATTCAAGTGTTTCCACCGCCGGACCATCGAGCCGGTATTCAGCAGCCAGAGGATCGCGGGCTGGGGCTATGATACTGAGATTTTGTTCATCGCCTCGAAGAAAGGCTTCAGGATCGAGGAAGTGCCGGTAAGCTGGTTCAACGATGAGGCGACACGGGTCAAGCTGTGGAAAAATGTTTTCACCTGCCTGGCTGAGCTTTACCAGATCCGGCAAAACGACCGTAAAGGACTCTACAGTTAGTGTTCGCTATGCCACCATCCGGGCGCAGCGGCCGGGGCGGCAAAAGGCCCGCGGGCCGGAATGCGCAAGACAAGCCTGGCCGCCCGCCATCTGACACCCTGTTTTCCCGCAGCTTTCCGGCGGTTTTACTCGCCAGTCTGACCCTGGTCTATTTCTGGAAGTTCCTGACTCCCTTCAGCGCCTCACGCTGCTGGCTCTGGGAGGATTTTCTTTTTCAGAACTATCCGTACCGGGTGTTCGCCGCCACCAGCCTGGCCGCCGGGCATTTCCCCTTCTGGAACCCCTTTGTTTTCGCCGGCCAGCCCTTTTTTGCCGATATCCAGACTGCGGTGCTCTATCCCTTCAACCTGGTCCAGGCCCTTTTTGTCAGCCGCGGCTCGCTTTCGCCTTATCTGGTGCAGGCCGTCGAGCTGCTGCACTACTTCCTGGCCGCCATTTTCACTTTCCGATTCCTGCGGCTCGGCGAGGCTTCCCGCGAGGGAGCCTTGCTGGGAGCGGTGACCTTCGCTTTCAGCGGCTTTATGGTCACGCACGCGATCCACATGAATTTCATCTATGTTTTTGTCTGGCTGCCGCTGATCCTCGAGCTGTTCGAGAGGGCGCTGTCCGGAAGCAGATTCCGTCACGTTCTGGCCTGCGCCCTGGTTCTGGCTCTGAGCAACATGGGCGGGTATCCCCAGTACAGCCTTTATATTTACTGCACGCTCGGACTTTACTGGCTGGTCCAGGAGTTTGCCAGGCACGGCGCGGATGGCTGGAGCCAAAAAAACCTGCTCCGCAGGCTGGTCATCCTGGCCTTTGTCAGTCTGGCCGCTCTGGGGCTCAACACTTTCGCCTACCTGCCGGCCGCCGAGCTCGCCCGGTACACACCACGCAGCGAGATGACTTACGCCGCCTCGACCGAGCATTCGCTGAACCCGCTCTTTCTTTTCAAGCTTATTTCTCCGCGGTTTTTCGGGGTACAGTACCCGGGGACCAACAGCTACTGGGCCGGCGGCTACAGCGCATTCTGGGAGACCTGTTTGTTTGCCGGCTCACTGCCGCTGATCCTGGCTTTGTCGAGCCTCGGCGCGCTGCGAAAAAACCGCCACCTGCTTTTCGCCGCGCTACTGGGCGCGCTCTGTCTTTGGCTGGCCCTGGGAAACTACGGGCTGCTCTACAAACTGTTCTTCAGCTATGCGCCCGGCTTCGACCGCTTCCGTATCCCGGGAAGGTTCTCGGCCCTGGTGTCCTTTGCTCTGGCTCTGCTGGCCGCGCATGGCTGGACCCGGTTGACCGCGCAGAAAGAAAAGACAGCCGCCCGATTTTTCAGCAGCGGCCCGGCATATATCACTCTCGGCCTTATGTCCATCGCTCTGACAGCCCTGATACTGCTGAAAACCGGAGCGCTGGATAATCTCTCGGGCGCGGCCCTGGCCGACCCGGTGCGAAAAGCGGCGGCGGCCGCCTCGCTCCTGGCCTCGCTGAGCTGGCTGGCTCTCTCCGGGTCCCTGATCTTTCTGGCGGTTACTCGCCCCGGAGCTTCCGCCCGCGCCGGACTGGGAATCGCGGCTTGTCTGCTGGTCTTTGCCGAGCTCTACTGGTTCGGCGCGCCCTTCCTGAAAGGGGATACCGCGCCGGACCAGTTGTATCAATACAATCAGACAGTGGCGGCATTCCAGCAGGAGGGCAAGAAAGAGCTGTTCCGGATCAATGCGCGCAGCCTGGAAAACCCTGGAATCATGCTTCTGGGGCGCAACCAGGGCAGCCTGCACCGGCTTTTCCTGCTCGAGGGCTACAATCCCCTGCAGCTCAAGCGCCGGTTGGCCGAGATCGAAAAGGAGCGCCGCTTCGACTTGCTGAACGTCAAGTACATGATCGCTATCGACTATGAACACAGGACCGCCGGGTTCGTTCAGCGGAAAACCTACCTGCCGCGAGCTTTTCTACTCCGGCACTGGCGGGTGGCCGGCGAGGATGAGAAAATCCTCGCCGCCTTGAATGGTCCTGATTTTAACTACCGCGGCGAGGCAATCCTGGAAACGGATCCCGGGATTGACACTCCTGCAGCGGGTTCGCATATTGAATCGAAAGTGGAAATAACGAGTTACGAGCAGAATGAGATTGAAATTTCGACAGTAAGCGATATCCCGGGCATCCTGGTCTTAAGCGAATGGGATTACCCGGCCTGGAAGGCCTGGGTGGATGGCGAGCCGGCAAAAGTGCTGCGCGCAGATTATGCCCTGCGCGCGGTAGCGTTGCGCGAGGGGAGCCACAAGGTCCGTTTTGCCTATCGTTCGGCCAGTTTCGACAAGGGGCTGCTGCTTAGCCTGCTGACCGCCCTGATCCTGCTGGCCGCTTTCATTGTTTTTTCCGTAAAAGGCCGGTTTTAACCCCGTCAGGCCGCCGGCCGTTGGAGAATGCCGCATGCGGTACAATACCTATTACGAGAGTACGGCTTTCGGAATCGGCGGAAGCCTTACCCGGTCGATAAAATTCCTGATTATCGGCTGTACCGCCTCGTTCATCGTCGGCAAGCTGTTCGAGCTTTCGGGCAGCACCTTCTGGCTTGATGCGTTCGGACTGACCCCCGTGCTAGTCCGCAAGTACCTTCTGCTCTGGCAGTTGGGTACTTACATGTTCGTTCACGGGAATATCTGGCACCTGATTTTCAATATGTTCGTCCTCTGGATGTTTGGCGGAGAGCTCGAGCGGGTTTGGGGCAGCCGTGAATTCCTGGTGTTTTTCTTTATCACCGGAGTCTGTGTCGGCCTGCTCTATTTCATCTTTGCCAGCGGCCTGCCTCTGATCGTTTCCGCTGGCTCGCCCTACCAGGTACTGATCGGGTCCAGCGGCGCGATTTTCGGGCTGCTGGCGGCCTATGGCCTGATGTTCCCGGAGCGGACCGTCCTGTTCATGCTCCTGTTCCCGATGAAAGCCAAATGGTTTGTCCTGCTGATTGCCGCAATAGAGTTCTACATGTCCTGGAGCCCCTCCGGCGTGTCTCATTTCGCCCATCTTTCGGGTCTGCTGATCGGCTATCTCTACTTGAAGAAGGAATGGAACCTGACGCGGCTGGCGGATTATTACCACGACCGGAAGAGGCGAAAACGGGTCCGTCTGGTGGCCCTGGAGAACGAGATTGAAAGGCAGGAAAAAGATGAGATTGACCGCATTCTGGACAAGATCAATGCCCAGGGTATGAAAAGCCTCTCGCGCAACGAATTGAAAATCCTCGAGCGGGCCAGCGAAAAGAGAAAGAACAAATAACTCTCTCCATGTTCCAGCCACTTGCCTCAACTCTCTAGATCAGCCTCTCGGACTCCTCGCCCAGCGCCAGCAAATCGATTTTCTCTGGATCGGAAATACCCAGATGGTAACGGGACTCGGCCACAGCCAGGTGTTTCACCGGCGGCGTTAACGGCCAGGGGCGACCCTTGAACTGCTCCCGCTTTTTTTCCAGCAAAACATTGAGCAGCGTGTCGACCGCCACCGGGTCCTCGCCCAGGAACAGGCCGCCATAGTGCCATAGGTAAGCCGGGTTCACCTGCGGCCCGCCCTCGAACAGTGGACGCAGGGCGTCGATAATCACCAGGCGGCATTTTTTGCGGATCGGCTCGATGGCGTTCAACATGCCGAGGTTGGCGCAACTGTCGCCGTGGAAGGGGTAGGGGCTGCCGTTGTCCTGGACATTGATCCCGGTGACCGCGCCGGCCCAGTTTTTTAGCGCCCCGGCGAGGCCCGAGAGCCAGTGGCTTTTCAGCGCCGGGAAATTGATCAGCACATCCGCCTCATCGGTAATGATCCGGCTCACCGAACCGGCCCCATAGCCGTAATGCAAGTTCCTCGCAAAGGCTCCTTCGACCCCCAGGCCGGCATTGTCGCGGTCCCAGATTATTATTTTTTTCTCATTGACTCCGGCCCGGACCAGCAGGCGGACCAGCTCGGCCACCAGCTCGGGATGCGTGGCGGTCATCATGACATTCATCTTTACGCCCACCGTGTCCCCCGGCTTGACAAAGCGGCCGAGAGCGGCCAGCGGATCGCTTTCGCCGGTGTAGGCGCAGAGCGATTTTTCGAGCAGTGAACGCAGGACAGCGCCGTCTTTCTGTCCCGGCTCGCTCAGGGCTGCCCGGTCCCGGACCAGCACGACCCTGGCCCGCCCTGAGGTCTCTGCGCCGCCGGATTCTCCGGCTGTCAGCGGCTTTCCAAACCCCAGGCCGACCGCTCCCAGGGCGCCGGAAATGATAAATTGCTTGCGGCTGATTGTCGCCTTGCCTGAAGAATCGAGCATTTTACCTCCCGTGAATTCAGCGGGTAAGATTATTGCGGATTTCAGCTTCCAGCTTTACGGTCCAGCCTGTTTCGGCGGAAGAGAACAGCGCCAGAAGGTACCGGTTGCTTGACGATAGCCGGGCCAGCTCCTTGCGTGCCCTTTCCGGCAGCCCCGGCCGTGCGGCCGACAGACGCTCGAGACTCTCCCGGCAGTCGCTTTCGGCCGGGTACTCGATCAGCAACACCCGGATAATCACTTTGCTCTCAGCCGGCTGGTACTCAGCGCTTACCGCCTGGATTTCCGGGCCCAGGCCGAGCAGATTTTCCTCTCCTAAATAGACCAGGCTGTTCAGGGAGTTCTGCGTATGAAAGTAGCAGACACTGGAACCGACCTGGTTTTTCTGAGGCAGAAAGCCAAGGATCGCCGGCCGGTCCTCCGTTTTTCCGGCGGGCAGCCCGGCGGAGATCAGCCTGCCGAACCCGGCCAGGCTCTCGCGCAGTCCCCCGGTCAGTTCGCTGTCCTGGACCCTGACAAAATAACGGTCCTGCCAGAACTGGAGCAGGTAATCCCCCAGGGCCGCATCCACTCCGATCTCTCCGGGCCGGTTTCCGGCGCGGTCCGAGGAAAATATGCCGAAAGCATTGGCCGGGGTGTCCATCCTGTAAATTTCCACCCGCACTGAGGCCTCTTTATCGCTCTGAAGGGCATACTCCCGCACGAAAAGCTCCTGTATGCCATAACCCAGATAGCGCTCCGCTCCGCCATCCAGGTACTCGTACAGGTTATCGCTGCGGAAAACCGCCTCGTATTCGTTGGCAGTCCAACCGGGGGGAGCAGGCAGCGATTTCACCGGATCGTGTATGGATTTATGGCGCTCCAAAGGCCTGTCCTGCGCCGAAAATACCCGGGCGAATAGTAAAAGACAGACGGCGCTGAGCCGGAATATGAGCTGAAATATCCTGAGAATAGAGGATTGCATATATCCGAAGAGTATCATGACTTAGTTGGAATTAAACTATCTGGCCGCCAAATTTCAAGCCCGCCGTGCAATCTGCCGATGTAATGTCAAAACTAAATTCATGTCCGCAAGAGGTCAAGAAAGCCGAACATGGAATAATTATTGCAGAATCCAGGGATAGCGTTATTACCCCGTTTGAAAGGCAGGTAGCGCGATCCTTGTTAAACCGATTCACAAAACTGTGCCGGCATAAGAATCTGGACTTTCTCGGCAAACAGCTGGTACCGGGGGAGGAAAGCTTCCTGGCCCTGTTCAATTGCCGGGACTGCCATTCCACGATCTCGCTGGCAATGCGGCAGCCGCTGTCAAGACGTGCCGGAAAGCAGGAGCCGGCGCTCCGTAAGTGACAGTTGCGCTATTGATGTAGAGAAAAAATTGAAGAGAGAATGAAAATTCAGCCTCAGCACCCCGAACCTGCTCTGCGCGGAATTTTTTCTTGATCGATTTTGTTGCCGGTGTTATATTTGCGTAAAATTTGATCTGAGCGGACAAATTTTTTCATTTCCTCCAAGAGGTTCCCACAAAACCTTCTTCGTTTGTTTCAGGCTGCGCCGTTAGCTCAATTGGCAGAGCAAGTGACTCTTAATCACTAGGTTCGGGGTTCGATTCCCTGACGGCGCACCATTATCTCCATGTTCAAATCATAGTTTGACATCTCGATTTTTGCCGTTCATCTGAACGCAGCTTGCCTTATATTGCAGTTCCGCGAGTGGGTAATTAAAATACACACACTCCAGGT
>MFIX01000233.1:0-16557 GCA_001780825.1 Candidatus Glassbacteria bacterium RIFCSPLOWO2_12_FULL_58_11 | reverse complement strand
GAAGATTACCTTTTCTCAGGGAAGACCATGCCGGAAGAAAAAAGTAATAATAAGAGTAGCGAGGGCTCCGCGGGGCTGCGCAGCGGGATCGTGGCGATCGCCGGGCGGCCCAATGTGGGCAAAAGCACGCTGCTGAACAAGCTGCTCGGGCAGAAGATTTCCATAGTGAGCCACAAGGCGCAGACTACCCGCCAGCAGGTGCTCGGCATTCTTACCCGCGACAATTTCCAGGTGGTCTTCCTGGACACTCCGGGGATTATCGACCCGCGCGATCGTCTGCAGGAATATATGCTCCAGTCGAGTTTCAAAGCGGTCAGCGGCGCGGACCTGGCGATCTTTATCGTCGAGGCGACAGTCAAAGATACTCTGGCGGATGCAGCGCTGCTCGAGCGGCTGCGCCAGATCGATGTGCCCCGTATCCTGGCGCTTAACAAGGTGGACTTGATAGACAAACCCAAACTGCTGCCCCTGATCGCCGAATATGCGGAGATCGGGCTGTTCGAGGCCCTCGTACCGGTCTGCGCTCTCAGCGGGGAGGGAACCGAGGCGCTCCTGGGCGAGGTGGTGAAAAAACTCCCCGAGGGGCCGTTCCTCTACTCAGAGGACCAGTTGGCAACCCAGCCGCTGCGCTTTTTTGTCGCCGAACTGATCCGCGAAACCCTCTACGAACTGCTGCAGGATGAGCTGCCCTACGCCACGACCGTAATCGTGGAGGAGTATAAGGAGCGGACCAATAAAAAGGTCTATATCCGGGCCTTGATCTATGCGGAGCGCGACAGCCAGAAAAAGATCATTATCGGCCACAAGGGCGAACTGTTGAAACGGATCGGAAGTGCATCCCGCGCGAAAATAGAAGAATTTATCGGCTCGGCGGTCTATCTCGACCTGTGGGTCAAAGTGAAAGATAAATGGCGCAGGAACGATTTATTCCTCAACACCGCGGGCTATAACATTCGCGACCTGTAATAGTTAAACCTAAGAGTCCGGAGGAGCAGATGCTGGATGAAAAATTGTTAGAGATTCTGGTTTGCCCCAAATGCAAGGGAGACCTCGAATACAAGCCGGAACAGAACGAGCTGATCTGCCATGCCTGCCGTCTGATCTACGATATCAAGGATGATATCCCGATCATGCTGATCGACGAGGCCCGCTCATTCTGAAGCCTGAGCACCAGGTTGGACGGAGCTAAATGTCGAGAACAGGCCGAATATTCCTCTCGGCGGCGCTCTGCTGCGCTCTGGCCGCGAGAATCGACCAGGCTCTCCCGGCGACGGGCTGCGGTTTCACTCTGCTGAGCTCGGATGAAAGCCGGGTGACAATCCGTTTCGAGCTGCCGGACTGGGAGCTCGAGGGCGTGGACCTGGGCGGGTCCGCTTTCAGCCGGATAAACGCGCGCTGCGGAGAACAGATGCTAAAGGCCGGTTATCCCGTGCTGCCGAGTTATAAAACTCTGGTCGCCCTGCCTCCGGGCAGTGCGATAAGCTCGAGTTTCAGCTCGGCCGCGCCCGCAAGGGTAAATGCCGGACGTCTGCTTCCGGCCCAGCCGGAAGGCAAAATATCGGCGGATGAGTTCGGTACGCCGGAGCGGGCGACAGAATACAGCCGGGAACTGCTGGCTGAAAAAATCTATCCGGCCGGAAAACTGGTTGTCAGCGCTCCGAAAAGGTTCCGCGATCTGACCCTGGCCGAGGTGACCGTAATGCCGTTCAGCTATGAGCCATCGACCGGTACTCTTCAGGTAACAGAATCCATGGAAGTAACTATAAACATATCCGCTCGGACCTCGGGGGAATTTAACCGGCCGCAAAGCTCTGCCGAGCCTGTTTTTGAAAGCTTGTACCGCGGCAACGTTCTCAACTACTCATCCTCTCTGCGCTGGCGCCTGCCCGCTGCGGGCGGCGCGCGTCCGGCCGCGGCCGGCCCGTTCGCCGGGAGCGAACAATGGGCGCGTATTCAGGTTTCCCAGTCGGACATGTACGCGGTCTCCGGCCAGAAACTTGAGGATGCCGGCGCGGACCTCAAAGCAATCGATCCCCGCACGCTGAGGCTTTATTCAGGCGGCAACCGGATGCTGAACGAGGACCCGGCAGCCCAGAAACCCTTACTGGCTGAACTCGCCGTGTATGTGGAAGGGGCCGCGGACGGCTCATTCGATCCTCAGGACAAACTGATTTTCTTCGGCGAGGGCGTGGACCGTTTTACCGTGACAGCCGCCGGCGCTATTTCGAGCATCCGTAACCGCTACGCCAATAATGCCGTTTACTGGCTGACCTGGGGCGGCGGTACAATTGGCCGCCGCATGGAACAACTCCCGGCCGCACCTCAGCCGGTCCAGCCTCCTGCGCTCTCGGCCGAGGTCTGGTACCACTTCGAGGACAACACCCAGTACCTGGCGCTGGATACCGGCGCTGACAACTTCTACAATCCGGCCCCGGATTATTGGGCCTGGGTGCTCGATTCTGACAAGTCGGGAACCGCCGAGCGCGGTTTTGACCTGGCCCGGCCGCCGGCCGCTGAACAGAATTTCCTGCGCATCGAGATTTACGGCAACGACTCCGGTAACAACCGTACTTACAGCATTCAGCTTAACGGCGTCAATGTGGTGAGCGGCAGCAATCTTCCCTTTTCGACCGCCATCAGCCCCTGGCTGACTGTCGGTGCGGGGCTCTTGAGCGCAGAGGGCAACCGATTCACGCTCAATGGGCTTGGCCAGGCCCTGGGATATTTCGAGCTGCGGGTTTACACTCCGCTCACTCTCAGCCAGGGGGAGCGGCTGCTCTTTCACGAGACTAAAGCGCCGGTCAATCCTTCTTATGAGTTTTCCACGGGCGGCGGCGGCTCGGTCCGGGTTTTCGACCTGACCGTGCCCGAGGCGCCCGCGCTGCTGCAGACAACCGTTACCGCCACCGGCGGGTTCCGCTTCAATGCCCCGGTTTCGGCATACCGGGTGAGGACTTTCGCCGCTGTGGCCGGCGAGGCCTACCACGAGCCGGAAAGCCTCACTCTCGGGCTGCCGGAGGACCTGAGAAGCCTCTCTGGGGCCGCCTACCTGGTGGTCTCTCCGCGGGCGCTGCTCCCGCAGGCCGGAAAGCTCGCCGCCCTGCACGCCGGGAAATATTCCACGGCCGTGGTAGCCATCGAGGATGTGTACAACAACTTTTCTTTCGGACCTGCCGACCCGGCGGCCCTGCGGGATTTCCTGCAGTACGCTTTCGAGAGCTGGTCCATCCGTCCCCAGTTCGTGGTCCTGTTCGGGGATGGTAACAATGATTTCCGCGGAGTAACAGTTCAAGGCCGCGCGAAAGCCAACTATATCCTGCCATATATTACAAAAGAGGACATTGCGGTGGAGGAGTGGTTTGCGCGGTTCGGCGACAGCGACCTGCCCCAGGTGTCCCTGGGCCGGATACCGGTGCAGAACGCGGCCGAGGCCGAGGTGGCGGTGGACAAGAACGCCAGGTACGAGGCGGGCGCCGAGGCCGGGGACTGGGTCAGGCGGCTGATCCTGGTGGCGGATGACGGTTACACGCTGGGGAACGAGTGCGACCTGGTCACCAACCATGTCCCGGGCAGCGAAAAGCTGGATTCGCTCTTCCCGGCGGACTTCATGCGCCGGAAGATTTATCTCGATGAATACCCTTTCGATCCGCCGGGGATCGGGACCCGCAAACCGGCGGCCAATGAGGACCTGCTCGCCTGGTGGAACCGCGGGGCGCTGCTGATCAATTACCTGGGCCACGGGAGCAATCTGACCTGGGCCCAGGAGAGAGTTTTCGACACCGAGCGGGACATTGCGCTGCTGAACAACGGCTACCGTCTGCCCCTGGTGCTCAATTCATCCTGCTCGATCGGCCATTTCGACGATTACCGCGAGCAGGCGATGGCTGAGCGGCTGGTCAGCCTGAAGGGCGGGGGAGCGGTGGCGGTGTTCGCCGGAACGCGAGTTACTTACGCTTTTCAGAACTTCGAACTGAACCGTCTTTTCGTACAAAATCTTTTCGGTTCCGGACCGGTGCCGATCGGAGCGGCCCAGCTCGCTGCCCGTCTCAATCTGGGCGGCCTTGACCGCGGCAATGCGGAGCGCTATGCGATCTTCGGGGACCCGGCACTGATCTTGCATAGTCCAGGCAGGATGATAAAAATCGAACAAGATCCCGCTGCGCGCCTTCAGGCCGGCGCCAAAGTGGATTTTACGGGCCGGATTGAAGATGAGACCGGAAAGCGCGACCCCGGCTTTTCCGGCGTGGCCCAAATCAAATTCAGCACTTCCGGCAGGCCGGTAGATATTTCCTACCAGTGCCGTCTCGGCAACAGCCTGCTCGAGCGCAATATCAGTTTCGAGCGCACCCCGGCCGTGCTATTCGACGGGCCGGTGACCATCAGCGGGGGAGCTTTCCAGGGCTCATTCGTCCTGCCCGCCGATCTGGCCGGCTCGCTTCCCGCGGACTCGCTTCAGCTTGGCTCGGGACGGTTTCTCGGCTATGCGACCAGCGACAAGTCCGATGCCTCCGGGGGCAGCGAAAGCAGCCCATTTCTGCCAGGCGGGCAAATCTCCGGCGATACCACGGCTCCCAGCATCCGCATCTATTCACAGGGCCGGGCGCTGGCCGATGGCGACAGGATCAGCCGCTCACAATCCCTGGAGCTGGTCGTGAGCGATGACAACGGGATAAACACCACCGGACGGCCGGGAGAGCAATTGACTGTTGAGGTGGATGACGGCCTCAGCTGGTCGGCTGATCTGACGCCTCTGTTCAGCTACCGCAAGGACAGCTACCAGGAGGGAACGGTGGGCGTGGACCTGGGCCGGGTCGAGGAAGGCCTGCACAGCTTCCGTTTCCGGGCCACGGATAATGCGCTCAATACGGCCAGGGTGGAGCTGATGCTTTACCTGTCCGCCTCGGCCGGCCGGCTGGCTTTAAGCAATGTCGTCAATTATCCGAACCCGTTCCGGGACCAGACCGAGATCTGCTTCGAGGTCAGCCAGCCGGCCGAGGTGCTGATTCGCATCTTCAGCGTAGCCGGCAGGCCGGTACGCGAGCTGCGCACCGGGGCCTTGACTGCGGGCTTCCACAGCGCGACCTGGGATGGCCGGGATGAATACCGGCAAAGGATCGCCAACGGCGTATATCTCTACAAAATTATCTGCAAATCCATGGACACTGCATCGAATTCAGGCCTTGAGGAGGTGGAAGCAGTCGGTAAAGCCCTACTTAGTCGCTGATAAAAGATTTGCCATTTGCGGCAGATATAGTTAACCTTCACATATGAACTTCGCAAATCAAACCTCCCCCCAAAGGAGAGCCGTATCATGCGCAGAAAATTTTTATCCTTGCTCGCCATATTGTCCTTAATCCCGTTGGCCGCAGTCTCGCTCAAAGCCCAGGGGATCAAGGCCGAATACACCGAACAAAACGGCGCCCGTCCTATCGGCATGGGCCACGCTTATACCGGCGTGGCGGAGGGCCTGGGCACCATCCTCTGGAACCCGGCTGGCCTGACCTCGGTCAACCGCACCGAATTCAATTTCTCGCGCTACAACGGGTTCTCCTTTACGGTGAGCGACCCCACGGGCAATGAGACCGAGGACCAGATCAGCTTCAACTTTTTCAATGTCGGAATGCCGATCAAGGATATCGGCGTGGTGGCGTTCTCGATGAACCTCTGGGACCTGGGCAGCAGCGAGGTGACCTCGATCGGCCAGGATTTGAGCGGAATCGACAGCCAGAGCCTCTGGATCATGTACGGCTCCTTCGCCACCCGGCTCAACAAGAAGATAGATGTGGGCGTGAGCATGAAGTTCATCCGGGAAAAGCTCTCCAGCAACCAGGGCGGAGTAGGCACCAGCGCCGCGGTCGACCTGGGAATGCTCTACCGGCCGCTCGAGGAAATCCCCTTGCAGTTCGGTTTTTCAGTCATGGATATCGGCACCGACATGCAGTTCAACAACAAATACCAGTCGGACCGGCTGCCCCGCAGGGTAAGGATTGGCGCGGGGTACAATATCCTCAAGCACCTGCTGGACCAGGACCGGTTCAACCTGCTGCTGGCTGCCGATTACGAGCGCTTCCTGGTGGGTAATCCGGCCAATCACGGGGTATTTGTCGGCACCGAGTTTTCGATCGAGCCGCTGGAGGGAATGCTTCTGGCCCTGCGCAGCGGCTATCAGAGCGAGGTCGGCGACCTTCGCGGCTCCCTGATCGGATTCGGCTTCAACTGGAAAGGCTACAGCTTCGATATCGCCCGCGAGCTCGGAGTCAATCCGCTGGCTGACCGTACCTTCTACTCGGTCTCGGCCCATTTCTAACTCTTGCGGCCAATAAGGCTTACCATTCAGGGCGTCCATTAACCGGTCCCGTACGTGATTAGTGGGCGCCCTCAGTTTATCATCCGGAGGCGGGGCGATGCGCCTGGTGTCAGGAAGAAACTTGACCCATATCAGCGGTTTGTGGCTGCTGCTCTTCCCGGTGCTGGTTTTCGGCGGGGAGCCGGGGAGTGCGGAGAGCTATGGCCCCCGGGCGGACCGCGGGATTTTCGGGGAGCGCCCGGCGGACCACGGTACGTACCAGGATAAAAGCCCTGACCAGGGCGAAAGCGCGCAACGGGAAAGGCTTGACCCCCGGCTGCAGCTGCTGCTTGCGGCGCTGGTGCCTGGATTGCCGCAATTGCTGGAGGGAAAATCACGGGCCTATGGGTATTTTGCAGCCGAAGCGGTAAGTATCGCCGGACTGGTGGTGCTTACCTCGCGGGGCGATTCGCACGGGTCCCGTTACCGGACCCTCGCGCAGACAGCCCGCCGGAATTTCGTTTTCACCGGCCTGCGCAACAATCCGGATGAAGTGGCCGATCCCAACATCCCCGGCTATGGTGAATATTACGAGGACATGCTCAAATGGTCCTCCAGTGGTGATTTAGACAATGATCCATCGCAGCCCGGAATCCAGCCGGAAACTGATACCAGGACCTATGACGGCCACCAGTGGCAGATCGCCAAGATCAATAATTATACCTTGAGCAACGGCGGCATACCGGCGCCGGGCAGCCTGGAGGAGGTGCAGTTGGCCCTCGAAGCCTACCAGCGCCAGGTTTACCCGCTCGAGCTTAACTGGGACTGGACCGGTCTGGACGCTGAGTACCGCGAGTACCACCACCTTTTCGACCAGAGCGAGGCCGCCTACCGTCGAAGGAGCGGCTTTGCCGCCCTGCTGCTGGCCAACCACCTGGTCAGCGTCCTGGATGTCCTGGTTTCCGAAAAGCTCGGAGCTAGCAATTCCCTGCGTAAAACCGGGGTTCAGGTGCACCTCGAGATGCGCCGGCCGCTTTCCGCCCCGAACGGCGCTCCGCCGCTGCCGGCCGTGACCCTCTCGCGCCGGTTCTGAACTCATTCCCGAAAAGCTGTTTCGAGTCCCTGTCTGCTTCTTCCTTGACCGGACCGGGCGTGAGCTTTATTATTGACCCTTTGCCAGCCTATACCAGCCGACCGATTCGTTCAATATTGCCCGGGTAGATTATCGATGAGGCTCGCTCAGCGCCAGATTGCCTTCCTGCTGGTCATTCCTTTCTTCACCTCCTGCGTAAATTCTTCGGAGCATATCATCCGGTTGAAACTGTCCCACGGACTGGATGTAGTGCATCCGGTGCACAAAGCGATGGAATTCATGGCCCGCCGCCTGGCCGAGCTGAGCCAGGGAAGGATGGTCATAGACATCTATCCCAGCGAGCAGCTAGGTTCTGAGCGCGAATCAATCGAGCTGGTCCAGCTCGGCAGCCTCGACATTACCAAGACCTCGGCCGCGGTGCTGGAAAGCTTCGTGCCCGAGTTCAGCGTCTATTCGCTGCCCTACTTGTTCCGGGACCGGGAGCATGCCTGGCGGGTGTTTATGGGGCCGATCGGCAGGGAAATCCTGCACAGCGGCGCGCCGATGGGCATTCGCGGGCTCTGCTATTACGATTCCGGGAGCCGCAGTTTCTACACCCGGTCGAAGCCGATCCGCACCCCGGATGACCTGGCGGGCATGAAAATAAGGGTGCAGAAAAGTTACATGGCGGTCAAGACTATCGAAATGCTGGGCGGCTCGCCCACGCCAATTGATTGGGGAGAGCTCTACACCGCCCTTCAGCAGGGCGTTGTGGATGGCGCCGAGAACAACACGCCATCCTTTGCCTCTTCGCACCATTACGAGGTCTGCAAATATTACTACCTGGATGAGCATACGATCATTCCGGATGTGCTGCTGATGAGCCTTAAGGTCTGGAAAGGCTTGAGCGCGCAGCAGCAGGGGATGATCCAGCAGGCCGCGGATGAAAGCCTGAACTTTCAGCGCAAAATCTGGGATAAGATGGTCGAGGAGGACCTGCAGAAAGTCCAGGCGGCCGGGGTCGAGATCGGCTATCCGGACAAGCGGCCGTTTATGGAAAAGGTTCGTCCCCTCTATGATGAATTCAAGGGGACAGCGATCGGCGAGCTGGCCGGGCGGATACGGGCCGTGCAATGAACACCCATTGAAGTATATTCTGATGGCGATATATCTAAAGTATTATAACTATTCTTGTTATATTTTGCAGCAAAGGCGCAAGCATGCTCGGCAAGCTTAAAAGGGCGCTCGACGCCGTGCTCGAAGGCGGGCTCTGGCTGGCCATGCTGGGGATGACCCTGACCGTCATCTGGCAGGTATTCACCCGCTTTATCCTCCGGAGCCCCAGCCCGTGGACCGAGGAGCTGGCCATTTTCCTGCTGATCTGGATCGGCTTGCTGGGCTCGGCGGTGGCTCTGAAGCGCAAGTCCCATCTGGGAATCGATTTCCTGGTCAGCCGGCTGAACGAGAAATGGTGCCGGATCGCGGCGCTGTGCGTCTGGTGCTGTATAATCTTTTTCTCGGTCAGTGTTTTCGTCTTCGGCGGAATCCGGATGGTGACGGTAATACTGATGAACAATCAGATCAGCCCGGCCCTTGGGATTCGCATGGGCTGGATTTACCTGGCCCTGCAGATTTCGGGCTTTTTTCTCACGCTCTATTCCGTGGAGTTCATTGTCGAGGAGCTACTCATTTTGAGCGGCAGAAAGGCAAGCCCGAACCAGCACAAAGAGCTTAAAGTAATGCTTGATTAGTACTACGTAATATTTGACTTGTAAAAGTATTATAATTTTGCAATGTGCCGTATTCCGGTTTTTCTCCATAAGCGGGGACTAATGGAACACCTGCCTCTGGCGCTAATGATTGTAACCTTTGCCGTGCTACTGGCGCTGAACGTGCCCATCGCCTTCTCGATTGGCCTGGCGACACTGGCAGCGCTGGCCGCTGTCGGCGGAAGGCCGTCATTTGTCACCGTGGCCCACCGCGTGGCTACCGGAATAGACAGTTTCGCCCTGCTGGCGATTCCCTTTTTCATTCTCAGCGGCATGCTTATGGGCCGCGGCGGCCTGGCCCGCCGTCTGGTGGATTTCGCCGGCACGCTGGTCGGCCGCTTCCGCGGCGGCCTGGCCTTTGTCAATGTCGTGACCTGCATGTTGTTTGGCAGTATCAGCGGCTCGGCGGTCGCGGCTGTCTCCTCGATCGGCGGATTCATGATCCCGGTGATGAACCGTAAGGGCTACCACCGGGATTTCAATACCGCCGTATCCATAACCGCGGCCACGACGGGGCTGCTTATTCCGCCCAGCAACATTATGATCGTCTATTCACTGGCCGCGGGCGGCCTGAGCGTGGCGGCGATTTTTCTGGCGGGTTTCCTGCCCGGTATCCTGATGGGACTGGGGCTGATGTTTGTTTGCTGGATGGTGGCCCGGAAAAAAGGCTATGGAGAGGGCGATAAAAGCAGCTTGAAGGATTTTCTGGTAAAGCTCAAGCGCGCCCTACTCAGCCTGCTCCTGGTGTTTATCGTTCTGGGAGGGATTATCGGCGGCATTTTTACGGCCACCGAGGCCAGCGCCGTGGCGGTTTTCTATGCGTTCCTGATCACCGTGGTGCTCTACCGGGAAGTCAAGCTGCGGGAGATTCCGGAAATCTTTCTCGAATGCGGGATCACCACCGCGGTGGTCATGCTGCTGATCGGTACCTCGGTGGCGATGAGCTGGGTGCTGGCGTACGAGAATATTCCCCAGACGATCAGTGCATTCCTTATCTCCTTTACCGACAACAAATATGTTATCCTGCTCGTTATCAACCTGCTGCTGCTCTTCGTGGGTACTTTCATGGACATGACTCCGGCGGTGCTGATTTTTACTCCGATCTTCCTGCCGGTGATCCTGAAACTGGGCCTGAACCCGATCCATTTCGGAATCATGATGATCTTTAATCTCTGCATCGGACTCTGCACCCCGCCGGTGGGGACTTGCCTGTTCGTGGGCTGCGCGATAGGCAATACCACGATCTCCAAGGTCACCCGTCCTCTGTTGCCCTTCTTCGCGGCGATGATCGTCGTGCTCTTCCTGGTGACATACCTTCCCTGGATCTCGATGGTTGTTCCCGAAGCTTTCGGCTACAAATGAAAACCGCGTTCTTGCGGCAGGTTCCTTTGCAGCGCGGTTGCCAAGTGCGGCTCAGGCCGTTATATTTCCACAAACATTTTCGGCGCTGATGTGTATTATATTGAAGCTGTTCAGCGGAATCGGCCGAGGTCGCCGAATTGCCCGGAGGATTGAAAGAAAACCGGAATGATGTCGAGAACTCTAGAAAAAATCACCATTATCCTGCTTGGAATATTCCTGCTTGCCGGCCCCTCGCTTGGCCGGGCGGAAGATGAATTCAGCGATACCCTCTCTACCGATCAACTTTACAAGTTCGGCATGGAAGCGGCCCATAACAAGGGCTGGGCGCGGGCCCGCGCGGCCCTGGAAAAGTGGCTCAAGCGTGAAAAACCGACAACCGAGGTGCTGAACACGCTTGGTCGGGCCCAACTGTCCGCGAAAGATGAAAAAGATGCCGAGAAATCATTCAGAGCGTCGCTGGGCATCGATAAAAAGGACCTCAAGGCGCTCGAGGGACTCTGCGAGGTCCACCTTATCCGGAATAAAGACAAGGACATGAGCGCCACGCTCAAACAATTGAAAGCCGTGGACCAAGAGGGCCGCAGTTATAGCTATTACCAGGCTCTCGCGGCGGACCGGTTCAACTTGAAGGACTTTCCGGAAACCCATTTCTGGGACACCCTGGAGGAGCTGGTGCGCAGCGATCCGGAGGACCAGCAGAAAATGAATGTCCTTTGTGATGCTTATATCAACGATAATTTTCTCGAACGCGGAATCCTCTTCCTGACCGAAATGCAGGAATCACACGGAGACCGGCCGCAGTATCTTTTCCAACTGGCCCGCATCTACACCCATTCCGGAGACAAGGAGCTGGCCCGGGAGATGTTCCACAAGATCGCCGATGCCGGGATCGATAAGCTCACGGCCCGCGAGCGGTTTCTGATGTCCAAGGAACTGTTCCGCCTTGAGGAAGGTAGCCTGGGCTGCGAGGCTTACTTCAGTGCCGCCCGCGACATGGACGATGCGGTGGCTGAGGAGGTGTTCGAGGATCTGAAGGATCTGACCACCAGTGATGAAAAAAAGGAATTCCAGTACACTCCCACCGGCCGGAAGGGAATCTTTATAATCTCTTTCTGGGGACGGAAGGATCCGACCCCGACCACGCTGAAAAATGAACGGCTGGCGGAACATTACAAGCGAATCGATGTCGCTCACGAAAAGTACTACAGCCCCCTGAAACCGGGCTATGATGAGCGGGGCAGGGTGTACATCAAGCACGGCGAGCCGGACCAGAAAATCAGCCTGTCCGGCAACTGGGCGATCCGGGACAATGAAACATGGCTCTACAGTAAAAATCGCTCCAACCCGCTGATCTATCATTTCGTGGCGCGGAACAATTTCTACCGCATGGCTTACAGCCTCGAGGAGGCGCTGATCCCGGACCTGCAATCGGAGATCAACATGGGGGGGCACAATATCGAGGCGCTGCTGCGCTCGCGCGGGGAAATCGACGCCAAGTACGATCAGCTTGCCAATGAGCTGCATAACTTTCAGGGCAACGTCGCGGATGCCCGTCGCGGAAGCATGCTGGACCTCTTCCACGATGAGCAAATGCTGGTCGAGCGGGGCCTGACCGAAGGCGAGATGACCGAGACCTTCGAATACAAGTTCGAGGAAGAGCCGATGAATTTTTATTACTATCCGGTCTCGCTCAAAGGCTCTGATTCAACGAGCGCGGTCGGCGTATATTTCGCGCTGCCCACCGACCAGGTGAAAGTTCCCGATCCGTTCGGCACGGTCGAGGTGCCGGTCAGGCTGGAGGTGGTCGCTTATGATACCTGGTGGCAGGAACGCGGCAGGGTGAGCCAGGATAAGACTTACCGGGTCCCTAATTTCGTCGCCTCGCGCGAAAGCATGATCCCGGACCTGGTCTCGCTGAGCCTGCCTCCCGGCAATTACCACCTTGCGGCCCTGCTCAAACAGACCCGCAGCAACCTGATGCAGATTTATAAGAGCAATTTTTTCGTCCATTCCTACGCCAGCCCGGACAGTTTCTATGTCAGCGACATGATCCTGGCCGCCGATATTGCCGAGGACCGGGCGCCCAGTAAGTTCAACCTGCGCGGGTACAGGATCGCCCCCATGCCCTCCGCCTCTTTCAAGCAGAGCACGCCGATCTATGTCTATTATGAGCTTTACAACCTGAAACCGGATTCGGCCAACACCAAGCACGTCAAGGTGGATTACCTGGTCAGCTCCACCGGGGGCGATCTCAACATTGCAAGAAAAATCATTTCCACCCTCGGCCGCTTTATCGGGGTGCGCAACGAGATCGGCAAAGTGGTCACCACGTTCGAAAGAGACCTGGAGACACGCGGCAATATCGATCCGGTATATCTCTCGCTCGATCCAGCCGGTTATCCGCCCGGCAGCTATAATCTGATGGTGACTGTCGAGGATACGGTCAGCCACCAGATCGCCTCAAAGGATGTCACTTTCCTGATTACCAAGTAAACCCGCAGCCACCCCGGAGCGGTTTTGACAATATCCGATGCCGCATTCGAAGCATAATATCCGCAAATCGGGAATATGAGGGCTTATTTTCAGGCTAGACCGTAATGATGTTGAAAAGGGAGGAAATATTATGGAAAACCTTGGAGGCGATCAGGAAGAGCAGGACGAAAATCGAAACCGTAATAACTATATTGATCGTCTCATGGATGTAAAACCAGAGGTTTGCCCGCTCGCTGTTCATCTCTGAATCCCTTCACCCGCGACTGAATTATTCTGGCATAATTCCTGCTATATTAATGCTCAAGATTGCTTTATCGGCCGTAAAAAGTGAAAAAAGCTTGACAACGAGAGTAAATATATTTATGTTTACCCAACTTTTTTGAAATATTTTGTTTATTTGGAAAAGGAAAACGATAATTCAGGAAAACCGTTTAGCTCGTCTGCTGATTAGATAAAGATATCAGTAACATACGGCAAAGCAATCTTTTTTTTTTCGCTTGTTAAGTCGGATAGACTGCTCAGATAGGCAATCAGACGCCGGCTGCTTCAATCGGAAAGGAAAGGTTGCTTTTTTTTATATTACTGCGAATCCGGGAATTGGTTTGCGGCTAATCCTGATAATCAGGATTAGCTTTGCAAATAACGGGTCCCCCGCCCAATGACTATAGGAGCGCCACTTTATGAATAAATTTCGGCTCAAGTTTTTAATCGAGCGCAAAACCCGACGATGTTTGCGGGAGGGGCGCAATCAAAGCCTCCGAAGCCGCTGGATGCCGGGCCTGTCCCAGAACTTCCTGTTCAGCCTGATCTCTGTGGCTCTGATGGGCACAGTGGTGCACGGGGTGTACCAGTTGCCGAATTCCTCTTCCCTGAGGACCAAAATCCAGGCCGGGGAGGCCATCCCGGACCGCGAAGTGCCGGTAATTGCCGAGGCCCGGGCGATGCATCTGGCGGCCCTGGAAGAGCTCGGTAAGCTGAAATTGAATCAGCAGATAAAGAGCTACGCGCTGCGCTTCGATATAAATTACCGCCTGTCCTCCCTGATCTATAATATCAGCGAGGATGAAAATATCGATCCGGAGCTGATTTACCGGATAATCTGGACCGAGAGCCGCTTTAAATCCGACTGTATCGGCCCGGTGGGCGAGATAGGCCTGATGCAGGTGCGCTATGGCACCGCGCTCAGTATCGATCCCGGCGCGACTCCCCGGAGGCTGTACGATCCGGCCTACAATATCCGGATCGGGATTAAGCACCTGAAGGACCACCTGCACTTTTACCGGGGAGATACACGGCTCGCCCTACTGGCCTACAACCGGGGCCGGGGCAAGGTAAACGAGCTGGTGAACCTGGGGGTCAATCCGGCCAATGGTTATGCCACGAAAGTGCTGGACAGTAACTTTTAGCAGGCGGCAGGGGCGTACGGTTTAGAGCAACCGCTCTCCCTGTTTGAGGGGAGGGCGGTTTTTTCGTTCCCGCACAATTCGAGTGGGGTTCAGGCAGAGGGCAGACGGAATTCTGAATCGGTATTGACGGGAACCATTAACGGGCATCGGGCAGATTTGAAAGATCGGGCAGCGTCGGGAAAGGCGCGACTGCCTGGATGCGGTGGGCGACGTCGAGGAACAGCGGGGTGACCTTGTTGTGCCCGGTGAACTTGTTGCCCGGGAATGCGCTTTCGGCCGTGTAAATAAACATCGAGATAAACAGTACGCATTTACACAGACCCAGCGCTCCGCCGGCCAGGCGGCTGAAGGGGTTGGTTTCAGCCTCGCCCATGTTCCTGCTCAGCATCCAGCCCATGACCTTGACCGCCAGCCAGACCGCGATAAAGACGCTGATAAAGCCGGCGGCTTCCAGCGAGGGTCCCGGAGGAAAGATACTCTCGAACCAGACCTTGGGGTAATCGTGGAATTTGACCGCGGCCAGCGTGCCTGCGGCCAGGGCGAGGATACCGAAAACTTCTAGCAGGAAACCTTTGAAAAGCCCCTGGAGGGTGAAAAAAAGACAGATGCCGATGATAATAAAATCAACGACTGTCATAGGAGCGGTCAGGTTGCCGACGGTTCGGGTGAAAGCTGCTGAGAATAACGCTCGAATCCTTAAAGCAAGTACATTTTAAGCCCTCCGCTTGACATTGTCAACTGCAAAGGATAGTTTTAAACAAACACTTAAATAAGGGGGCGATCTGGTTTCGACGGGGATATTTGGCAGGGTAGGGCTGCATGCCGGGGACCCGTACCCCGTTATCAAATGGGACAAGCATTAAATGCCAACTACGACTTGGCTCTGGCTGCCTAACTAACAGGCATCCCGTCTGCCGCATGATCCCTGCCTGTGGAGCTGCGGCGGGCGTCGCAAATACAGGCTGGCTCCAGCAAGCGCCGGAATTGTAAGGAGCGAGATTTAATCCGGCTGGCCGGGCGGTGGCTTTGTCGGTGTAGCAGCCGTCCGGCGAGATCAAATCACCGGCTATGCATGTAGATGCCGTATCAGGCTTATCTTCGGACGTGGGTTCGATTCCCACCGCCTCCACCATTTTTAAATACCAGCGTCAAGTTCTTCTTCTTGCTGCCCGGCGGCAGGCTGATTTATCTCAGCCCCGGGATTACGGTGGCCGTGCAGAGCTCCTGGAAGATTTACTCCTTTATCCAGGTGCCGCTGTACCAGCAGGTCAACGAGCTGCAACTGACGCCGAAGTGGAATTTCTCGATCGGGATTAATCGCAGCCTTTAGCCGGCCTTTCGGAGAGCATCAAACTTTTGCTGATTGATAATCTTTCCTCTGCAACATCCCCTCGTTGCTGTCCGTTAAAGAAGCATTGGACGTTGATGAGGGGAAGATGGAAGCGCCTGAATCAGAAAGTATTCTCTTGACACACAGTTTTGCTACAGCTAGATTTTCCCTCGTCATCGTTATTCCCGCCTTTCCCGCCACAAATGTCTTAAAGCCTTTCAACACTCGGGCCGAACGACATTATTTTGCAGTTTAAATATCTTCATAAAGAATTGTGCTGATGACACTATTGAAGAGCAAACTGCATTTAATCCTGATCATATTATTCCTGGCCGCCCTGGCCGGCCGCTACCTCTGGGACCTGGACAGCAATGCCGGGTACGCCCCGGACCAGCCGATCCCTTTCAGCCACAAAATCCACGCCGGCGACTACAAAATGGATTGCCTTTACTGCCACAGCGCGGCCGAGAAAGGCCCGCACGCCGGTATCCCGCCGATGAATGTTTGCATGGGCTGCCATTCCGTAGTGGCGATGGATAAGCCGAACGTGCAGAAGCTGAACAAGATGTTCAACGCCGGCGAGACTGTGCAGTGGGCCAGGGTCCACCGCCTCCCGGACCATGTCTATTTCAGCCACAAGTGGCACCTGAGAGCGGGGATCCGCTGCCAGGAATGCCACGGCGAGGTGGAGACAATGCCGCTGGTGTCCCAGGTCAACAAGCTCGAAATGGGCAATTGCCTGGACTGCCACCGGAAATCGAATTTTTCCCAGGCTTACCGGGATTCGGTTCTGACGGTCAAGGATACTTATTACTCCGAGGTTTTCCTGAAATATCCGT
>MFIX01000232.1:15538-15611 GCA_001780825.1 Candidatus Glassbacteria bacterium RIFCSPLOWO2_12_FULL_58_11 | reverse complement strand
GGATGGGATCAGCCCGGGAGTCACCCTGCGCGAGATGGAGAAACAGCTCATCCTCAGCACCCTGGCCAGCGAG
>MFIX01000232.1:15172-15430 GCA_001780825.1 Candidatus Glassbacteria bacterium RIFCSPLOWO2_12_FULL_58_11 | reverse complement strand
GCCGGATGAGCCGGGCCGCCTGGAAAATTAAAAAAGCCGGGAGCTTAGAAAATCTCGAAGCTCCCGGCTTTTCCATTTTTCAGCTTTCTCCAAACCTGAAGGCGATGGAAACTTATTTGGATTTCCGGCTTTTTGGCGGCTTGGTTTTCTCCTTTGCCGGACCAATCAAGTAACTGCCGCTGGAATCCTTAAGCAGAGTACCGTTTTGCACCGCCGCTTTCAGATGCGGGTACAAGTTTTGCACCTTGGTGCCGATAA
>MFIX01000232.1:0-15149 GCA_001780825.1 Candidatus Glassbacteria bacterium RIFCSPLOWO2_12_FULL_58_11 | reverse complement strand
GCCGATAATCCGGGCCAGTTGCGGGGGACGGATGCCCTCCGGGTGCTGAGCTATGATTTCATTGATCCGCTGTTTGATATCCATCATTCTTTTGCCTTTAGCCGGCTGGACTTTTATCGCCGTGCCCAGTTTTTCCTCCAGCAGGCCGATCAATTTTTCCACTCTTGCGGTCAGCGCCTCGACTTTTTCGACCAGCTCGGATTCACTGCCTGTTTTCTTCTCGATATCGGCGGCGTGTATTTTCATGGATTTTGCCATATCTTCCACCCCACTCAGGAACACTTGCAGTAAATCAGACATCGTTCCTCCAATTGTTATTGCGTTTTATCCGGGAAGCCCGGGCCGTGAGCGGATAGTACCGCGCTTTTTTATTTGAAATAATACTGAAAGTTATAATCGTTTTCAATATTTATTTGAACTGTGTTGAATTGGCCTTTGTAATATGCCGATTGAAACATAAGATAATTTGAAATGACAAATAACATTAGGGAATTCAAGCACTTGTAACGGCGCTTTAGTACCGCAGCCTGGCCAAGAACGCGCAGAACCATACGAAGCACACCAACCGCCCCTGGGGCGCAGGAGAATAGCCGGAAGGACGGTATCAACCGCAAATCACTTTTAGCCGCGAATAGGTACTCTGATAATAGAGAGATATGCAATCCGTTGCATTGCAGTCTATATCATGTGCTAATAAAAATCAAGAATAATATTTCACTAATTACATCAAAATTACAATGTAGCATAACGATTCGCATCCCGTTCGGAGAGTTATACATAGTGAAAGAGCGATTGCCAGAAATCCTTGCACATTGGCTCCGATCTGGAAAGGCCGGTTAGCCTGAAGTCTCATCCCGGCAGCCTTCAACAGCCAAAGCTCAATAAAGACCTCTCTAGCGTAATCGGCTTCCGAAAAAGCGGTTATGAGACTCAAAGGCCATCCATCCAAGTAGTTTTGTATTAGAGTGATTGCCAAAATACGCTGGCTAATCGAAGCTTCATAAAACTCAAACGACTGTTCGAAGAGGAAAATACTTTTGGCAATCACTCTATCATAACTGGCCTGAACATAATATGATGGCGAAGACTGAAGACTGAAAATCTTTCGACTTCCGAGGGCGGCGGTGCCTGGCCGGAGAGAAAGCACTATCTCGACCGGATGGCATGGATGTTGCATTTCACCCTTCCCGAAGAGTCGGGCGAGAGTGAAATATTTTTGGACGAAAAGGCCTGTATCTATTGAAAACAGCTTGAGTTTCGCAGCCCGCCGGCCATTTTCCTGAGTTTCCGGATCGACCGATAACTCCGGGAGAAAGAAAGACATGCTGAATAAATTTCTGTTCGAACAAACGAAATTGCCGCTTTTACATAAGGGCCTGGATACCTACGCTCTCCGACAGAAAGCCTCGGCGCACAACATTGCCAATGTGAATACGCACGGCTTCCAGCGCATGGAAGTCAAATTCGAGGATGAGCTGCGCAAGGCCCTGAATATCGATCGCGGCATGACCGGCAAGATGACCAGTCCCGGGCATTTCAAGATCGGCGCGGCCACCCTGGAGCAGGTCGAGCCCCAGCCCTACATGCCTAAAGATGAAGATTTGCACTCCGGGGTCAACAACGTGGATATCGACGAGGAAATGGTCCGGCTGGCCAAGGCACAGCTCTCGTTCGATTTCGCCTCCCGGATGACCAATCGTACTTTCAGCGCCCTGCGCAGCTCGATACGCGGCGAGGTTTCTTCCTAAACTTCAGTGATGGGGTCGGCCGATGTCATTAGAACGGATATTCAGCTCGCTTAATATCAGCGCCACGGGATTGAGCGCACAGCGCCAGCGCATGGATATGATCGCCCAGAACATTGCCAACGCCGAAACCACGCGGACCAAGCAGGGCGGTCCTTACCGCCGCCAGATCGTTGTCACCAGCGAGGCTCCGGCCACTGAGTTCCCCAAATATGTCGAAAACAAAATACACTTGCAGCAGACCGCCAGAGACCATTTCAAGGATGATCCGGTACGCGGCCAGATTCCCGTGCCCAGCGGAACCGGGGTAGTCGAAATAGCGCAGGACCCCTCGCCGCCCAGGCTGGTTTACGATCCGACCCATCCGGATGCCAATGCCCAGGGCTACGTGGCCATGCCCAATATCTCGCCGATTAGCGAGATGGTGGACATGATAAGCGCCACCCGCGCTTATGAAGCCAATATCACGGCGCTGAACGCCAGCAAGGATATGACCAAAAAAGCGCTGGAAATTTAGCAGTCTGTCTTTCGCGGCTCGTGCTTTATACCACGGGCCCGCCCAGGAGTGCGTTAACCGATGCGCGTGCTTCCGTACTTCCAGTCTACAATAATCAAGCGGCCGGCCACAAGCGCAGCCAGGAAAGCCGCTGAGACGGCGCCTGGCCGGAAGAGCGCCGCCGGAGCCGGTTCGCTCCGGGCCGCGGCGGCAAAGGAACAGTTTATTCCCCTGGACAAGTCCGGCCGCGTAATTGAGCCGGCCGGGAAGGAACCGCGCCGGGTGGAAGATTCCGGGGCAGCGCTGAAGGAGCCGGCGAATATCGGGCGGGTGCAGTCCGCCGCGGCTCTGGATGAGTTCGTGCCCTCGATCCCGGTGACCGGAGTGGTCCATTCGATCCGCAGCGACCCGCGCCTGGAGGAAAATCCTTCGGGCGTGCTGAAATCCGGAAGCTACAGTATTTACAAGCTGAACGGCATTATCGAAAGGCCGCAGGCGACCTCAAAAGGCGACAAACTGGACCTGAGAGGATAAAGGATCCTGTCTCAACGGGATCAGGGAGCAAAGGATGGCTGAATTCAGGATAGAAGCTTTTCCCCCGGAAATGCGGGGCATAACTCCCCTCCCCGGGACGCCGAAACCTCCGGCTGCCCCGGCCGCCGAATCCGGCTCCAAACCCTCCGGGGAAATCTCTTTCCGCGATTCGATGAGTAATTTTATCCACGATGTGGACAAGCTGCAGAAAGACTCGGCGGACAAGATTACGCAGTTTATCGCCGGAGATATCAGCGATGTGCACGATGTGATGATCGCGGTGGAGAAAGCGGGGACGAGCTTTCAACTGCTGATGGAATTGCGGAACAAGATGCTGGATGCTTACAACGAAATTAAACGGATGTCGACCTGATTGACAGGCACGGAAAGCACAAATTAGCCGGTTAACGCTGGAGAAGGTTGAACTATGAATGAATTTTTCCAGAATTTTCTGACCCAGGCCCGGGAAATCTGGGGCAGATTAAGCCCCAACCAGAGATTTGCGATGGTTGGGGTTACTTTTATCACCATCGTGGGGATGATCGCCATGCTGATCTGGGTCCAGCGCCCCAAGTACGATGTGCTCTTTTCGGGACTGGATGAGGACGACTCCAACAATATTCTGGTGGAGCTGAAATCGAACAAAATCCCCTACCAGGTCGAGCAAAACGGCATGGTGATTCTCATTCCCTCGAATGATATCCCCGAGACCCGGCTCACTCTGGCCGGCAAGGGACTGCCGCGCACCGCGGGAGTGGGCTACGAGATATTCGACAAGGTCAACCTGGGCGTCACGGATTTCGTGCAGAAGATCAACTACCGCCGGGCCCTGGAAGGGGAACTGTCCCGTTCGATAGAAACCATCCGCAATGTCGATAAGGCCAGGGTGCATATCGTTATCCCCGAGGAGCGGCTATTTACCGAGGACCAGCAGAAACCCTCGGCTTCGGTGATGCTGAAGCTTAGGCCCTCGACGAAGCTGGATGAAAAACAGATCCTCGGCGTCACGCATCTGGTGGCCAGCTCGATCGAGGGTCTGCAGCCGGAAAACATCACCATTGTCGACTCTTACGGCAACATGCTGTCCTCGGTCCAGGCGGTCGATCCGATGGTCAAACTGACCGCGCACCAGCTCGAGCTCAGGGAACGGATGGAAGACTATCTGACTAAGAAAGTCCAGTCTCTGCTCAACGGGGTGCTGGGTACCGGCAATTCGGTGGTCCGGATTTCAGCGGAGCTGGATTTTAAGAAAGTTGATCAGACCATCCGCACCTTCGACCCGAATAACGTAGTAGTCCGCGGCGAGCAGCGCGAGGAGAACGTCCAGTCCAACGACCAGGAAAAATCCTCGACCACCGGCGAAAGCACGATTACGAACTTCGAGATCAACGAGACCATGGAGCACGTGGTCCAGGAATCTGGCAGCATCCGGCGGCTGACCGTGGCGGTGTTTGTCAACGAGCCCACGGCAATGGTTCCTCCGGCGACAGGCGGAGACCCGGTCCGTCAAAGCAACCCCCGCTCCCAGCAAGAGCTTGACAATATCCGCGCAATTGTTCAGAATTCAGTAGGATACGATCCTCTCCGCGGCGATCAGGTGGCGATAAACCAGCTCAGTTTCGACACCTCGCAGGTCGATCAGGAGAAGCAGGCCCTGGAGCAGGCGGAAAGAAGAGAATTCTGGTACAGCGTGGCCCAGAAAGTCCTGCTGGTGATTTCGATCCTGATCTTCGTGCTGTTCGCCAGATCGCTGCTGCGTTCGCTGAAAATCCTGCCGCCCAAAGAGGCCGCGGAAGAGGGTATCGAGACCGCCGTGCCGATCGAGGAGGAGATTTCCCTCGAGGCGCAGAAGCGGGCGCAAATCCAGGAGCAGGTGCTGATATTCGCCAAAGAGAAGCCGGCGAATGTCGCTAAATTGATTAAAACGTGGATGGTTGAAGAGGAGGCAGGTGACTGATGGCGGAGCTCAGCGTAGAAGATCTGACCGGGATCCAGAAGGCGGCGATCCTGGTGGTTTCGCTGGGAGTCGAGGCTTCGAGCGCGATTTTCAAGAATATGAACGAGCGGGATATCGAGAAGCTCTCGATCCAGATCGCCAACATGGATGATATACCATCGGCGGTATCCGACGCGGTGGTCGAAGAGTTCTACCAGATGGTGCTGGCCCAGGAGTATATCGCTCAGGGCGGGATGGATTATGCCCGCAGCGTGCTGGAACAGGCCCTCGGCGGGCCACGCGCGGCCCAGATTCTGGCCAAGGTGCAGAGCGCACTCCATGTTTCCGGGTTCAAGCTGCTCAAGCGGGTCGATCCGGCGCAGCTGCTCAACTTTATCATGAACGAGCATCCGCAGACAGTCGCGGTGATCATGGCTCACCTCGATGCCCAGCAGGCCGCCTCGATCCTGGCCGAGCTTCCGGAGCAATTGCAGAACGAAATAGTGTACCGGATCGCCACCATGGGCAAGATCAGCCCGGAGCTGCTGAACGATGTGGAAAAGGTCCTGGAAAGCCAGCTCGAGAGTGTGCTGGGACAGGACCTGTCCCAGGCCGGCGGCGCGAGCAGTGTGGCGGAAATCCTCAACCTGGCCGACCGGGCCACCGAGCGCAAAATTTTGGACAACCTGGTGCAGAAAGACCCCGAGCTGGCCACAGAAGTTAAAAACCTCATGTTCGTCTTCGATGATATCCTCCTGCTGGATGACAAGAGCATGCAGCGGGTGCTCAAGGAGGTGGACGTCAAGGACCTGAGCATGGCGATGAAAGGCACCAGCGACGAGATGCGGACCAAAGTGTTCAACAACGTCTCCGAGCGCGTGGCGCAGCTCATCCAGGAGGAGATGGATTTCATGGGTCCGGTGCGCCTGCGCGATGTCGAGGAGGTTCAGCAGCGGATAGTGGATGTCGTGCGCTCGCTGGAGGAGGATGGCGAGATCGTGATCAGCGGTAAGGGCGGAGCTGAGGATACCCTGGTGGAGTGATCCACTCGGCGGCCTGCGGTTTGGGCGGCGCGGGGTATCTTGAGCGCGGAAGCCACTCATGGAGCTTAAGTGATGGTCGTAATCAAAACGAATACTCCGGTAAAAAGGGTCTTTTTGAAAAGCGTCGAGCCCGCGGGCGGCGAGGCGGCGGGAGAGTTCAGCGAAATGGAGTTTGCCGCTGTCGAACAGGAAAGCGAGCCGGACCCCCTGCAGAATGAAAAGGTCCAGCAGTACCTGGAGGAGCGCCTGAACGAGGAGCGTGCGCGCCTGGAGCTGGTGCACAGGAAAAAAATCGAGGAGGCCATCGAGCAGGGCCGCAAGGAGGGTTCGGAGGCCGCGGAAGTAAAAATAACGGAACGGGCGGCTCAGCTGGCCAGCGTTATCGCTTCGCTCAAGGAGGCGCGCCAGATGCTGCTGACTGAATCGGAAGATGCGGTGGTGCGGCTCTCTCTGGCGATTGCCCACCGTTTTGTGGACACCGCAGCGGCGCAGAACAGCGACCTGATAAAGCAGACGATCAAGACCGCGGTAAAAATGGTCACGGAGAAGGAAAAGGTGGTCATCCGGATAAACCCTGATGACCTCGAGGAGGTCCGGGCGCACCTGGACGATATCATATTTATCGGCGACGGGATCGGCAAGCTGGAGGTCCGGCCGGACAAAAAAGTGGACCGGGGCGGCTGCGTGGTGGAAACCGAGGCCGGCAATATCGATGCCCGCCTGGAAAGCCGCTTCGCCGAGATTGAAAAAGCCCTGAGACAGTCACTATACAATGGAACAGCGGAGACAGGCGATGACCCTGCCGGAACAGACAAGTGAGCGGCGGAGCCATTTCGACCGTTTCCTGACATCCCTGGACCACTGCGAGGACATTGTCCTCAACGGCAAGGTCAACCGGGTGGTAGGCCTGATAATCGATTCCATCGGCCCGGCGGTTTCCCTGGGACAGATCTGCCGGATCAGGAGCCGCGACGGAAGCCGGGAGGACAAAGCCGAGGTGGTGGGCTTCAAGGAAAACAACGTGCTGCTGATGCCCCTGGGGAGCATGGAGGGGATTGCGCCGGGCTGCGAGGTGATCGCCGATAAATCCATGTTTTCAGTCGAGGCCGGGCCTTCGCTGCTGGGACGGGTCCTCGACGGGCTGGGTTCCCCGATTGATGGCCGGGGCCCGCTGAACCTGCAGAAAAGAGTCTCAGCCTACCGTCAGCCCCCCAGCCCCATGGAGCGCTCGCGGATCAACGAGACCATGCCCACCGGTATCCGGGCGATCGACAGCCTGCTGACCTGCGGCAAGGGCCAGAGGGTCGGCATTTTCAGCGGCTCCGGAGTCGGCAAGTCGGTCATGCTCGGCATGATCGCCCGCAACACCGGCGCGGATGTCAACGTGATCGCTCTGATCGGCGAGCGCGGCCGCGAGGTGCGCGATTTTATCGAGAGAGACCTCGGCGAGGAGGGCCTCAAACGCTCGGTGGTCATTGCCGCCACCAGCGACCAGCCGGCCTTGGTGCGGCTCAAGGGAGCTTTTGTGGCCACGGCGATTGCCGAGTATTTCCGCGATCAGGGTATGGACGTGATGCTGCTGATGGATTCGATAACCCGCATGGCGATGGCCCAGCGGGAGATCGGTCTGGCGGTGGGCGAGCCGCCCACAACCAAGGGTTACACGCCCTCCGTGTTCGCCATGCTTCCGCGCCTGGTGGAACGGGCCGGAAAGCTAGAGCGGGGAAGCATCACCGGGCTGTACGCGGTGCTGGTGGATGGGGATGACATGGATGAGCCGATAGCCGATGCCATGCGCTCGATCCTAGACGGGCATGTGGTGCTGAGCCGCAAGCTGGCCTCAATGAACCACTACCCGGCGATCGACGTGCTCAACAGCATAAGCCGCGTGATGATCGATGTGGTAAGTTCCGCGCATCGCAAAAAAGTACAGGCGCTGCTGGAAACTCTGGCAGTGTATCGTGAAAGCGAGGATTTGATCAATATCGGCGCCTATCATCCGGGTTCAAACCCCAATATCGACCGGGCCATCCGGACTATTAACGCGGTAAACGCCTTTCTGCGCCAGGATATCGACGAGCATACGCAGTTCGCCGAAACAGTTGAAAAACTGGAGGCGGTGTATAAATTGATCCTGTCAGCGGGTGAAGATGAGGCCGGGGAGGGCCGCATCCACCAGCCGAACCTCATGACCGCCTGATAATATTCCGGCCGGGTAACGATCCTCAAGAGCGGGGCGGTCGCTGATGAAACAGTTCGAGTTCCGGTTGCAAAAGGTCATGGAAACCACCAAGACCAGGCAGGAGCTGAAAAAAAGGGAATTGGCCAAAGCGCTGGCCGTGCTGACCCAAAATGAGCTGCTGCTGGAGGGTATGCTGGAAAGACTCGAGGAGCAGATCGAACAATTCGATTCACGGCGGTTCGCCTCCTCGATGAAAGCCTCTGAAATGCTTAATTTCAGCAACTATACCGAAAGGCTGCTGACCGAGATTCAGCAGCAGAAAAGGATGATCGAGGAGCTGGTCGAGCGGGTCCGCCAGCACCGGGAAAAACTTCTCGAAATATCCAAAGACAAGAAGATTCTGGAAAGACTCAAAGAGAAGAAATACGAGGAATACCGTAAAAAATTACGCAGCATGGAACAGAAGTTCATGGATGAACTCGGTGCCCGGGCTTTTCAGATCGGCAAGGAAGAAGGCCAGTAGGAATAGCGCGCTGCGGCGGTCATTGACCATCCGGCGCCCGCCGTTCGGAGTCCATTGAAGCATACAGCAGTCGAGGTAAATAAACGATGACCAAGCTTTTGCAATTTGTCGGCGGCTTTATCCTCTCTTTCCTGCTCATTGTGGGGCTTTTTACCGGGATAATCTGGTATAACAAGAGCTATACGCCTCCGCCCCAGCCGGGAGTCAATATCGACAGTCTCCTGGCCGCCGGCGTGTTGCCGGACAGCTTGAACATGTATGACAAGGAACGTTACCAGATCGAGCAGGAAAAGGCCAAAATCGACTCGGCCAAGGCTGAGCAGGCCCGCCGGGATGAGGAGATCACCCAGCGTCAGGCCATGCTCGAGGACATCCAGAAAAAGATGGATAAGTCAAGCGCCGAGGAAGACTCGGTAATGAACCTGAAGTACACCGAGGTCGCCAAGCTGATTGAGAGCATGAAGCCCGTGGATGCCGGTGCGGTGATGGATGGCCTGCCGGATTTTTCCGCGGCCAAGATCCTTACCCGCATGAGCAAACGCCAGGCGGGCCGGGTGATGAGCGTAATGTCGCCGGCAAAGCTGGTCACGGTGAGCCAGTTGATCACCCTGCTCAAAGAGTGATTTATAGTGCTTAAAGGTGCTGTCCACTGTCATACGGACTTGAGGAAAGGGGTCCCGCGGTTTTCCGGCGAGACCCCTTTATCTTTGTGGCGTGTCAATATCCTCGGCAGGCTGAACTGGCGGCCGGGGGAATTAAAAAGAGGAAGAGACTGACAGCGAAAAAATGACATTGTCCGGTTTGTCGGCCGCCGAGCGCATCGCACCGTGCAGCAGGGCTGAATAATACAGCCCCGGCACCAAGGTCAGGTTTTCGCGGGCCGTGAACGGCACTGCAAGGCCTAGATGAAAATCGGACAGCGTGGAGCCCGATGCGCTGTAATAATAGCGGCTATGGCTGGAAGAAGAGAATCCCACCCCGGTCTGAAAGTCAAAGCTGACCGGCTTATCTTCCAGCGGAAAGCTGTGCTCCAAGCTCAGCAGCAGGTAACTTCCGTCAGCTTCATCCGTGTCCTTATAGAAGGTAAGCGAGGGGTTCAGGAAGCTCTGTAAGCCGGCTCCAAGGTATAACTCGGTGGTCGGGTGGTAGCCGGTGTTCGGGAAATCGTAAACTATCGATCCCAGGGAAAGACTGACATTCCGCAGGGCGAGGGTATAATCGAGAGTGTAATCCGCCTCTGTGAAACGGTAGTCAGTTGAATTGACATTGTCCAGATCATAATTGCCCCAGACATTCAGGCTCAACCCCCCATAGGCGACAGTCACCGCAGGCTGGACCACCGCTCCGTCGGTAACCACTATTCCCCGCCAGACATACTTGCTCACGATGGCCGCATCCGTGCTCAGCTCGAGCCTCTCGGAAGCTTCCGCCATAATCGGAAACGCCAATGTAGCGAATAAAAAAGCCGACCAGTGTTTAACTTGCATCTGCCCCCCCGGAGATATATGCTGACATTTATCCGGAAAACCCGGTCTATTTATATATATACCTGCTTTCCACAGTCCAGGTCCAGCCCGATCCTTCCTTTGGAAATATACCGATTCAGTCCTGCCGGGCAATAGTTTGCCGCCCGATCCTTCGCCGCAAGTCCGCTCAGCCGATAGCTTCCCGGCCCTCCTCGCCGGTCCGGATTCTCACGCAACGCTCCAGCGGCAGGACGAATATCTTGCCGTCTCCGATCTTGCCGCTTCGCGCACCCTTGATAATCGCATCGATAGTCGGTTGCACGAAATCCTCATTGACCGCAATTTCCAGGCGCACCTTTTTCAGCAGGTTCACTTCCTGCATCACGCCGCGGTAAGTCTCGGTGAATCCTCTTTGCTGGCCGCAGCCGATCACGTTGGAAACAGTCATCTTGTGCACTTCCTGGGCAAAAAGCGCCTTTTTTACACTGGGCAGTTTTTCGGGCTGAATAAGGGCAATGATCAGTTTCATTTAGCATCTCTCCGTGCGGAAGCCAGTTGAAATAATTCGAGGACGCAAGCTCCGGCGGTTAAAGGTGAGCCTGAAGACTCTTTCTCTTTTGAGTCCGGCGCAGCAGCAAGTTTCAATACCGGGGCTACCGAAAACATTTTTCGACACTCCGGGTTTAGTCCGTGAGAAAGACCTGGAATCCGGCGTAGCTTTCCATGCCGTGTTCGCCGATATCCAGGCCGCGGATTTCCTCTTCGGGAGTCACTCTGAGGCCGAAAGTCAGGTCCAGGATTTTGAAGATCACATACATCCCGGCGATGGTAAAGAGCACAACCGTCACTGAACCCAGAGCCTGCACGCCCAGCTGCATCCAGCCGCCGCCATAAAACAGGCCCGCCGTCTCGTGGAAAAGCCCCAGCGACAGGGTACCCCATACACCGCACATGCCGTGGACCGGTACGGCGCCCACCGGATCGTCGATCAGCAGTTTGTCCAGCAGCCGCACTCCGAAAACCACGATCGGAGCGACCAGCGCCCCGATCAGGATACTTCCCATGATAGAAACCGTGGCGCAGGGCGCGGTTATCGCAACCAGGCCGCCCAGAGCGCCGTTGATCGCCATGCTAAAGTCGGGTTTGCCGTAGAGTGCCCAGACCAGCAGCATCGTGGCCACGCAGCCCGAGGCCGCGGCCATGTTCGTGTTGACCGCGACTTTGGCGATCAGGTCGGCGTTCATGCCGCTCAGGGAACTGCCCGGGTTAAAGCCGAACCAGCCGAACCATAGGATCAGGCAGCCCAGCGCGGCCAGGGGTATGTTGTGCCCGGGGATCGCCCGGGGGTGCCCATCCGGGCTGAATTTGCCGATCCGCGGCCCCAGCATTATCGCGCCGACTAGGGCGGCCCAGCCGCCTACAGTATGCACGACGGTCGAACCGGCGAAATCCTGGAAGCCGAGCTGGGCCAGCCAGCCGCCGCCCCAGGCCCAGTGGCCGACCAGTGGATAAAGGAAGGCGCTGATCAGAAAACTGTAGATGAGGTAAGAGACGAAACGCGTGCGCTCGGCCATAGCCCCGGCCACAATCGTCGCCGCGGCGGCGGTAAACACCACCTGAAAGAACCAGAAAGCCTGGGTCGGAATGCCGTTCGTATCTGCGGGCACGCCTTTAAGGAAGAAGTAACTGCTGCCGAACAGCCCATTGCCCACGCCATACATCAGAGCGTAACCGATAATCCAGAAGGCCAGCGAGGCCATGGTAAAATCCATCATGTTTTTCATCAGGATGTTGGCCGCATTTTTCGCGCGGGTAAAACCGGCTTCCAGCATTCCGAACCCGGCCTGCATGAAAAAAACCAGGAAACCCGCGATCAAAGTCCAGACCGTGTTGATTCCTTTGGCCAGAGCCTCGGGGGTTATGGTATCCTCCTGGGCGAATAATGCCGCTGGGACCAGCATAACTAAAACCGGCAGCCAGGCCGCGGACCTTGCCTGATTTCGCATCGAACCTCCCGAACGTTGGAAATGGATTAAGAGCAGTGCTACAGCCGCTCTTCATTTAAAACATAGCCTAACTTATCCGGGGACTATTTCAGTTTTGTTACCCGAATATTAATTTTCTTTTAAGAATTTGTTTCAAGGGTGTTTCGAAAATTCAAGCCGCGGAAGAGTTCGATGAAAAAAAGGAGCGCCGAAAGGGCAGAAGGCCGCTGGAAAATATCGGCCAGAATGGCAGTCAAGCGGCGACAGTTTATTTCATCTTTTCTAACTTGTTAAAGTTGAACAAATTGATTATTTTGAGACCTTTGGTACATAAGTTGCTCAGTCAGGAATTGACAGGTGAATGCAGGGTAGAAGCTAACGGTACAGGTTAGAGTTACTACTTTGGGACAGGCTGAAATTCTGCCTGACATAATATTTTCAGTCAGAACTAAAAAGGGAACAAGGGGGAAACGATGGGATTTTTTTATGGGCTCGATCCGCTGTACTGGCTTCTTATCGGACCGACAATGATCCTGGCACTCTGGGCTCAGATTAAAGTCAAGTCCAATTTTGCGAGATACAGCCAGGTGACCACCGCCAACAGGCTTTCCGGGGCGGAGGCGGCGGAGACGGTTTTGCGATATGCCAACATCCATAATGTGAAGATCGAGGAGGTCGGCGGAATGCTCAGCGATCATTACGATCCGCGCACAAAGACCCTTCGCCTGAGCCCGGATGTTTTCAGCGGCCGCAGTATCGCAGCGGCCGGAGTCGCGGCTCACGAGGCCGGACACGCGATCCAGCATGCCGCTGGTTATGTCCCGTTAAAGCTGCGCAGCGCGATGGTGCCGATGGCCAGTTTCGGCTCCTGGCTGGCTTGGCCGATGATCCTGTTCGGCATGCTGCTGAATTCGCTGCACCTGATGCAATTCGGCGTGATCGCTTTCACCGCTCTGGTGGCCTTCCAGTTGATCACCCTGCCGGTGGAATTCAACGCCTCCTCGCGGGCTAAGCTGGTACTGGTCAAAGCGGGAGTGCTGGTCAATCAGCAGGAAGCCGAGGGAGTCGACCGGGTGTTGAATGCCGCGGCGATGACCTATGTGGCGGCCACGATCACCGCGGTCGCGCAACTGCTTTACTTCGCCATGCGCGCGGGCCTGCTGGGTGGAAGGCGTGATTGAGCGCCGGCCGTAAGTTGCGAGGGAGAAATCCGCCGCCGGAGAAGCAATTTTCCGGCGGCTTTTTTTTGAGTGAGGGCCATGAGGAATTCCAGCCTCGGGATTATCTCGCCAAATAAGTCCCCGATCCAGGTAACTTTGAAAACCGGTCTGCCGTTAAATTATCGGAAACAGTCGGCCGGGGCTCGTTCCAGCCAAATAATATTCGACAGAAAAAGCCTGCCCTTTGCACAAATACCCTTTCCAGGCTCCGGAACTTCAGCATCCGCTTGAAGTTTGACAAAAAGCTTGCAAAGAGAAGAGGCGTTGTGTATTTTAACTTGTTGCGCTAAGGCGAGTTAGCGCTGGGTTGGCGAACCGCTGTCCTGCTTAATTCCGTTTGAATCGCTTCCGCCTGTTGCGGGGAGCGTCATAATTCCAGTGAATATCAATTCTTCAAGGATAGGACATGCTCTATCTAAACCGGAAAAAATACGGCGATCTGGACTTCGATATGCCGGTGGAGGTGGCCGGCGTCCGTTTCCGCAACCCTTTTTTTGTCTCCAGCGGACCCACGACATCCATGCTTCAGCAGTTGATCAAGGCCGCTGAGTGCGGGTTCGCCGGAGCGAGCTGCAAGCTCACATTCGACCCGCCGCCCTATATCAACCGCCGGCCGCGCTACGGCTGGGATGAGAAACAGCATCTGCTCTACTTTTCCGCCGAGAAAAGGATCACCCTGGATGAGGCATGCCGTCTGATCGAGGCCGCCCGCAAGCAGATCGATGATTTCGTTCTCTTTTCTAATTTCACTTATTCCGACCCCGGCCTCGAGGGCTGGGTCAACATGGCCCGGAAATTCGAGGAGGCGGGCGCGCATATCAACGAGCTGAACATGTGCTGCCCGAACATGTCTTTCAATGTCGAGCTGGCCAAGGATAAAGCCGCCGAATCCCATAAGACCGGGGCCAGCCTGGGCCAGCAGTCCGAGGCAATCCAGGCGATCATCCGGGCGATCAAGGCGGAGACGAGTATCCCGCTCTGTGTCAAGCTCACCCCCGAGGGCGGGCACCAGCACGAGATAGCCGCGGCCTGCCTGGCTGCCGGCGCGGACATGGTCTGCGGCGTGGCCAACCGTCTGGCCCTGCCGGCCATCCGAATCGATGAGCCCGGCCGCAGCACGATAAATTTGCAGGAAGAGCAGGGCATGTATTGCATGAACAGCTCCTGGATCAAGCCCCTGGCCTTGCGCGATGTTTACATGATGCGCAAGTCCTGCGGTCCCGGGGCGGTCATCCTCGGCACCGGAGGGATCACGACCTGGAGCGACGGGGTGGAGATGATGATGTCGGGGGCCGATCTGGTGGGCATCTGCTCGGCGACAATTATCTATGGTTTCGGGTTCTTCCCCGAGTTTTTCAGGGGCTTCCGGAGCTATGTCGAGGAGCACGGCTACAAGAGTCCGCTCGAGATGCGGGACAAGATCATCGATTCCGTGAAATCCGCGCCCGAGCTGACTCTCTGGGAGGGTTACGCAAAGCATAAAGAACAGGAGCTCGCCGCGCCCTGTGATTACGCCTGTCCGCACCACGTGCCTTCGATGGCTTATGTGCGCCTGGTGGCCCAGGAAAAGTTCGAGGAAGCTTACCGGCAGATCACCAGCCGCAATCCGCTCCAGCATGTCTGCGGCTATATCTGCAACCACCCCTGCGAGGATTCCTGCACGCGGGCGCTCAAAGATGAGCCGATCCGCATCCGGGCGATCAAGCGTTTCGTGATGGACCTGGCCGAACGGGAAGGCTGGCTGCCGAATCTGGAGAAAGTGGCCACCAATGGGAAAAAAGTGGCGGTAATAGGCTCCGGTCCGGCCGGGATCAGCACGGCTTCGTATCTGGCGCGCGCCGGGTATGCGGTGACAATCTTTGAGCGGGAGGCCGAGGGCGGCGGCATGCTGCGCTACGGGATCCCGGAGTTCCGCCTGCCGCGCCGGCTGATCGACCGGGAGCTCGAATGGCTGAAAGATCTCGGCGTCAGGCTAGTCTATAACAGTGCCCTGGGAAAGGATTTTTCGCTGGACGATCT
>MFIX01000231.1:12359-12501 GCA_001780825.1 Candidatus Glassbacteria bacterium RIFCSPLOWO2_12_FULL_58_11 | reverse complement strand
GACTGTCGGCCAGTTCCTGAAAGCCAGCGAAAGCCGGATGAAAACCCTGGTAGGCTGCGGCGCCGCGGCCGGCATGGCCGCCACGTTCAATGCGCCGCTGGGCGGTGCGCTTTTCGCGGCCGAGGTGATACTCGGCGATTTC
>MFIX01000231.1:10267-12296 GCA_001780825.1 Candidatus Glassbacteria bacterium RIFCSPLOWO2_12_FULL_58_11 | reverse complement strand
TTCCTAGGCGATTTCCCGGCTTTCGAGTTCCACCCGCCCGTGATGGTCAGCCATTTCGAATTCCTGTTCTATGCTTTCCTGGGAATCTGCACCGGACTGCTGGCCTGGCTCTATGTGACCATTCTCTACGGCAGCGAGGACCTGTTCGAGCGTTTCCGCATGCCGGCCTGGCTCAAACCCTCCCTGGGCGGCCTGCTGGTCGGGATCATCGCTATCTGGTTCCCTTACATTTACGGCAGCGGGTACGAGACAATGGACCTGGCCCTTAGCGGCAAGCTTCCCCTGCTGCTGCTGCTGGCGCTGGTGTTTATCAAGCTCGGCGCCACTTCGATCACTATCGCCAGCGGCGGCTCGGGCGGCGTGTTCGCGCCGGCACTCTTTCAGGGAGCCATGCTGGGCGGAACGTTCGGCATTCTCCTCAATATGTTCTTTCCCGGCCACGCCAGTGCGGCTGGCGCTTATTCGCTGGCCGGTATGGGCGGGATGATCGCCGGCACGATGCACGCGCCGATTACCGTAGTACTGGTCATCTTCGAGCTGACCGGCGATTACAAGATGATCCTGCCGGTGATGATCTGCAGCATGCTCAGCACGCTGATGGCTCATAAGCTGCTCAAAGGCCAGTCGATCTATACCCGCAAGCTGATCCGCAGAGGGATCAACCTTTACCGCGGCAGGGACCTCAATGTCCTGCGCGGCCTTAAAGTAGGGGATGTGATGATCCGCGACCTGGCCCTGGTGACCGAGAGCACCCCGCTCAGCAGCCTGATCCCCAAGGCGCTCTCCAAACCGCATATGAGCTTTATCCAGGTCGACGAGCTGGGCAAGATCACCGGGCTGATCCCGCTGCAGAATATCCTTGAAGTCATGCGGGACGAAAACCTGCGCGATATCCTGGTGGCCCAGGATGTCGCCAATATCGAGTTCCCGGTGCTTAAGGTGGAGGATTCTCTCGACGAGGTAATCCGCCGGTTCGGAGAATCCGAAATCGAAGAGGTGCCGGTAGTGGACCCCTTAAGTCCGGAAGTTCCGATCGGCGTCCTGCGCCACAACGACGTGCTGCAAGCCTACCGCAAGGCGGTGCTTAAGCAGGACCTGGGCGGCTTCGTGGCCGACCGGCTGGTCCGCGACCCCTCCAGGCGGGACCTGGACCTGCTGGACGGCTACCGGATGGTCGAGACCGAGGCCCCGCGGCAGTTCCACGGCAAAACGATCCGCGAGCTGGGTATCAGCGAAAAATACGGCGTGCAGGTGATCCTGATCCGTAAATCCAGGGGCCACGCCAGCCAGAGCAATCCCAAAGGAGAGGAGATGCATTTCGTGCCCCGGGGGAACGATGTCATCGATCCGGGAGACAAGCTGGTCCTGGTCGGCAAATCCGGTGACCTTCAGGAACTGATCGGCGGCTGAAACGCAATGCCCCTGATATCCCGTTATTTCTTTCCCTAAACATCAGGGAGAGATATATTATCCTCCTGCCGGGAGGCCGGCCCGGGCTACGGTGAATTCAGCCCTTTATGCTTTTTACTTTATCCCGACCGTCGTGCAATATTCACGGCTGGGGAGCGCGATCAGCGTCCCCACCCATTGTCGCTCTCTCAAGGAGAAAGGTATGCCCAGATCATTTTTGCCGATATTGCTTCTGGCGGCCCTGCTGCCCGCCGTCGGAGTGGACCGGGCGGACGCCCAGGCCAGACGCGCCGCCAAGGTGGCGGTAATCCAGGCCGAGGGATCGCCCAGGCAGGACCCGTTCATGGCCAGTTACGATTTTTCCAAAGTGGAACCCATGATGGAGGCCCACCTCGACAAGATCCTCGGCCTTCTCGCGCAAGCCGGAGAGAAGGGAGCAGACCTGGTCTGCGGTCCCGAGGACATACAACATATCGGCGCTTACGGACTGCATCTGGATGTCTTGAATCCGAAGACCGGGGAGGACCTTTTTTCTTCCCTGGCTGTAAAAGTGCCGGGCCCGCTGACCGACCGGATCGCCGGGATCGCCAAAAAATACCATATGTATATAATCGCTCCG
>MFIX01000231.1:0-10258 GCA_001780825.1 Candidatus Glassbacteria bacterium RIFCSPLOWO2_12_FULL_58_11 | reverse complement strand
AAGGTGGATGGTAAAGTATTCAATTCGGCGGTGGTTTTCGACCGCGAAGGCAAGATTATCGGCAAACACCACAAAACCGTGCTGCCCATACTCGAAACCTGGGATGTCGCGCCCGGCGATGAGTACGAGGTCTTCGAGACCGATTTCTGCAAGTTCGCGATAGCCACCTGCTGGGAGATCATTTTCCCGGAGATTTCAGCCATTTACGCTCTCAAAGGCGCGGACATAATCTTCAATCCGACCATGGGGCCGGAGCACAAAGCCGGACAAAGCCTGTCCACGGGCGCCCGCTACATCACCCGGGCCAGAGATAACCTGGTCTATTTCGCCCCGGTCATCCTCGGATCGGACGGCAACGGGATTATCGACTACAACGGGAAGGTGGTCGCCGAGGCGGTGGGCCAGAAAAATTCGGTAATTATGGCCGAGATCGACTTTGCCAAAGAACCGACCTCCGACAGCAAATGGTGGAATACGATTAACGGGTCCGATAATGACCGGGCGATCTACTACCTGAACCGCCGCCCTGAGACTTATAAACTGCTGACTGACCCGAACCCGCCCGTGCTGGAACGCTATCGCGATGTCGAGCTGACCACCGGGAGAAAGGCCAAACAGCTCGAGGCGGTGAAAGCGGTTAACTACGGGCCATAGAAGAGCGCCGCGCCATAAAAAACCGGCTTGGCCCGGACTGTGTTATGACGAACCGGTAAATGCCGAGCCGGAGGCCGGCAAGGCCGCGATAGTCGTGGCATTAGCGCGGCAGACGCCCTGCTGACGGTCGGTGGATTTTCCGGCGGGAGTGCCCGGCATTTTGTTTGCACAGGTACGCCGTTAAAACTCTTGACATGCCCGGCCCGGGCTATAATGTTTCATCTCGGCCTGGCCGGTTTTCGGATTGCATCCGGGAGCGGCAGCGGAAGGCTGAGGCATTTTCCGAGCCTCTTGATATCAGCTACAATTGCAAATCGGAATATTACCGCGTAATTATCAGGAGTTGGACGACCATGGAATTGAAAGAACTGTTCAATGCCTCGAACGTCAATCTGGATCTGGAGGCGCAGGGGAAAGATGAGGTTCTGCTGGAATTGATCAACCTTCTGCACCTGGACGAAAAAGCCAAAGAGATGCTTTTCAAGATGCTCAAAAAGCGGGAGAACCTGGGCTCGACCGGCATCGGGAAAGGCTTTGCGATCCCCCACTGCCGCTCGCTGGTAGTGGACAAGCTCAATGTCGCCTTCGCCCGTCAGCGCCAGGGCATAGATTTCAACTCGATAGATGACAAGCCGGCGCATTACTTTTTCCTGATTGTGGCGCCGCCGGTGGAAATCTCCAACTATTACCTCCCCGTGCTGGGCAAGGTTGCCCAATTCTGTAAAATTTCCGATATCACCAGCCGCCTGGACAAGCTGACTAAAGTGGAAGATTTCCTGAAACTTCTCGCTGATAGCGGTTCTTGATCTGCGCTATCCGCCTGATTTCCGCCTGGAAATCGGGCCGTATCCCCTGTCCGTCCCATGGCACGGACAGCTTCTGGAAATTCCCCGGTATCCGCCTGCGCGACGGAACATGTCTGATTTGATTACTGAAACCGGTCAGGTCGATAATGCACGAGAGCCAGCTCAGACTTCTGATGTTTCTGCAGGACCTGCTTTTCCTGCAGAAAGAAATGCAGGACTTCCAGGTGGTCGAAAAATATGAGGAGATGGGCTTCCCGCTGGACCGGAAAGAAAAGATCGAGGAAGCGATCAGGGAAGTGACCGAGCAACTGGATCGCGATCTGTACCACCGCTTCCAGCAACTGGCCAAAAAATACGACCGGCCGATGGCGCCGGTCAAAAAAGGCGTGTGCTACGGTTGCTTTGTCGCCGCTCCGACCGGCAGTAAGCTGATCACTCAGCACAAAGACATTATCGAGTTCTGCAACCACTGCGGCAGAATCCTTTACCGGACGGACTGAGCCGCCGGCGCAGCTTTGTTTTCTGCCGGCGATCAACTGACTGCTGTGCGGGGAATCGAGCCCCAGCTTTAATATGACAAAGAGCCTCCCGGCGATTTCGCGGGACCGGCTCTTTTTATTGTTTAAGGCCCAACCGGTAATAATGCATATCAGCCGGAGAGCTTTTCCCTTCCCGGCTTTATTCCCCCAGCCAATATTTTTTGCACAAGCCCTATCTTTTCGGAGCGAATTTCATTTTACGGGCGGCCTTGCGCTGTATTTGATAAATAAATTTCATCAGCGTGTCCTGGGTCGTATCCGTAATATGATAAAATTTCGCCCGGATCAGGTTAGTTGGTTTGGCTTTATCGGCGCCTCTCCAGACCACCACGGCCAGCACTGGCTCGCTGTGCTCCTCGCTGATCATCTGGAAATTCAGGAACACATAATCGCCTTTTTGTACGGTCCTTTTTGAATTAAAGGCGATCCCTCCGCCGCTGATATCCTGCGTGTCAGCCATATAAACCGGCAAAGTCTGGCAATATTCCAGGTTCTGGTCGATTTCGATGGTATTGAACTTATCCTTTGGCACGTGGTAATAGCTGAACCTGAACCTGACCTCCATCCTGGAAAAACTTCGCGCCTGCACCCGCTTCAACTGCTTGGGATGTCTGACCTCGAGTTCATTTTTATCCGCTGCCGGAGGTCTTTTCAATTGCGTGACAAAATTGTACCCGGCATCCGCCTCCCGGTAAAAATTGATTTCCAGCGCCGTATTCATGTCCAGGGGGATAAAATTCAAGTCGATCTGCGAGCTGTCCAGCACGATCCGCTCATCGCTGTTATCGATGACACTGGCCGGGTATTCGAAGGATTTCCCATCTTTCTGGAGCGTGATTTTCAGCAGCGTGCCTTTTCTAATCTCCTCCGAGGATTGAAGCTGAACGGCTTCCTCAATCTTGTTAAATCCAAGTTTTGACTTGATATCATCGACCATCTGGTGGAAATAGCGGTGCTCGGCGTCGGAGAAATCCCTTTTCTTGTGGTACTCCTCGAGCAGGTGCTGGAAAATGTCGAAGGAATCCAGGATCCGGTAGGGCGCGGTAAGATTTGTTAATTTGACCGCCTCGGAAAGCATTTCAACCTGCTTCTTGTCGAGCTCCTTTTCTATGGCTTTCCGTTCGAAGTAGATCAATTCCCGCTGTTTGCGCTTGACAGATTCCTTGCGGGTGTTGATGATTGTGAAAGTGACCAGGACGGCTACCGCGATTCCGACAATCCAGGGTACGATCTCCGCCGACTTACTGGACGACTGGGTCCAGCCGGTCTGAATATCCTTCCAGCGTTGAGCCCGCGGAATCAGCCGCTCAAGCATTCCATTGGCTGTAGCGAGATAGAACCGTTCGAGGAAAAACAGGATTAGGCTCACTATTGCCTCCCGCCCTTGTGCGGCAGGGATACGATTAATTCCGGTTTCGGATTGAGGTCATTACCGTTATTGCAATTCCGGTTGCCGGCCGGCTGACAGTCTTTCTTTGATCATGGAAGAAAAAATCTGCTTAAACGGCTCGATTGAAAGGCGGATGCCGCCGCGGCGCCGGGACCGGCTCAGCCGCTGGACTGAAGAGCCTCGGGAGAAAAAGACTCTTTCCTCTGGACTTTTTCCACGCCTTTAATCCGTTTAAGATCGGTGATAATGCGCTTCAGTTGCTTGAGGTCCTTGACCTCGACTACGAAAGTCGAGGAGAATTCGAATTCGCTCGATTTGGTCTCGGCGCTTCGAATGTTCGTTCCGGTTTCGGCGATCGCCGTGGTAAGATCGGCCAGCATGCCCTTGCGATCGTTGCCGGAGACGAGAATCCGCACGAGAAAGTTCTGGTCCCCGCCGGCCTCCCAGTCGATAGCCACGCGCCGGTTGGAGTCCGAGCTCAGCCGCAACAGGTTCAAACAGTCCGCCCGGTGGATCGTTATCCCGCGGCCCCGGGTGATATAGCCCTCGACCTTGTCCCCGGGCACGGGCTGGCAGCAGCCGGCATAGCTCACCATCAGGTTGCCGATTCCCTGAAGCTTAATGCCCGCGCTGCTCTTTCTTATCTTATCGACCAGACGGTCAAATGTCGAGACCTTGGGTTCCTTTTCTTCCGGCTGTTCCGGGAACAACTGGTGCATCACCTGGCCGGGCGACAGGTGGCCCTGGCCTAACGATTCATAGAGTTTCTCCATCGGTCCGCTGAGGTTCAATTTTTCGGCTACCTCTTTCAGGCGGCTCTCCTCGACTCTCCCCCGGCGCTGCCTTTTCAGTTCGCGCTCCAGCATCTCTTTGCCCAGCTTGACACTGTCCGCATATTCCTGCTCTCTGATCCAGGCGCGGACTTTACTGCGGGCCTTGGACGAGCGGACGAAATTGATCCAGTCCTTGCTTGGCCGGGTATTGGGATTTGTGATGATCTCTACGGTCTGCCCGCTTTTGATCCGGGTGTGCAGCGGAGCGATCCGTCCGTCGATCCGGCCTCCCGCGCAGTGCAGACCGATCTGGGTGTGGACCGCGAAGGCAAAATCGATCAGCGTGGAGCCGGAGGGGAGCTTGATCAATTTTCCCCGGGGGGTAAAGACGAAAACCTCATCGTGAAAGAGATCGATTTTCAGAAATTCCATGAAATCTTTCGGGTCTTTCGCCTCGTTCTGCCACTCCAGCACCTCCCGCAGCCAGGTCATGCGGCGGTCCATGTCTTTTTCCGCCCGCTGCTCCTCCTTGAACCTCCAGTGGGCGGCAATCCCGTACTCGGCGGTACGGTGCATCTCGCCGGTCCGGATCTGCACTTCAATCAGCTGGCCCTGCGGCCCATAGACCGAGGTGTGTAGGGACTGATACATATTGGATTTGGGAGTGGCGATGTAGTCCTTGAAGCGGTCGTGCAGCGGAGTCCATAAGGTGTGTACAATCCCCAGGACATGGTAGCAGTCGGATACAGTTTCCGCTAGCACGCGCAAGCCGAGAAGATCGTATATTTCCTCGAAGGATTTACTGCGGCGCTCCATTTTCTTGTAAATACTGTACAGGTGCTTGGGCCGGCCCGAGACCACGGCCTTGATCCCGGCCTCGTTGACGGCCTCTTGCAGCGGACTGGTAAATTGCTCGATCAGCTTTTCCCGCTCGCGCCTTTTCTTGTCCACCCTTTTTGCCAGCTCGTGGTACTCCTCGGGCTCGAGATATTTGAAAGCCAGGTCCTCGAGTTCCCAACGGATCAGGGCGATACCGAAGCGATGCGCCAGGGGAGCGTAGATATCGAGGGTTTCGCGGGCAATCCGCTGCTTTTTCCCCTCGGGCAGAGCATAGAGGGTGCGCATATTGTGCAGGCGGTCGGCGAACTTGATCAGGATTACGCGGATATCCTTGGCCATCGAGAGGATGAGCTTGCGGTAATTCTCCACCTGCTCTTCCTGGACCGAACGGAAAACATAACCATCCATCCGGCCGATCTTGGTCAGACCGTCGACTATCCCGGCGATTTCATCGCCGAAATTGCGGCGGATCTCCTGGAGCGGGCAGGCTGTGTCCTCGATCACATCGTGGATCAGCGCGCTGGCGATGGTGACCGTATCGTACAGGTTGAGGTCCACCAGAATCCGCACCACCTCGATGGCGTGCCAGATGAAATCGTCACCGGACTTGCGTTTCTGGCCGGCGTGCGCCTTAGCGCCGAATTCATAGGCCCGCTCGATCAGGGCGTGATCCAGCGATTTGATGTCGGCGATGAAGGATATTAATGATACTTTCGGCATAGTTTCCGGCGCATGAATCATCCGGCAGCCCGTCCGCGGGATGACTCAATCAAAAGAGCGGCAAAATCACCCTTCCATCTTTATAACTTTATATTTCTCAGGAATCAAGAGGTTCCCGAATCGCTCGGCAAATGTGACGGGATGGAAGAAGGCCGGGAGACGCAAACTCGCCGCGGCCGGTGCGACCTCCGGTGGATTTTTCCAGCTTACTCAAGCTGGGGCGGGAATTCGGCGGCGCTCAGCCGGTAACCGAAAAAATCAGTTCCCGGGATTTATTACAGGCCAGGCGAAGCTCCGCCGCTTCCTCAGCCGTGATTAGGTTCTTCTCCAGCAGGAGGTTGCGCAGCGCTTCGGAGGTAAAAACCGGCTTCAGCTCCTCCAGCAACTGGTCCAGTGTCTTATCCTTGCCGAAAACCAGCGAGGTCTTACCGTAGCCAACCAGCCTCCGGTCGTAAAGCAACTTTCGCATGGCCGAGCTGATTTCTGCCGAGACAGCGCTGTACCGCGGCTCAGCGAGCTTAAGCTCCTCGAAAATCAGCTTGAGCGAGACCTCGCCGCCGCTCTCGGCGCCTGGGCTGAGCTCCAGATTGCCGCGGTTGACCACCGCGCTCGAACGGACCTGCCCCGGAGCCTTTTTGTCCCGGGCGGGTTCCCTGGCTGCCGCCGTTGCCGGAGGCTGGTCCGGCGCGACTCCCGCCGCAGCGCTTTCCTCGGCTTTTCCCTTCGGTTCGACCGGTTCTTCCACAGCTTTGCCGTGCAGGCTTTTCTGCAGGGCCATCATGTAGGTTTTCAGCTCCCCGGTGCAGGCGGCAAGCTTTCCGGCCAGTTTTTCCAGCCGGCTCTGGATTATCACCACCTCGCGAAGGTTTCCCTGCTGCTCGTCAAGGTAGCCATTTTCACGGTTGAAATAATGCCGGTTAAGGACGCTGATGAAATCATCCACAGTGCCGGTCAGCTCGCGCTCCAGCTCTCCGACCTGGGCCTGGAAATGCTCGATCTGGTGCAGCTGCTCCCGGCTGAGGAGCATCTCGGACAACTGGCTTTTGATAACATCGACCATGTTCACCCCGCAGGCTGAATGAAATCGATGGGGCGGTCTCCGAAGTTCAGAGTTCCCTGCCGTGGCAATGCTTGAATTTCTTACCGCTTCCGCAATAACAGGGATCGTTGCGGCCGATCTTTGGCTGATCGTGGCGCACGGTCTTCACTTTCTGCGGACCCGGCTCGGGAGGCAACAGCGTTTCGCCTCCGGCAAAGGCCGATATCGTAGCGTGGTGGATCGCCAGCTGCTCGGGCTGGCGGCGGCGCTCGATCTCGGCTTCCTCGATAAACTGGGCCTTGAAAAACAGCGCGGCGATTTCCTGCTTGATCCGGTTGAGCATCGCGACAAAAGCGTCGAAAGCCTCACGCTTGTACTCGATCAGCGGGTCTTTCTGGCCGTAGGCCCGGAAGTTGATCCCGGCCTTGAGGTGATCCAACAGATAGAGGTGTTCGCGCCAGTTATCGTCGATCACTCGCATCATCACCTGTTGCATCAGGAAATCCTTGCGATCGGTGCCGAATTCCTTGCATTTGATCTCGTAGAGCTGGTCCACCAGGCCCTGGACACGCTCGCGAACCGTTTCGGCGGTCAATTCCGGCAGGTCTTTTTCCTCAAAATGCACGCTGAGCAGAAAGGTTTTCAGCAATTCGGTCGACAGCGCCCGCAGGTCCCATTCCTCCGGAGGAGTGCCTTCGACGACAAACTGGTCGAGCTTCACTTTCACCGCCTCGTCGATCATCTCCTTGAATTCACGGTCCATGTCCTTGCCCTCGAGGGCAAACAGGCGCATGTCGTAGATCACCTCGCGCTGCTGGTTCATCACATCGTCATATTCGAGCAGGTGCTTGCGGATCTGGAAGTTGTTGCCCTCGACCTTTTTCTGCGCCCGGCCGATAGAGCGCGAAACCAGCGAATGGGTGATAACTTCGCCTTCTTGCAGCCCCAGGCGGTCCATCACCCCGGCGATCCGCTCGCTGCCGAACAGGCGCATCAGGGAATCCTCGAGGGAGAGATAGAATTCCGAGGAGCCCGGATCGCCCTGACGGCCGCTGCGGCCGCGGAGCTGACGGTCGATACGGCGGGCCTCGTGGCGCTCGGTGCCTACTATCGCCAGGCCGCCCAGCTCGACTACACCCTCGCCGAGCTTTATATCGGTCCCGCGGCCGGCCATGTTGGTGGCGATGGTCACCGCCGCTTTCTGGCCGGCCTTGGCCACGATTTCGGCTTCCTGCTGGTGGTACTTGGCGTTGAGCACGTTGTGCCGGACACCCCGCCGCTTCAACATCCGGCTCAGGGTCTCCGAAACCTCTACACTGACCGTCCCGACCAGCACCGGCCGTCCCTCCTCATACAGACGCGCCACCTCTTCGATAATCGCGTTAAACTTTTCCCGGCGGGTGCGGTAGATCATGTCTTCTTTGTCTTTACGCACCACGGGCTTGTGGGTGGGAATGACCACCACATCCAGCTTATAGATTTGCCAGAATTCATCCGCCTCGGTTTCCGCGGTCCCGGTCATCCCGGCCAGCTTGCGGTAAAGGCGGAAATAGTTCTGCAGGGTTATCGTCGCCAGGGTCTGAGTCTCGCCCTCGACTTTCACCCCCTCCTTGGCTTCGAGCGCCTGGTGCAGGCCCTCGCTGAACCGCCGCCCAGGCATGAGCCTGCCGGTAAACTCATCGACGATCAGGACCTTGCCCTCCTGAACCACGTACTCCACGTCTTTCTCGAACAGGATATAGGCTTTAAGCAACTGGTGGATGGTCTGGATCTTGTCGCTGATATCCAGGTATTCACGCTCGACTTTCTGAATTTTCTCGGCCTTGCGGGCCGGGCTGAGAGTCTTATCGCTCTCGATCTCGTTGATTTCTATGCTCAAGTCCGGAATGACAAACATGTTCGGGTCGTTCGGGTTGAGCTGGTCGAGCCCCTTATCCGTAAGCTGCACCTGGTTGCCTTTTTCATCCATCGAGAAATAGAGGGCCTCATCCAGCTCCTGCATTTTTTTCTCGCGCAGGGCATCCGACTCGACCCGCTGTAACAGCTTCTTGGCTCCGATCTCGTTGAGCAGCTTGAGCAGGCGCTTGTTTTTCGGCATGCCCCGAGAGGCTTGCAGCAGCTTTGTCCCGGCCTCGTAATTCAGCTCCTGGACTTTCTTGTCATCCGGCTCCTCTTCAGCGCGTTTCATCTGGTCGGCGGCCTCGGCAATGAGGTTATTAACCTCCTTTACCTGCAAACGGACCAGGTCCTCGACCAGCGGCTTGAACTGCATGAATTTCGGAGCCGATCCCTGGACCGCGCCGGAAATGATCAGCGGAGTCCGCGCCTCGTCGATCAACACGCTGTCCACCTCGTCGACAATGGCGTAGTGGTGCACGCGCTGCACCCGGTCTTCAAGCCGCAGGGACATGTTGTCGCGCAGATAGTCGAAGCCGAACTCGTTGTTGGTGCCGTAGGTGATGTCGCAGCGGTAGACTACCTTGCGCTCGGCGGGTTCCATGTCGTGCTGGATGCAGCCGACAGTCAGGCCCAGGAAGGTGAAGATCGTGCCCATCCACTCGGAGTCGCGCCGCGCCAGGTAGTCGTTGACTGTTACCAGGTGTACGCCGCGGCCCTTGAGCGCGTTGAGGTACATCGGCATGACCGCCACCAGGGTCTTGCCCTCGCCGGTGGCCATCTCGGCGATTTTCCCCTGGTGCAGGACCACCGCCCCGATCGACTGGACATCGTAAGGCACCATGTCCCAGACCATCGGCTGGCCGCAGACCGTTATCTTGCGGCCCAGGTTGCGGCGGCAGGCGTCTTTTACCAGGGCAAAGGCCTCGGGGAGAGCGGCATCGCACTGCCTGTCCTGCTCGTCCAGGTCCTCGATCGAGCCGATCCGCTCCTTGAGGGCCAGGCTGCGCTGCAGAAGCTCCTCAGTGGTGAGAGATTCCAGAGTGGCATAAATGCGGTTTATTTCCGCGACCAGGGGCAGGATTTTCTTCTTTTCGCGTTCGTGTTTGTTGCCCAGGAATATTTTCAGGATTCGATTGATCATTTTTTTCTAGTGGTTGATAGTTTGCGGTTCAGAGTTCCGGCCGGCGTTTATCAGCCGGGGATAGTCTTGAGAAAATTTTCGGACTCCGGTCTTTATTTCAACTCCGGACGTTGCGGTACAGGCCGTGCCGCTCGATATACTCGGCCACCGGCTCCGGCACCAGATAGCGGATCGGCTTGCCCGCGGCGCAGGCGGCGCGGACCCCGGTGGCGGAAATCCCGATCAGTGGCATCTCGATCCTGAGTACCTCGATCCCGTCGAGCTTTTCTTCCAGGATCCGCCTGTCCGCGGTGAAACCTTCCCTTCCCAGAGCGGCCAGCCTGGCCTGAGCGCCGATCCGGCGCCAGTCCTTCCAGGTGTCGAACTCCAGGAGGTTGTCGTCCCCGAGAATAAAATAAAGCTCATCCCCGGGTTGCAGCTCCTTCTCCCGGTAACGCCGCAGGGTATCTACCGTGTA
>MFIX01000230.1 GCA_001780825.1 Candidatus Glassbacteria bacterium RIFCSPLOWO2_12_FULL_58_11 | reverse complement strand
AGTACGGCGCTTTCACACCGCCTTCTGCCGCGCCTCTCCGGACGGCCGGCGCCAGTTCTCCAGCCAGATGGCGCGGCCCTTGCGCACCGAGGAGAAGCCGTATTTTTCGCGGAGGCGGTCCAGGGTGCGGTAGAAGCGCAGGCTGCGCACCTGGGAGCCGGCGGTAAAGAGGCCGAGTTGACCATCGGCCGGGCGCAACCCGGAAAGGGTGACTCCCAGCAGGCGCACCCTGACCCGGCGCTCCAGGAGCGGCAGCATGAGAGCGCGGGCCTTTTCGAAAATTTCCGAGTCGCAGTTCGTGCCCGCTCCGGCCGAGGCCGCGCGGGTGACAGTCTTGAAATCCGAGTAGCGCAGGCGCAGGGTGACTGTCTTGCCCACCATTCCCTTGCGCCGGACCCGGGCGCCGACTTTTTCCGCCAGGTGGTAAAGCACCCCATCGAGGAAGCGGCGGTCCACGGTGTCCTCGCTGAAAGTGACCGAATGCCCGACCGACTTGGCCGGCGGCCTTTCGGACTCCACTCTCAGCCCGCCCTTGCCCCGGGCCATGGCGTAGAGCCACTCGCCGGTGGCCCCGAACACCCGGACCAGCAGGTCATGATCCAGCCGCTGCAGCTCACCCACAGTCGAGAGGCCCAGGCCGGACAGGCGCGCGCCCAGGGAGTCCCCCACGCCGGGCACCCGGCCCAGAGGCAGGGTGGCCATGAATGCCTCCTCGCAGCCGGGCAGCACCCGCAGCAGTCCGGAGGGCTTGGCGGTTTTCGAGGCGATCTTGGCCACCAGCCTGTTGGTGGCCACTCCGGCGGAAAGCTCGAGGCCGAAAGTCTCGCGCACCTGGCGCAGGATGCGGTCCACCGTGCCGAGCACCGGCCCATAGCAGCGGTCGAAACCGGTGAGGTCGATATAGGCCTCATCGATCGAGGTCATCTCGACCAGCGGGGACCAGGTCTCGAAAATCCCGCGGATCGCGCGCGAAACCCTGGAATACACCCCCAGGCTGCCGGGGACAAAGACGGCGTGCGGGCAGAGCCTGCGCGCCGCGGCCACCGGCATCGCCGAGTGGATCCCGTAGCGCCGCGCCTCATAAGAGGCCGAGGTCACCACGCCCCGGCTGCCCTCCACCGCGCCCACCACCACCGGCTTGCCGATCAGCGAGGGATCGCGCGTGCGCTCGACCGAGACAAAAAAGGCGTCCATGTCGATATGGACGATATGACGGTCCATTGTCCGCTCCGGAGCCACACCCGGCTCAGCGCCCAGGACGGGCCGGGCCCGGCCGGAAACCCCGGCACCAGCGCCGGAGGGAAAAGACCGTACCGGAGCTTTCCTCCGGGATCAGGCGCTCATCGAGCAGCACCAGCTTGCATCTGTCCGGCCGGCCTTTCTGGATCCGGCCATAGGCAACGAGTCGGCTTTTCATCATCTCTCCTTTTCCGTTAAAAAATCTCCGCTTCGAACTATTTTTATCCTAACATATTATTTAACATGTAATTCCAATAAGTTCCCGCTTTCGGGGGTTTACCCGCATCCGGGCAACTCCCGGTTTCCCGGTAATGTCCGGTCAGGTTTTTGCATAGAGCATTTTCCAATGTTTGTAAACTGAAACACCTCCGGGAATCGGGTTTTTCCGGGGGCCGCGCCTGTCTGAGCCAGCACGATGGCAGCGTGTAAAAGCCGCGTGGACACCGGAGACTTCAGGTGCTCCGTGGTGCGGAGCGCAATTCGCTCGCCAGAGCGTGCCCCGCAACCAGGGAGCGGAGTAGTTTTTCCGGAGACACCGCAGGGTAAAATGGCGGCAAAGCTAATGCGAGTTCGCGGCCCCCACTGGTTTTGCTGCTTTTGCCGAAACAAAAGCAGAAAAAGAAATTTGTCGAAAGGCAAGACTGCAAATTACTAACCGGACATTACTGTCCGGCCAGGGCAATAGAAAATTTCCCTCTTGCAGAGAAGCGCCGGCCGCAGGTAATTAAGGCGGGCGACCGGCCGGTCGCCCCTACTCTTATACGCTGCCCTTCGGAAAGCTCAATACTTGCGCAGCACGCCGATCACCACGCCCTGGATGCGGAACTCGCCGTCGCGGAGGATGATCGGCGAGAGGTTGACATTGGCCGGCTGAAGGCGCACGCCGCCCTTTTCACGGTAGAACCGCTTCAGGGTCGCCTCCTCTCCGCCGATCAGCGCGACCACGATCTGGCCCTCCCCGGCGGTCTCGGCCTGCTCGACAATCACATAATCCCCATCGCGGATTTGCTCGTCGATCATCGAGTCCCCCTCCACCTTGAGCACGAAAGTAGGCCGCCGGCCCACCAGGCTCCCCGGCAGGTCGATACTCTCGGGCACCTCCAGCGCCTCGATCGGCCGGCCGGCGGCGATCTTCCCCAACAGAGGCACGCTCAGCGCCGCCGAACTTCCGCCCCGCTCTCCGCCGCGGCACAGCTCGATCGCCCGGCTGCGGTTGGAGAGGCGGCGGATCAGCCCCTTGGCCTCCAGGTTGGAGAGATGTTTATGCACCGTGGCGGTGGAATTAAGCCCGAAACGGGCGCAAATCTCCTCGATGCTGGGCGCATAGCCGAAACTCTCGATATGCTCCCCGATAAAGTCGAGGATTTCTTTCTGACGCCGGGTCAGGTACATGAGGCCTCCTTCCTAAAGCGAAAATTTAGCGAAAACCTGCTTTATTATAGGCGAATAAAAAGCGAAAGTCAAGGGTAAAATTATATTTTTTCACCACAAAAAAGGAGTCGCAACAAGATTTCGCTTGAAAAAAATGTCCTCTTGGACTTAAATTCTGCGCAACATCCGGAAACCAGTAAAAGGAAATGGGGACAGAAACTAAAGGAGGAGGAATTGGTAACCAAGCAGGTTCTGGAAAAAAGAATCGCTAAATACAAAGAGGAAAGCAAGGAGCTTTCTCAGGCGAAGAAAGCCGATAAGGCCCGTCAGCGCCTGTTCCGCAAGCGTCTGAAAAGAGCCCAGCGCAAGCTGGCCTCCCTGCAGCGCAACGAGGAGCGTATTGCCGCGGTCAAGGGTAAGGGCGCGGGGAAAGCCGCCGCCGCGACAAAGGCGCCGGAAGCTCCCCAGGCGCCGGCCGAGGAAAAGGCTCCGGCCAAGGCAAAGGCTCCGGCCAAAGAGAAAGCCCCGGCCGAAGCGGCCGCACCGGTTGAGGAAAAGGTCCGGGAAGAACCCGCGGCCGAGGCTCCGGCAGCGGAGGCAGCCGCAGTGGAACCCGCGGCAGAGACGGAACAGCCGCCGGCAGAGGATAATCCCGCCGCCGGTGGGGAACAGGACTCCGGCAAAAAAGAGGGCGCCGAGTAATCCGGACCGGGCTCTCGGGGACCTGCCGCTCCCGGGATCAGGCGGCATATTGCAGTAGATAAGATTCGAGGAACAGGATGCCGAAAAAGAATACCGGCTCACCCGAAGCGAAAGCTCCGCAGATCGGAAAGCTTTTCGGTGATTTTTTAATCGAAAAAGGCCTGATCGACCAGGAGGAGCGGGATGATGCTCTGGCCGTTCAGAAAGCGGTCAACCTGCGCCTGGGAATCCTGGCCAGCATGGATGAGATTATCAGTGTGGCCCAGATCTACGAGGTCCTCGAGCAGCAGAAACTGACCGGCAAGCCTTTCGGAGAGACGGCCCGGGAGCTCCGCCTGATCGATGAGAATCAATTGGGCCATTTGCTGAAACGCCAGTACAGCCTGAAAATGAAAGTGGGTGAAATACTGGTCGGCCTGCTGTACTTGAAAAAAGATGAAATGGAAGCCGCCCTGGAACATTTTATCCGGGAGCACGGCCAATAATATTTTTCATTAAGAAACAATAAAACAGCCCGCCGGGCAAGCCCGGGCGGGCTGTTTTATTTTGTGCGTGCGCTGCAAAATCAGATCAGGCTCCTGGTTCTCATGGCCTGGTAAATCCGCTCCAGGGATATATCGCAGGCGGCCTGGGTAAAGCTGCCGGCATCCTTTTTCCTGGCCAGCATATCGGTGAACATGTCGTCAAACTTCATTCTGAGGTGCTCGAATACCTCCTCGCGGCTGAATCTTATGCCGCCCATCCCCTGACGGTACTCCAGCTCGGAGGCGATCACTCCGCCGGAGTTGATAAAATTATCCGGCAGCAAATCGATCCCCCGGGCCTGCAACATTTCCATGGCCTCGTAGGATACCGGCATGTTGGCCGCCTCGACCACCGCTATTTTCACTCCCAGGCCGCCGCAATTGTCCCGGTCGATGACATGGCCCCCGGCGGCCGGGATCAGGATATCCGCCTCCAGGGCGAAAAGTCCCGCATTATCGAGAGTCCCCTTAGAGGGAAAGTCTTTTATCGTGCGGTTTTCGCGCGCATAATCCATTAAGGCCGGGATATCGATGCCCTTAGGCTGGTAAACTCCGCCATAGTAGTCGGTCACCCCGATCACCCGGCAGCCCGCCTCGTGAAGATAGAAAGCCGAGTGGCTGCCCACGTTGCCGAAGCCCTGGATGGTGACCGTGATTTTCTTCGGGTCCCGGCCCAGATTCTCGAGGTATTTCAGGGTGGCATAGGCCGTACCGAATCCGGTCGCCTCGTGCCGGCCCGGCAGCCAGCCCTCGATGCCCTCCGGCTTGGCCGTAACCACCGAGGGATCGTGGGTTTTATTATAGAAAAGCATCATTTCGCGGCCCGAACTGCCCATGTCCGGCGCGGGGATATAAATATGGACCAGACCCCGCTCCACGAAATGGTCCACGAATTCGCGCATGATATGGTCTTTGAGCCGGTCCATGAACGGATAAAACGGGACTTTCACTTTGTCTTTCAATCCCTGGTAAAGCTTATCGAAATCCACCTTGATCCCGGTCTTTCCGCCTCCCAGCTCGAGGTTCGCCAGGGCGGTTTTCAGGGTCATCAGCCGGGCCAGCTCATTGGTCTCCCAGATATCGACATCGGGCGCGATACGGATGCCGCCCTTGTAGGGGCCACGCGCCCGGTTGTGCAGCACGATACCCGAGCTGACATTCAGGACCTCGCCGCCGATCTCGACAGGCAGCCGCTGGTAGATGAAAGTGTAAGGTTTTTCGATCTGCTGAAGGTCGCCGCGGGAGATTTCCAGACGCTGGGCGCTGTCCCGCAGAAGGCGGGCGGAGCGGCTTTCAGGTTCTCTGCTGCAAATGAACTGTTCGATATTTTTTACGTACTTGTCTTCATTCTCCATCGGTCACCCTCCATTAAACCTTATACCAGGTCCGGGGAGCAGTCAATGCAATGCCGGAGCCTCTTGCCCCGTCCGGTTGCCTTTTGCGACCGAGCGCTAAAGCACATCCATGATCCGGATCGTATGGGCCGGCTCGAGGATAATGGACTCCCGGTCGATTACCCGCACAGCCTCGGCAATCGCTCCCACCGTGGTCGTGTGGGTAATGATCATCAGCGGGACGCCGCGGGCCGGGTCCGAGGAGTTCTCTTTCTGCACCACCGAGGCGATACTGATCTTCTTGTCCGCCAGGGCGCTGCTCACCCGCGCCAGCACACCGGGCTGGTCCTTGACCGTCAGACGCAGGTAATAGCGGCATTTTATGTCCGAGCGCTCGAGCAGGCGCAGGTCGAGACTCCGCTCGGCGAAAGCCGAGGGCAGCTCGCGATGATTGAGCAGGGTGTAAAGGTCGCCGACTATTGCTCCGGCAGTCGGCATCATTCCCGCGCCCTTGCCGATATAGATCTGCTCTTGGTGCGCCTCGCAGTTTATCGCAATCGCATTGAACTCGTTTTTCACCTGGGCCATGATCGCCTCTTCGGGGATCAGGGCCGGAGCGACCCAGACCTCCAGGCTGTCCTCTACCCGCTTGGCCCGGGCCAGCAGCTTGATCCGGTAACCCATTTCCACCGCAGTCCGGACATCGACATTGCTCACCCCGCTGATGCCCTGCAGGTCTATGTCCTCGGGATGAATCCGGGTCCGGAAGGCCTTGCGGACCAGGATCGAGATTTTCTGCGCGGTGTCCATTCCGCTCAGGTCCAGGGTGGGGTCGGCCTCGGCGAATCCCCTGGCCTGGGCCTCGGCCACCGCGGCGGCGCAGTCCATCCCAGGCACCTGCTCCATCCGGGTCAGGATGTAGTTGCAGGTCCCGTTGAGGATCGCGTTGATCGAGATGACCCGGTCCGAAGAGAGCTGCTCGCGCAGCACCTGGATTATCGGCACTCCGCCGGCGACACTGGCTTCGAAGAGCAACCGGGCTTTATTTTTGACAGCCCGCTCGAACAGCTCATCCCCGTACAGCGCCATCAGGTATTTGTTCGCGGTGACTACATCCTTGCCTAGGTCCAGCGCCATTTCGACATATTTTTTGGCCGCGCCCACTCCGCCGATCAGCTCGACGATCACATCGATCTGAGGGTCGCGCACCACCGCCTCGGCGTCTTTAGTCAGCAGTGAGCGGTCCACCTCCACCGGCCTGGGGCGCTCCTGATCGAGATCGGCCACCTTGACCAGCCGGACGGATTTCTGGATATCCAGTCCGGACTGGGTGAGCATTTTAATCACTCCGCAGCCGATAGTTCCATAGCCCAAAAGTCCCACCCTGAGCGGTCTAGCCATCCATCCTCCTGAAATAACGCTTATATTCGAAACACAGGTTCAGCACCAACCGGCTCAATTTTTCCCGGTTCGGCCTTTCCCGAGAAGCCGCGATTTATCGGTAGCCGCCTCGATTGCCCGGATCACGCCATCCCGGAAACCCCGGCTTTCCAGCTCGTGCAGCCCGGCGATTGTCGTGCCGCCGGGAGTGGTGACCGCATCCCGGAGCACCGCCGGGTGCACCGCGGGATCCGCCTCGAGCATGGCGGCCGCCCCTTTGATTGTCTGCACAGCCAGCACCCGGGCCTCAGCGGCGGGCAGCCCGACTTTAAGCGCTCCGCTCAGCAGGGCCTCGGCGAACAGGAACACATAGGCCGGTCCGCTGCCGCTCAGCCCGGTGA
>MFIX01000229.1:31918-49071 GCA_001780825.1 Candidatus Glassbacteria bacterium RIFCSPLOWO2_12_FULL_58_11 | reverse complement strand
CCGCCGGACAGCGGCGATAGTTTCAAGGACCAGACCTGGGACCTGGCCCTTAAAGTCAATGTCAGCGCCAATTATGTGTTGGTGGAGGAGTTTTCAGAATTGATCGCTGAGCAGCGCTCTGTCGGCACGGTTCTGCTGACCAGCTCCGCCAATGCCGTGGTGCCCAAGCTGGGGAGCGAGCCTTATGATGTCAGCAAGTCCGCGCTGAACCATCTGATCCGCGAGCTGGCAATCCGCTATGCGCCCGCCATACGGGTCAACGGGGTCAGCCCGGCCACAGTGGTGGAGGGCAGCGCGATGTTCCCCAGGCGCCGGGTGATCGCCAGTCTGAAAAAATACGGAATAAAGTTTTCCGAAAAAGATAAAACCAGCGAGCTTACCGCCAGGCTGGCGGAATTTTACGCCGGAAGGACTCTTACGCATCGGCCGGTCCGGCCGATCGATGTTGTCGAGGCCGGTTACTATCTGGTGTCGCCGCGCTCCAGCCGGACCACCGGGCATATTATTCCCGTGGATGGCGGCTTGAAAGAGGCGTTTTTGCGGTGATGGCAGGCACTAAATTGAGAGGAAAATTTTGATAGATATTTGGTAGGGGCGACCGGCCGGTCGCCCCCTACGCGTTTCCAATCCGCTTACGCGTGTACAAGCTTCGCGAAATTCAATGCAATAAAAGTCTCCAGTCTATTAATACCCCCCGAACTCTTTCACCGCCTCGACAAAAGCCACAATATTCTCCCAGGGCACCTCGGGCTCGATCACATGCGAGGGCCCAATCAAAAGCCCTCCACCCTTGCCGACTGTCTCGATCCGCAATTTGACTTCATTGCGCACCTCCTCGACTGTGCCGAACGGCAGGGTTTTCTGCACCCCGACGGTCCCCCAGAATGAGAGCCTGTCGCCCCAGCGCTTCTTGTACTCCGCCGGGTCCACCGCCTCGGGCTGCACCGGGTTCAAAATATCCACCCCGGCCTCGATCAGGTCTTCCACCACCTCGGTCGGGTTGCCGCAGGTGTGGTAGAAGACCAGGCCCTCGGGCTGGTAGTACTTGGCGCACTCGATTATTTCCTTGAGCCGCGGCTTGAGGGTTTTGCGCCAGAGGTCGGGCGGAATTAGCATGCCGAGCTGGTTTGAGATATCATCCCCGAGCCAGAGGATATCATAGCGGCCGAACTTTGCATAGGTTTCGAGCTGCCAGAGCCGGACCTTGGTCCAGCGCTCGAAAATGGCCTCGCAAATCTCCAGCTCGGAGAGCAGCATGATCAGGAATTCCTCCAGCCCATAGAGCGGCCAGGAAACCTCGAAAATGGTCTCTCCGCCCATTGCCAGGGCGCTAGCCCTGCCCCGGGAGTCGATTGCCGTCATTTTCCGCGCGGTCTCGCGGTAGAGGTCGAGGTCTTTATAGTCCGGCAAGGGGAAATTCTTTACGGCCTCGAGAGTATGCTCGGACAGGGGCGGGATAATCCTGGTAAAGTGCAGGCCCTCGACTTTCTCGTGCAGGACCCCGTAGCGGTCCAACTCATAGCTGACACCGGGCCGGAGGCGGCCCCGGTAATAAGCGCCCGCATAGTCGAATTTCGCTCGCGGCTCAAGAACCTCAATGTATTCGACATCCGTGTTGAAATACTCGAAATGGTTGGTGCTGCCGCTGCGGCGGACAAAATTGTCCCAGGCCGCGCCGACAAAGCCATAGCAGAGATCGAACGGCACGTGGTCGGGGATTTCCCTTCGCAATGCGAGGTTGACCCGCTCCTTGGAATTCATAAAAGATCCCTATTCTAATTTTCTAACTATAAGAACATAAGCAGATAAATAGCCCGCTCTATTCATAAAAAGTCACAATAGTTTTTCAGAATTAGGAATAGAGCAAATTCCAGCGTAGGGGCGACGCATGCGTCGCCCCTACAGAGGTTATCTTATCTTTCTGAAAATTCAATAGTTAATATCGTTTGTAAATAATCCGGGATAATTAGCTTTGAGTATTAAAAAATTCGCCGACTTACACACCCCGCCTGCCTTCGGCAGGCCTCCCTCTCGCAGAGGGGAATTTTTGCCTCCCCCTTCGAAGAAGGGGACTGAGGGGGATTTAACAAACAATCTTAAACTGATACGATTAACGAGTCTCACCACCAGGACAAAAGACACAGCAGGGCCGCCCACCCACTGCGGCCCCGTCACACTATACCAGATACTCATTCCATCTCAATAAGTTATCGGGCCACCCGGGCCCCGCCGCCTTTCATCACCTTTTCCACCTCGCTCAAGGTAGCCATGGTCGTGTCTCCCGGGGTGGTCATGGCCAGGGCCCCATGGGCCGCGCCGTAGTTGACCGCTTTCTCCGGGTCCTTGCCGGTCAGGAGGCCGTAGATCAGGCCGCTGGCGAAACTGTCGCCGCCGCCGACCCGGTCGTAAATCTCGAGGTCCGGCCGCTGAATGGCCTCGTGGAACTCGCCATCCATCCAGAGTATCGCGCCCCAGTCATTGGTGCTGGCGGTCTTGGCGTTGCGCAGGGTGGTAGCCACGCCCTTGAAATTGGGGAAATCCTTAACCACCTGCCCGATCATCTGCTTGAAACCCTCGGGATCGAGCTTGGAGAGGTGCTTGTCCACGCCCGGGATCTCATAGCCAAACGCGGCGGTGAAATCCTCCTCATTGCCGATCATCACATCGATCAGGGGGGCGATCCGGCGGTTGACCTCCTTGGCCTTTTCGGTGCCGCCGGAGCTTTTCCAGAGGCTGGGCCGGAAATTGAGGTCGAAGGAGGTCATCGTCCCGTGCTTGTGGGCGCACTCCAGGGCCTCGATAATTACCTCGCTGGTGGTCGGTGAGAGCGCGGCGTAAATCCCGCCGGTATGGAACCAGCGCACGCCATCCGAGCCGAACAATTTCTCCCAGTCGATATCGCCTTTTTTGAGTTGGCTCGCCGCGCTGTAAGCTCGGTCCGAGCAGCCGAGGGCGGCCCGCACGCCGAATCCGCGCTCGGTGAAATTCAGGCCCACCCGGCAGTTGCGGCCGATCCCATCGAAAGGCAGCCATTTGACATAGCTCATGTCCACGCCGCCCTGGAAGATCAGGTCCTCGAGCAGGTGGCCGACCTCATTCTCCACAATCGCGGTGACTACCCCCGCCCGCATCCCAAAACAGCGTCTCAGGCCCCGGGCCACGTTGTACTCGCCGCCGCCCTCCCAGACCGTGAAGCTCCGGGTGGTGCGGATACGCATGTCGCCCGGGTCCAGGCGCAGCATGATTTCGCCCAGGGAAACGATATCGTACCGGCAGCTTTCGGCCGGCCTGGCTTTGATGGTATTCAACTCTCCATTCCTCCTTAAACTTTGGATAATGATAATTCGCTGGCCGTTCCTGACTGATTGGTTACCGCGGAGGCGGTCAATTTCAACCGCCGGAAACAATTCTGCTTAAGACTATGAGAAAGGAGCAGTTAAAATAAAATGGAAAAGAGATTTAGGCAAGTCCGGAGCGAACCCGGAGAGCCTTCTTATAGCAATACGACAGGGCGAGAAGCAGCTGATCTCGTGCAGAAAAAAGGCCGGGCGCCGATACTCAATCATCTACCCGGCCTTGAAGAAATATTTGCGCCGGTCAACAAGCTCAATGCCAGACTCTGATAATCTATCCGCGCTGAGAATACCTGGCGCTAATTACGCGCCAGGACCAGCGGAAAATACTCGCCCTCGATCACCTCGCCCCGGGGGATCGGCGGGCTGCCCGGCATGATCGGCTGATCGCTGTCCGAGCGGGTATCCGCTTTCATGTAGTTTAGCACCAGTGCCCTTCGCGGATGGTCCGAGCGGTTGGAGTAGGAGCCGTGGAGAGTCAGCGGATGGTGGAATGAGCACTCTCCCGCCTTGAGCCTGATCGGCTCCGGCTTGAACTGGCTCAGCTGCTAGGGGGTGAGCACGGACTTGATCCGCTCCATGGCGTCCTCCCCGCCCACGAGCTGGGTGGTGGGCAGGAGGTCCCAGAGGTGCGAGCCTGGAATGACATGCATGCAGCCGTTCTCCAGCGTAGTGTCATCCAGGGCCAGGAAGCAGGTCAGGTGGCCGCAGGGCACGGTCCGGGTCCAGTAGGAATAGTCCTGGTGCCAGGCCACCACGCCGCCGTGACGGGCGGGCTTGAAAAAAAGCTGGTCGTGAAGGAACCGGACCCGCGGGCTGTCCAATAGCTGACTGACCGGCACGGTGACTGACGGATGGTAGAGGATATCGTGGAAGGCCTCCTCGACCAGCCAGGCGCCCTGGAAATAGATCATGTGCTGGCCCTTGCTCAAGCCCGCCTTGGTGTCCAGGCCGATCAGCTCCCGCTGGCGCGGGTAGTCCTCCTCGATCATCCGCGATAGCCCCTCCCGCATCAGCTCCACCTGCGCCGCTGAAAGAATTTTATGCGGGGTGAGATAACCGTTTTGCTTGAAAAAATCTATCTGCCGGCGGCTAAGCTCGTAAGCTTTCTGCTCGCTTTCCTTTGGGGCTTTCGGGAAGAGCCGGCCCGCCATTCCCTCGATCTTCTTGTAATCAACCATCGAAACCGCGCCGCTCATCTTGACCGCCTCCTTAACTCGGCCCGGAACAGGCCCGGCCGGATATTTGCTCTGTTAAACGAATAGCATGTCAAATTGACTTTAAATACCACTCTCATATTTAAGTCCTTTCCCGCCGCCGGGCAAGGAGGAGCGGCCGAAAATCTCCTTTGAAGAAGATCCGCGGATAAAATCAATTAATAGGAGGGGGGATTTTAATCCAGGATTTTGGGCGCTGATCCTATTGGGGTTCATTTAAAGGCGTGTGTTGAAATATTCATATTTTGCCTTTGGCTCTCGGGCCGTAGGGGCGCACCCATGTGTCCGCCTGGGCGCACACGCGGGTGCGCCCCTACGCTAGCTATTGCATATATTATTGATACATATTTTGGGGAGAAACCAATGTTCGACCGTAACCGGGTATCCATGATTTAATCAATTTTTCAACATGAATTTAAAAATGCCGGAATCTTTCGGATCAGATTTGATCGGGTATGCGAAACTCTACTCCTCATCCCGTCCTTTCGCGGGCGCTGAAAACACTGTTCAGCACCTCCCGGACTTCCTCCATGATATAGGGCTTGACCAGGGAGCCCGAAAAGCCGAATTTCCTGTAGTCCGAAAGCACCGGGTCGCCGGAATAGCCCGAGGTTACAATGGCTTTTACCGCGGGGTCGAACTGTTTCAGCTCTTTTATGGTCTCCCGGCCTCCCATTCCGCCGGGTACGGTGAGATCGAGGATCGCCAGATCGTAGGGCCTGCCGCCGGAGGTTTCCCGCTTATATTTCTCGATCGCCTCGGTCCCGTCCTCGGCGGTCACGACCTCGTGTCCCAGGTACTCGAGCATCCTGACCGCGATATTCCGGACGATCATTTCATCATCCATCAGCAGTATCCGCAATCCTTGCAGGGGCTGCGCCGCACTGTGAAAGCTCCCGCTCTCGCGTTTTTCCTCGGGGAAAGCCGGCAGAGCGATCTCAAAAGATGTGCCCTTGCCCACTTCGGAGCTGACACTTATCCGGCCGCCATGACGGCGGACGACTGAGTACACCACGGCCAGACCCAGGCCGCTGCCCCGTTCCTTGGTGGTAAAAAAGGGATCGAAGATTTTTGGCAGATGGGCCCTGGGGATCCCCGGACCATTGTCCGAGAGGGTTATCCGGATCGCCGAGCCGCGGCTCTGCTGGTCTGAACTAACCTCAAGTTCCGGGAGGTTCTCGGCCCGCAAGCGGATTTCGCCGCCCTCGGGCATGGCCTGCACGGAATTGATAATGATGTTGTTGAGCGCCTGGGTCAACTGGTCCGAATCCACCTCCACGGGCCAGAGATCATTGTCGAGCTCCAGCTCGCTTTTCACATTGGAGCCGCTCAGGGCCAGCGACACCGCCTGACGGATCAGGCCGGAGACCGCCATTTTCCGTTTAAGCGGAGCGCCGCCCTTGGAAAAGGTGAGCAGACGGCCGGTAAGCTCCTTGGCGGTCAGGCTGGCCTCTTTCGCCCGCTCCAGCGATTCGACGACATTTTCATGTCCGGTGGCGTAAATCCCGGCCAGCTCGATATTGCCCAGGATAGCGGTCAGCACGTTATTGAAATCATGGGCGATCCCGCCGGCCAGGCTGCCCAGCGACTCCAGTTTGTCGGCCCGCTGCAGTTCTTTTTCGGCGCGCCTTTTCTCGGTCACATCGCTGAAAACCAGCACCAGCCCGATCACCCTGCCATTGCGGTCATTGATCGGAGCCGCGCCGGGAACGACCAGCCGCTCCTCGCCGCTGCGCGCCTGCAGGATTATGTCGCGGAAAGTCTCATTTTCAGGGTTGCGGTTCATCAGCCAGTCGGCCGTGTATTCCAGCGGCGCGCCGCTCGCCTCCTCGAAAATCTTGAACAGCTCCGGGAGCGGTCTGCCGACAGCCTCCTCCTGGCTCCAGCCGGTCAATCGCTCGGCAGCCCGGTTGATTAAAATCACCTCTCCGCTCTCATTGGTGGCGATTACCCCATCACCGATCGAGCGCAGGGTGATAGCCAGGCGCTCCTTTTCCTCGGCCAGCTTTTTCTCGACCCGCTTCCGGGCGGTGACATCGTGGCCATCGAAATACAACAGGACCCACTGGCCGATCTCGATCCTTCTTACCGTGGTTTCCAGATAGATGTATTTGCCGGATTTGGTGTGGTAACGGAACTCCTGGTTGGTTATCTCCGCCGCGCCGACCAGCATGGTCTCCCAATAATCCACAAAACGGTCCAGGTGCTCCGGATGCAGCTTGTCGAACCAGTCCACCGGGCTGTCCGGCTTATAACCGAAAGTGTCGCACCAGGCGAGGTTGGCCCACTGCACCCTGCCGCTCTCATCGATTATCGCCAGCAGGTCGCGCGAGATATCGAAGATCGTCCGGAACCGTTCCTCGCTCTCCCGGATCGCATCCTCGACTTTCTTTTTCTCGGTGATATCCTCATGCTGGACTACCGCATTGATTACCCTTCCCTCCTCATCCTTGATCGGGAAAATGGTGGTTTTAAGCAGCTTGCGGCGGCCTTTCGGCACCTCGACATGCTCCACCAGACCCAGGTCGTAGTCGGCGATAAATGTGGCGGGGAGACCCTGGAGAAAGACTTTTTCCAGTTTTTCAAGGTAGCCGTGCTCCTGGAACAGGTTGTCCTCGAGCAGATTGTATTTCCCGACGGTCTGCGAATCATCCTCGATGCCCATCAGCTCCCGGTAGGCCCTGTTCTGCCTGATATTGGTCCCATGGGCATTGGCAATCCAGGTCGAAAATGGGCTCTGGTCGATGATATTCGAAAGCAGGTTCTCCTTCTTTTTCAGCTCCGCCTCGGCACGGCGGCTTTTCCGCAGCATCGAGGCCGAAATTACCCCGAACAGGAGAATGATGAGAAATACGTAGAGCCGCATGTAAATGTCGTGCTCCGGCACGTTGAAGAACAGCAAGTCCGGCAATGACCGCCCGCTGTCGAAAAAAATCCAGGTCGCCAGGGCATCGATCAGCCAGGTACCCGCACCGGCCAGAACCGAATAGAGCAATATTTTTCGGCTGTCGCTCATCTTGTATTAAGGCCTTTCAAGGTTTTTGGCGGGGAACGCCGGAGGCGGTAACGCGACATATATATTCCGGAAAAACGGGGAATGGCGTCTATCTTGATTTCTCGGGAGTGCGATCAGTCAGAATAAAGGAACGCTTTTCGCAATTTTCTTTAAATGTACTAATTTATTGTTCAAAAATCCAACATTCTTTTTACATTTTTTTCACCCAAAAAACGGCCTGTCCCAATTAATTTTCTGTTGTTCCGGCGGAATAATTTCAGGCGGTTGGAGGCCTCATCCGTTCCCCCCGGACAGCTTATCGAGCTCCCCATCTGATTTTCGGGCCCCCAGAAGCTCTTTCAGGCCGGAGAGCAGCGAATCGAGGTAATCAGTCACCGCCTTGACCGAGCCGGGAAGGTTGACAATCAGGGTTTGCCCGCGGAACCCGGCCGCTCCCCGGGAGAGCATCGACAGCGGGGTGCGCCGTTGCCCAAAAGCCCGGGCCGCCTCCTCGATTCCCGGCACCTCGCGCTGAAGGAGGGCCAGGGTAGTCTCGGGAGTCGAATCGCGGGGCCCGAGGCCGGTACCGCCGCTGGTCAGCACCAGGTCGAGGCGGTCGGAGTCGGCGTACCGGACCAGGGTTTCTCTCAAAAGCGCGGGCTCATCCGGGATCACCCGGTAGTCAGCCAGCGTGAAACCCGCTCCGGCGAGCCTGGCACTGATAACCTTTCCCGAGGTGTCCTCATTTTCTCCCCGCGAAATGGAATCGGACAGTACCAGCACGGCGGCCCTCAATCCCCGGCCGGATGACTCGGAACGCTCCCGGTTACTTTCACTGTCCTCCAGCAGGCGCAGACCCTCGATCCCGAGGGTCTCATCGACCATTTTCAGCATGTCGTAGATGGTCAGCGCGGCGACCGCGGCGGCGCAAAGCGCCGCGGTGGCCACCCCCTCCCTGCCACCGGCCTTGACCTCCGCCCGGATCCCGATTTCCGTCTCGCCCAGGCTGAAATCCAGTCCCACATATTCCACCAGCGGGGTCCGGCAGTGCGGAATGAGGCGTCCCGTGTCCTTGGCGGCCTGCACCGCGGCGACCCTGGCCACGGTCAGCGGATCACCTTTGGGGACGCGGCCCTGGCGCACCAGCTCGACACTTGCCTGTCCCATTGTCACGGCGGCGCAGGCCACGGCGCGGTGCAGGCTTTCCGGAAGACGGGTGAGGTCCAGCATAAAAAGTTCTTCTTCTGCTATTTAATATTTTGAATCACTACTGTCCGGTTATAAAATGTTTAATTTCAATTGGTTATAGCCGTCATCATTCTCGACATTTATTTTTATATCTGTAAGTATTTGAATTATAGAGAGTTTCTCGAAAAGTGTAATGCTGAGAATTTGTAATATTTCACTAAGTTTTCGGTCAATTTTAAGTTCTTTTTTTAAGATAGCGACCAGGACGTAGACACTGATAGTGATCCAAATTTGAGTTTTTACTGCGTTTTCTGAAGTGCCAAAAAAGGACTTAATACGAAGGTGTTGTTTTATCCATTTAAAAAAGAGTTCAACTCTCCAGCGACACTTGTAAAGTTGCGCAATTGTCAAGGCCGGAAGAGTGAAATTATTTGTAAGAAACACTAACCTTTTTTTATTTTCGGTATCGTAGTAACTAATGCGCCTCAGAGGAACCGGATATTGTTTTGAAGTTTTTTCCCCTTTGAGTTTAATGGTTTGGTCACATCGCAACCCTGTGGTTTTATCAACTTGACGATAAGATAGAAGTTTGTAGTCCAGGTTGCTTTTGGCGCGAATGATGAAGAATGCCATGTTTTCTACAAAGATATACAAACGAGAAAAGTCTGTGTAAGCCCGGTCCACTATGTAAAAAGCCCCTGGTTCCAGAACCAGTTTGTCAAAAATGTTTACATCATGGAGTTTCCCTTTAATGCAAATAAAAAAAGGGATGTTGCCTCGCAAATCCAATAAGGTATGGAGTTTAATTGCTCCCTTATGTTTCCGGAATTTGGCCCATGGGAAAAGTGCTAAACAAAGATCAATAGTAGTAGAGTCGAGTACGTATGCTGCTTGCTCTAATTGTAAACCAAAATCATCTTCGGAATACAGGCTTCTGGCAGTACGAATAAGTACATGGGCAAAGTCGGCAAAAATACGCCAGTCTCTTTTCTCATTAGCATCAGCCAAAGTACTTCTGGCAACTTTGCCTCGAATCCCTACATGGTAAAGCTTGGGCTGCATCGCTCGGAGACATGTTTCTGTATCTCGCAGGCTATCTCTATAAGTCAGTTGAGCGAAGGCCATACATATAAATTGATTGAGACAGGAAAATTTCTGAACTTTGTAATTGCCTCCGTACCGTTTAACGCACTTTCGAAATTCAGGCAAAGGTAAATAGTCCATAATCTGTGAGAAAACAGCTCGTCCTGTATTCATGGGCCACTCCCCCAAAAACTTGGATTCTAAAATGGCCCAAATTTAAAGCTGTTTTCAAATCGATTACAGTAAATTTATTCCGTATTCTATTAATTTAAAATCAGTTATAAGGATTCCACAAGTAAACAACCGGACAGTAGTGGTGCCTTCTATCAAAAACTTGTCCGAGCCGGTAAACCTAAAAAACTAGCCCTCACTGCCTGTATGCGAAAACTGTTGCTAATCCTTAATGCGATCCTAAAAAGAGATCTATTTTCTATCTGTATACTGCCTTGATTTTCAAGACAGTCGCTACAGCGGCTGGGAAATAAGCCGCCGCCATAGAAATATTTCAATAAACAGCCAGTGAGTACTTTTGAATGCTCCCTTGCTATATCCTGATTAAATAGAAAATGTTCTCCCGAGTCAAGGCTTTTGCCGGTTCCCCCGGGGTTTTTTTGCCACTGCGGCTGGACTGCGCTAAATTCTTAGCTCCGAAGGTGACAGGAGGATGCCGGTATGGAGAAGATTACCGAGAATGAAACCGGACGCTGGCTGCGCTTCGAGAACTGGGACGCTGAGAGCGGTCTGTTCCAGGGCGTGACTGTAAAATCTCCCGGCGGCTGGGGGATGAGCGAGGAGCAGGTGCGGGAGCTGGCGGACGGGAAGGGATTCAGCACGGTCCGGCGCCTGCGCCAGGTCCACGGAAGCCGCGTGGTATCCGCTGAGGAAGGGCACTGGTCCGGCGGCAATCCTCCGGAAGCGGATGGGATAATCGGGAGCCTGCCGGGGGTCCTGGGGCTGATTACTGTGGCCGACTGCGTGCCGGTATTCCTGTTCGAGCGCGGCAGCGGCTCATGGGGGCTGCTCCATGCGGGCTGGCGCGGCGTGGAGTCCGGGGTGCTGACCGAGAGCCTGAACGCCCTGAGGGCGCTGAAAGGCTGCTCCGCGGAAAATGTCGAGTTCTACCTGGGACCCGCTATCTGCGGCAACTGCTACGAGATCGGGCCCGAGGTGGCGCAGAGGCTGATCCGCGCGGTCAGCGCCGAGGGACTCCGGCCAGCCGGGGAAAAATATTACGCGGACCTGCGCCGTCTGCTGCCCATCCAGGCGGAAGCCTCCGGCGTGAAAGCCGGGAATATTTTCACCAGCGCCTACTGCACTCGCTGCCACAACGAGCTTTTCCATTCCTGGCGCGCCGAGGGACAGCCGGCGCTGCGCCGCATGTGGGCTTTCCTCGGCCGCTTGTAAGCCGCCGGCTCCCCAGCCGGAATTCCCGCGGGACAGCGACAAGGCACATAATAGTTAAAAAAAAGTGACATGGTTTCCCCTGCCCGATTGTTGCGATCCTGGCATAACAGGAGTCAAAAAAATGAAACCGGAATTCAATCCGGATTGTCTTAATTAACAGAAAGTCACTTTAAGGACGGCCCGCTCGAGGCCCGACAATACTAAAAAACCGGAGGCACAAAATGAGTTCCGCGATTGGCAAGAACATCGAAAGCGCTGTTCCCTGGGCCAGGATAGCCGCAATCATCCTGATCTACTTCACTTTCATCGAGAGCACTTTCACCGCGGCAGGGATCATTTCATGAATGGCTTGAAGCGGCCGAGAACGCGCTGAGGCCGGTGTGGGAAAACAAAACTCACACCGGCTTTTTTATTTGTATAATCTTTTTCGAATTTGCTCTTGACAAAATGGATTTATATGTGTATAGTTTATATACGAACAATTATTCGCCCTGGCAAAGAAAGCTGAAATGTCTTCTTAGATCTGAATTGCCGGACCTGTTTTTTGCGCATAATATTAATAGATAAACAGTCTATACACAAACAAAAGGCCGATAAGAGCTAAGGTCCTTCGGCCGGGAAAGAAAGGGAACCAGCCATGTGGTGGCCATCCGCTGCAATGACTGCGCTGTTGATAGCCGCTTTGATCGAGCCGGCCGCTCCCGAGAAGGAGGCGGCCGCCAGGCAGGATGCGCCCGAGGAAACAGTGATTCTCCTTCACGGGCTGGGCCGCACCAGCCGCTCCATGAGAAACATTCAGCGGCACCTGACCCGAGCCGGCTACCGGGTAATCAATATCAGCTATCCCTCGACCAGGCGCACGATAGAACAACTGGCGGAATACCTCGGGCCGGAGCTGGACTCATACTGCGCCTCTCCGCAAGCCAGGGTGCATTTCGTAACTCATTCGTTAGGCGGGATCATCCTGCGCCGGTATCTGCAGGACCATCGCCCGGCCGGACTGGGCCGCGTGGTGATGCTTGGCCCGCCGAACCGGGGCAGCGAGCTGGCGGACCGGCTGGCAGGCTGGCCGGTTTACCGGCTGCTTACCGGGCCGGCCGGCCAGCAGATCGGCGCCGGAGCTTCCGGGGCGGTGAATTGCCTGGGACCGATAGATTTCGAGCTGGGCGTCATTGCGGGCAACCGCAGCCTGAACCCGCTGTTCTCGCATTTGATACCGGGAGAGGATGACGGGGCCGTGTCCGTGGAAAGCACGAAAGCGCCGGGAATGCAGGATTTCCTGGTGGTTCCACGGAGTCATACTTTTATTATGAACGATCCTGAAGTCGCCTGGCAGGTGGAGCACTTCCTGCGCCAGGGCCGGTTCGACAAGTGGCCGCCCGTTATGCGCACTCCCCGATAAATCGGGGCAAGCCGGGACACCCCTTAAGGGGGAAATAGAAAAGCCAAACCGATGATTAAAACTTCACATACCTCACGGCCTGCCGCGAGGTAGTTCATTCCTGGACCGCCGGATAAACCGGCACATCAGGGGAGGCAGAAATGGACCGCCAGGAGAAATCCGAGACCGATCAACGGCTCGCGAGGCTGGAAGAGACGGTTGAACTGCTCAGCCGGAGGCTGGAATCAGTGATCGAGTCCCTGCCGTCAAAGGAAGAGCCAAAAATCTCCAGGCCGGCTGAAAATCAGCAACTCCAGGCGGAGCGAGAGCCGGAGACCTCGTTCGGACCTGCCACACTACTATCACCTCCCGCCCCGCCTTCTGCGGCAAAAGAGCGGGTTCGAGCCGCGGCTGGGTGGAGCGTGCCGGATAAGCTCAAAAGCGGGGAGTTCTGGCTCAACAAGATCGGGATCGGGCTGCTGCTGTTCGGCGTGGCCTTTCTGTTCAAGTACTCCATCGATCAGGGCTGGCTCACTCCCTGGGCACGGGTGACCGCTGGACTGCTTATTGGTACGCTGTTGTTCGTTTTCGGGCTGCGGACAGCCGCACACAGGCCTAATTTCAGCCAGGTCCTGCTGGGGGGAGCGGTCGCCTCATTTTATATCACCGGGTTCGCCGCCTTTCAAGTCTTTCAGCTCGTATCCCATCCGCTGGCTTTTGTTTTCATGGTCGCGGTGACCGTGCTGGCGCTGGTCCTGTCGCTGAAACAGGAGGCCGCGGGGCTTTCGCTGATCGGAGCGCTGGGCGGCCTGGGCACGCCGTTCTTGCTCTATTCGGGCGAGGCCAATCTGGCCGGGCTGATCGGCTACACCTGCCTGGTGCTGGCGGGAGCAGAGGCAATTTTTCTCTACCGCGGCTGGCGCTCTCTCCAGTGGATTGCGGTTGTCGGCGGCTGGCTGGTTTTCTCTATCGGCTGCGGACCGGCTCATGATACAAACACAATGTCTGACTGCTGGGCCCTGGAAGGCGGGATAATCGCTTTCGGCTGGCTGGCTTTCTGGCTGCTGACCCTGATCCGGGAATATCTGGAAAAGCAGCATCCTGAGCACTGGAAAGCGCCGGCTGAGGCTTTCCAAAACGCTTATGTCCGCCAGGCGGCGAGAATTATCAACCGCTCCAGCCCGCACCTGTTTTCGATCGGTCTGCCATTGGCCGCGCTGCTCGGGTCGAGCGCGATCTGGAAGCTTTCCATGACGGCCTGGGGCTGGATCATATTTGGCGGTGCCCTGGTTTATCTTGGAGTATATTTTGTTCTGCGCCAAATGAAGCAGCGGGGATTGGCCTATACTCAAGCGCTGATGGCCCTGCTGCTGGCGACCCTGGCTTTCTGCTGGTGGTTCGAGGGAGACACCCGGCTGCTGGTCCTGACCGCTGAGATGGCGGTCCTGCACCTGGTTTCCGCCAGGATAAGCGACCGGGGCTGCTCGGTCGCCGGCCATCTGCTGTTCGCGGCGCTCGCCTGCTCGCTGGCGATCCGTCTCGGAGCGGCGGAGCCGGGTGCAATGACAATGTATTCAGCCGAGTTCCTGGCCGAAGCAGCTCTGATTGCGGCGGCATTAACGATCTCTTTTGTTCTGGGCTCCGTAGGCGAGGCGCTGGGGTATCGGATCGCGGGCCTGCTTCTGCTGACCCTGGAAATCCTGAAACGGCTAGAGGGCGACATTCAGTTTCTCGCCCTGGGGGCTGAGGCGGTGCTGGTGCAACTGGCCGCTTTCCGGATGAAAGACTGGAACATGCGGATCGCCGGCCACCTGCTGTTTGCCCTGGCCGGATGGACACTTCCGGAGCGGCTTCTCACGGAAGCGGTGGCAGTGATCCCGCTGATTAACAATCGGGCCCTGGCGGACCTGGCCGTGCTGGCCTCGACGGCTGCTATAACCATAGCGCTCAAGTCGCGGGAATTTTTCAGCGTGAGGACTTCGGCGGCCTACCTTTTTCTCTTGCACCTGGCCCTGCTGGCCTGGCTGCTGCGCGAGCTCTCGGCCCTGAACAACGGTCAGGCGTATGTTACCAGCGCCTGGGGCGGCTATGCTATTATCCTCTTGATCCTGGGTCTGCGGCTTAACCTGGACAAGCTGCGGACAACCGCGCTGGCGACCTTGCTGCTGGTAGTCGGCAAACTCTTTCTGGTGGACCTGGCCCGTCTCGAGGCCCTCTGGCGGGTCCTCCTGTTCCTTTGTTTCGGCGGTGCATTTCTCCTGCTGAGCTACTATTTCCGCGCCCTCTGGAAGCCCCCGGCCCAGCTCTCCGGCAAATCCTGAAGGCAGCTTTGAGGAGGAGATGATTAACGGAGGGGAAAGCTTTTCCGGTGCCCGGCAGCGGGGGCGGCGCCTGTGCAAGGTGCGCACAGGCCCGGGCGCCGGCTTCCCCGGCGGCCGGGAGCGCATAGTTCTTGCGCGCGCCGCCCCGGAGCTGTGGGTCTCCGCCGGGGCCTGCGGATTCCTCCAGGCCGCCGGCCTGGTAACTTGTAAAGGTCCGGGTACTTAATCCGGCAAAATATTTGCAGATTAATTTCTCGCATAAATTGCCGGGCCATAGTGGAACAAACTGTATAGTATAAGTGTATAGAATGGATCGAGAGCCTCGAGCTTTCGATCTTTCGCGTAAATTACGGCAATTTCCGGCGTGGATCTTGCGGGTGGGGAAGGCAAGGCAATTACTGTTATCCCACTTAATTAATCATCTGTAATCCGGATTTGGATTAAAGAATGGAGGAAGGGAAAGATGTTGAGGCATGTAGGGAGAGTTAAATTTTTCCTCAATCTTTTGGGAGTGATGCTGATTTACTTCATAATGCTGACCATGATGCTGATGCACTTTGTCAGTATCTGAATCGGGTTCTGAAAAGCAGACTGTCAAGCCGGCGGTACTTATTGTACCGCCGGCTTTTATTATGCCGTCGGTTCCGGCGCGCGTTTTAAAACCCGCAACCGCTGACAGAATGGCCAAAAACGGCAGGCGATGAATTTTTGTAACTTCAGAATGAGTCGCAAAGTTAAAATATATTCTGACGTACTGCCTGAATGCCGGGCGGAAAGGATTGTCCTTGGTAGCCGGAACTAAAATGATCTGGAAGAGGGGGAGAGTGGCTAGATGAAGTCCTTGGGTGTGGAACCGGGAAGAGTGCGGGTATTTATCAAGACCGTGATGGCGATGTTGACCTATTTCATCCTGTTGACATTGCTGCTGCAGCCGTTTATCGCTGGTTTCTAAAGAGCCGCGCCCGCGAGCGCGGAGCTCCGTAAATCTCAAAAGTATTCGCCGGAAGTAGTCAGAGTCAGCTTGCCGTGCTTGACTCCGCGAGTGGACATCAGCCGGTCGGCCACGGCCTTGATCTGCGTGTTCGGCCCCCGGAGGATGATCACCTCCAGGCAGTGGTCATGATCGATATGCACGTGCAGGGTGGAAATGATCAGCTCGTGGTGGTCGTGCTGGAGATGATTCAGGGTCTGGTGGAGTTCCCGCTGGTGATGGTCGTAAACCAGACTCAGGGATGCTACGGCCGGGGTCCCATCCAGGCTGAGCTGATCCAGGACCAGGTGCTCGCGGATCAGGTCCCGCAGGGCCTCACTGCGGCTGCCGTAGCCCTCGCCGCGGATATGCTCGTCGAAACGGCCGGCCAGGCTTTCCTCGATTGAGACGCCGAAACGGCGGATTTTGTCCATGCTGCGCTCCTTTGCGCGGAGAATGACCGCCCGGCGAATAATTGAGTCGCCGGGCCTGGTTGACACCGCAGGGGTTGCGAGCTAAATTGGGTCGTTCGAGCGGCAGTCGCCGGCCCGCTTGTAATTTATTTCAGGAAAGCGGAGCGGGCAATTCTATTTATATTAGCGCATTTGCAACCCGCCACCCAAATCGAACGTTTGCATGGTTGAAAAGTAGCCTGGTTTCGCCTGCCAAGCAGGCGGGAGGCCGGATGATCGACATAACCAAACTTCTGCTGGGAGAAAGCTCGAGCGGAGATGCCCTCCGTTACGGGCAGGCCGGGACATCCGGCCACGGCGGCGCGGGCTCGGCCGTCCAGACTGTGCCACGCTCGGCATCCGAGCGCAGGCCGGTGACAGTCTGGAATGTCACCCGCCGCTGCAACCTGCACTGTGTCCATTGCTATACGGACAGCGAGAACAAAAAATATACGGGCGAGCTGACTACCGGTGAGGGCAAGGCCCTGCTGGATGACCTGGCGGAGTTCAAAGTGCCGGCGGTGCTGTTCTCCGGTGGAGAGCCGCTGGTGCGCAAAGACATTTTCGAGCTGGTGCGCTACGCCGTGGACAAGGGCCTGCGTCCGACACTTTCGACCAATGGCACCCTGATCGACAAGAAGATCGCCGCGAAGATCAAGCAGGCCGGCTTTACCTATGTGGGTGTGAGCCTGGATGGGATCGGCGAGGTGAACGACTGACCCGCACTCTTCCCGGTTCCACACCCAAGGACTTCATCTAGCCACTCTCCCCCTCTTCCAGATCATTTTA
>MFIX01000229.1:29983-31885 GCA_001780825.1 Candidatus Glassbacteria bacterium RIFCSPLOWO2_12_FULL_58_11 | reverse complement strand
GCAAATAATTGAGCCGCCGGGCCCGGTTGACACCGCAGGGGTTGCGAGCTAAATTGGGTCGTTCGAGCGGCAGTCGCCGGCCCGCTTGTAATTTATTTCAGGAAAGCGGAGCGGGCAATTCTATTTATATTAGCGCATTTGCAACCCGCCACCCAAATCGAACGTTTGCATGGTTGAAAAGTAGCCTGGTTTCGCCTGCCAAGCAGGCGGGAGGCCGGATGATCGACATAACCAAACTTCTGCTGGGAGAAAGCTCGAGCGGAGATGCCCTCCGTTACGGGCAGGCCGGGACATCCGGCCACGGCGGCGCGGGCTCGGCCGTCCAGACTGTGCCACGCTCGGCATCCGAGCGCAGGCCGGTGACAGTCTGGAATGTCACCCGCCGCTGCAACCTGCACTGTGTCCATTGCTATACGGACAGCGAGAACAAAAAATATACGGGCGAGCTGACTACCGGTGAGGGCAAGGCCCTGCTGGATGACCTGGCGGAGTTCAAAGTGCCGGCGGTGCTGTTCTCCGGTGGAGAGCCGCTGGTGCGCAAAGACATTTTCGAGCTGGTGCGCTACGCCGTGGACAAGGGCCTGCGTCCGACACTTTCGACCAATGGCACCCTGATCGACAAGAAGATCGCCGCGAAGATCAAGCAGGCCGGCTTTACCTATGTGGGTGTGAGCCTGGATGGGATCGGCGAGGTGAACGACTGCTTCCGGGGCAAGGAAGGCGCTTTCGACCTGGCGATGCGGGGCTTCCGCAACCTGGTCGATCTGGGCCAGCGCGTGGGCTTGCGGCTCACCCTGACCCGCCACAACTACAAGGACCTCGAGGGGATATTCGATTTCATCGAGCGGGAAAAGATCAACCGGGCCTGCTTTTATCACCTCGTTTACTCCGGCCGCGGGGCCGCGATCTCCGAGTCCGACCTGACCCACCGCGAAACCCGGTATGCGCTGGATATAATCATGCGCCGCGCCCGCGATTTCCACGAGCGGGGGCTGAATGTCAACATTCTCACCGTGGACAACCACGTGGACGGCGTCTATGTCTTACGTACCCTCGAACAGGAGGGTTCGCCCAGGGCGGAGGCGGTGCGGAAACTGCTCGAATGGAACCAGGGCGGCACCTACTCGACCGGCGTAGGAGTGGGGGATGTGGATTGGTTCGGCGAGGTCCATCCGGACCAGTTCTGGATGGATTACACTTTCGGCAATGTCCGCCAGAGGAAATTTTCCGAAATCTGGACCGATACCTCGGACCCGCTCATGCGCGGCCTGAAAAACCGCCCGGAGATGATCAAGGGCCGCTGCCGGCTCTGCAAGTATTTCAAGCTCTGCGGCGGCTCGATGCGCGTGCGCTCCCAGCGGGTGTACGATGACCCGTTCGGCCCCGACCCGGCCTGCTATCTAACGGATGAGGAAATCGGCCTGACCGAGGAGAAGAAGGCCGAGCTGACGGCCAAGGGTGAAATTTATCCGATGCCGGAAAGGCTCACTCGCTGAGGACGGTATATTCGCAAGTCCTAGGCGTGAACTCGGGCACAATAAAGTATGAAGATTTTCAATTACTCCATGAGCGGGACATAAATATAAAAAAGCGAGCCGGATGTAGGGGCGCAGCATGCTGCGCCCTACAGTGGCAATTGTTTTAATCTCCGCAGCGCAATTCCCTGGGATTATCCTCCCCTGATTCGGGACTCGTAATTTCTCGACCCCACCCTCCGGCAAGCCGGATTTAGTTTGAAGTTTAAAATTCCGGATTATATCTTAAATATTTTAAATATAATCGCCTCGCCTATTCATCCACGGGAGACTCCCCGGAGTGATAAATTTTCTCAATCCCATGTTTCTGCTGGGACTGGCAGCTGCGGCGGTGCCGCTGATCATCCACTTCCTGAGCCGTTACCGG
>MFIX01000229.1:28736-29883 GCA_001780825.1 Candidatus Glassbacteria bacterium RIFCSPLOWO2_12_FULL_58_11 | reverse complement strand
GCCAGTGGCTCCTGCTCATCCTGCGCACGCTTATTATCATCCTCCTGATACTGGTTCCGGCGCGGCCCCTGGTACGCGGGCTTTTCGGCAGCGGAGCCACGGACCACCTCCCTACCTCGGCGGTGTTCATCCTCGATACCTCGGCCAGCACCGGCTTTGTCGATGATCGCGGGTCCGCCTTTTCGTTTCTGACCGGCAGGCTGCAGCAGATTCTGGGCTGGATGAATCCGGCTGACCGTTTCCGCATCCTGACCGCGGATGAGGACTATACCGATCTGGACGGCGCCTGGCGCTCCCCGGGCGAGCCGCAGGCCAGAGAGGCCGCTCGCCTGGAGAAGCTTCACCTCGGTTTCCGGGGCACCCGGCTCGCCGCCGGCCTGGAAGCCGCCTCGCGGATGTTCCTGTCTTCCGGAGAAACCGTGGCGCGGGAGGTTTACCTGTTTACGGACTGCCAGACCGGGTTCCTGGGAACGGACAGCCTGCGGCTGGCGGATACCCAGGCGGTGCGCTTCTATATCGTGCAGGCTCACGGCCGGAGTCCGGGTAATATTTCGGTGGAAAAGCTGGGGCTTCCCGGCGAGCTGGTCCGTCCCGGAACACCGCTCAAAGTGACAGTCGAGGTGGCCAATTACGGCAGCGCGGATTCGGTCCGGGTTTTCCCGCGGCTCTACCTGGATGACCGTCTGGTGGGACAGGGCGAAGCGAGCCTGGCCGCAGGAGAAAAGGCGCCGGTGGTAATCGAGCTGCCGCCGGTGGAGCAGGGGCTGCGCGAGCTGACGGCGGAGACCGATGCCGACGGTCTGGCGGCGGACAACCGCCGCACGATCCTGCTGAAAGTACCCTCGCGGACCCGGGTGGTGCTGGTGGAGACCCGCAAGGCGGAACCGGATTACCTGGGGTCGGCGCTCGAGGTGCTGTCCAGGGGCGCCGGCGCACCGCTCACCTTAGAGCGGCGCTCCGACCTCCCGTTGCCGGGCAGGGATTTCAAGACTGACGGAGTATTCATCATTCACGGGCTGGATTTCCCGGAGGCCCGGCTTAACGCTTTCCTGAACGAGGCGGCCCGTCTGGCGTGCCGGCTGGTCATCATTCCCCGGGCCGGACTGGAAAATGAGGAGAATTACGACCGCGTTTTCGGCGCTGTCGC
>MFIX01000229.1:28463-28720 GCA_001780825.1 Candidatus Glassbacteria bacterium RIFCSPLOWO2_12_FULL_58_11 | reverse complement strand
CCTTTCGAGCTGAGCGGCCCCTCCTCGTTCGGACCCGGGGGTTTCGACAGCCCGGCGCTTACCCCGGGGGCCGCCGCCTCAGGCGCAGTCTATGGCCCGCTGTTCGAGGCGATCCCCGGAATGGAGAAGCTCAAAGTTTACGCGCTTCGGCGCCTGCCGCCCGCCACGGGCGGGACGGCCGGCGGCCAGGCGGTGGCCCCGGCCTGGGACTTGAACACGGTTACCGGAGCGACTCTGCTGAGATTGGTGCGGCGGGG
>MFIX01000229.1:20244-28283 GCA_001780825.1 Candidatus Glassbacteria bacterium RIFCSPLOWO2_12_FULL_58_11 | reverse complement strand
TGCTGCCTCCCGGTGAATACGACCGCCTGGAGTTCGACAATACCGGCCAGCCGGGAATTTACCGGATATACGAGGGGCAGCGGATGACCGGAGCGTTCGCGGTTGGCCTCGATCCGCGGGAGGCCGATCTGCGGATCGAGAGCGAGCAGCAGGTGAGGCGCAAGTTCGGCCGGGCCGAGCTGAAAATTATTCCGGCGGATTCCGCCCTCGAGGATGCCGTCTTTCTCTCCCGGGGCGGAGTGGAGGTCTGGCCGGCCCTGCTGGTGCTGGTGCTGGGGCTATTGATCGTCGAGCAGATCGTGGCGAACCGGAATGTCGAAGGGGAAGAGTAAGCCGCATGCCGAATCTGGAAAATCTCCTGGAGCGGCTGGACAGCTCCAGAGCATTCAACCGGGCGCTGGAAGCGCTCGGCGCCGGGGCTGACAAAAACAGGGCCGGCCTGCGCCTGGGCAACCTGTTCGGTTCCTCGAAAAACTATGTTGCCGCTGGGCTGTTCCGCAAATTGAATCGCACCGTGCTCTATGTGACCCGGGGCTCGAAACAAGCGGAAAAGATCGAGGCCGACCTGGTAAATTTCCTGCCAGAGACCGCGGTCTATCATTACCCGCAGTGGGAGATCCTGCCTTACGAGGATGCCACTCCAGACCCGGCGATCACCGGCCAGCGGATCGAGGTGTTCCTGGCCCTGGCCGAGGGCCGCCCTGGGATAATTATCGCGCCTGTGCGCAGCCTGCTTCAGCGAGTGACCAAACCGGAGAATTTCTGCGGCCGGGTGATCACCCTGAAAACCGGCCGGGAGGTGGACCTGGAAAACCTGCTGGCCGAGTTGGTGGCCATGGGCTTCAACCGGGAGGCAATGGTCGAGGAGGTGGGCAGTTTCAGCCTCAGGGGCGGGATCCTGGATATCTATGGCTACGGGATGGAAAACCCGCTGCGCTGCGAATTTTTCGGGGATGAAATCTGCGAGATCCGTTCCTTCGAAATCCTCAACCAGCGCTCGGTGGCTAAGTGCGAGGAGGCGGTGATACTCCCGGTCAGGGAGCCTTTCGGCTGGGAAAAAGCCTCCGCGGATGACAAACCGGAGCTTTCCGATCTGCTGGCCTACCTGGACCGCGACAGCCTGGTCCTGTTCGATGAATACGACGCCGTGCTCGAGGAGGCCGAGCGGTTCACCAAGGATGTGGAAAACTACTATGCGGCTGCGGTGGAGCGCCGGGGCCCGGTATTCCGGACTCCGGCCGAGCTCTATCTCTCGCCCGGGGAGCTGGCGGAGCGAGTGTCCGCTTTTCCCGGGGCCGACCTGCTCTCCCTGCACCAGCGCGATGACAGCCACCGGTCGATCCGCTTCGACACCCGCGAGCCACCCTCGATTAACCGCGACCTGGACACCCTGCGCGGCCGTCTGCGCAAGGACTCCGAGAGCGGCCGGACCAACTGCATCCTCTGCGACAACCAGGGCCAGCTCGACCGTCTGGAGGAGCTGCTGGACGATGCCGCCGAATTGGTCCGCCTGACCCTGGGGAGCCTGGAAACCGGCTTCACTTTCAGCGAGCTTGGCCTGGTCCTCTACACCGACCACGAGATTTTCCGGCGCTTCCGCCACCTCCGGCCGCGCCGGCGCTACAAGCGCGCCCCGGCCCTGGAAAGCTTTTCCAGCCTCAAGGAAGGCGACTATGTGGTGCATATCGACTATGGGATCGGCCGCTACCGCGGAATGAAAAAGATCGATACCGAGTCGGCCAGCGTGGAATGTCTCTGGCTCGAATACGCGGATGGCGATTTCCTCTATGTGCCGATAGACCAGCTTTCCCTGGTCGAGCGCTACACTGCGGAGGACGGCGCGGTGCCATCGGTGCACCGGATTGGCGGGGCCCAGTGGGCCAGGGTCAAGGCGCGGACAGTCAAAGCGATCGAGGACATGACAACCGAGCTGATCGAGCTTTATGCCGACCGTAAGATCAGCGGAGGGTTCACTTTTTCCACGGACACCGACTGGCAGCGCGAGCTGGAACAGTCTTTTGTTTTCGAGGAGACGCCGGACCAGGAGCGGGCGATCGAGGAGATCAAACAGGACATGGAAAACCAGGCCTGCATGGACCGTCTGCTCTGCGGAGATGTCGGGTTCGGCAAGACCGAGGTCGCGCTGCGGGCCGCGTTCAAAGCGGTGCAGGACGGCAAGCAGGTGGCGGTGCTGGTCCCGACGACAGTGCTGGCCCAGCAGCACCAGATCACCTTCAACCAGCGGCTGGCCGACTTTCCGGTGCGTGTGGAGACCCTGAGCCGCTTCAAGAGTCCGGCGGAGCAGAAAGAAACCTTGAAAAGGCTCCAGGATGGCAAGGTGGATGTGATTATCGGCACCCACCGTCTGCTGAGTCGCGACGTGCGTTTCCGGGACCTGGGGCTGCTGATTATCGATGAGGAGCAGCGTTTCGGCGTGCGGCAGAAAGAGCGCCTCAAGGCCTTCAAGCATTCGGTGGACACTCTGGCGATGACCGCCACGCCTATCCCGCGCACGCTGCACCTGAGCCTGATGGGCATCCGCGACCTTTCGCTGATCACCACCCCGCCACAGGACCGCCTGCCGATAGTCACCCAGGTCTGTCCTTTCGGAGAGGAGATAATCGCCGAGGCGGCGCACCGGGAGCTGGCCCGGGACGGCCAGGTGTTTTTCGTGCATAACCGCATCGGCTCGATTTACGCGGTTTTCGACCTGCTGCACCGGATAGTCCCGGAGGCGCGGATCGGGGTGGCGCACGGTCAAATGCCGGAGCGGGAGCTGGAGCGGAGCATGCGCCGTTTCCAGGAGCGCGAGATCGACATCCTGCTCAGCACCATGATCGTCGAGAACGGACTCGATTTCCCCAACGCCAACACAATCATCGTCAACCGGGCCGACCGTTTCGGCCTGAGCCAGCTCTACCAGCTCCGGGGGCGAGTGGGCCGCAGCTACCACCGGGCTTATTCCTACCTGCTGGTCCCGCCGAAAAGGCTGATCACCGATGAGGCGGTCAAGCGGCTGCGGGTGCTCGAGGAGTACACCGAGCTGGGCAGCGGATATGAGATCGCCATGCGGGATTTGGAGCTGCGCGGCACGGGCAACATCCTGGGCAGCCAGCAGCACGGATTTATCAACGCGGTGGGTTTTGACACTTACCTCAAGCTGCTCAACGAGGCCATCTCCGGCCTTCAGCAGGGCCGGCCGGCGGTTGAAACCGCCGCGGCGACCAAGATCAATCTCGATCTGCCGGCATTCCTGCCGGACAATTACGTGCCGGACAGCCGTCAGAAGCTCTCCATCTACCGTAAAATTTCGCGGGTCAATGCGCCGGAGGAGCTCGAGGCGGCCGCCGGCGAGCTGGCCGACCGGTATGGCAACCTGCCTTACGAGGCCCAGGTGCTGCTGGCGAAGTCCAGGCTGAAAATCTATGCCTCGCGGCTGAGGCTGGAGGCGGTGTTTATCTCCGACAGCTACTGCAAGCTGGATTTCGGCCGCGAGACCCGCTACCGTCTGGCCCCGGTCTCCGGCGCCCTGGAAGAGGTCGAGGGGGAAAAGCGCATCCTGACCGTCGAGCCGCTTTCGATTTTTCTCAAGCCCCCCTCCAAGCAGATCGCCCTGGAGCAGATCACCGAAGCGCTGGCCCGGATGTCTGACAATCCGGAGATGTATTTCGAGAAGCCTGCCGGTTCGGCAGATGCAGATAATGAATCGAAATCCGCGGGACTATAACCTTCCTCTCACGACCAGCGGCGGTCCGCTCCGGTAGACAGCCGTTCCAGGTCCGCCCTGATTGCCCCACGCCGCTTGCCGCAGCCTTCGATGTTACCGCGCCGGTCACTGTTCGGAACGGCCATCGAGGTATTCTTCGGGTAAATATATTTGTTCGAGAAGCAGGCCGAATAATTTTGAAACAATGGCATGCATCCTGCTGTATAATACCTGTGAAAGCAACTGCAGCAGCTTAATACAGGTCTTTATCCCGAGGTGGGAAGATGAAAAAGGCTATCTCTATGGCTCTGGAGCTGCTCGGTCATAAGCTGCGCATCGGTTTTCAGATTAAGCCCAACGGCCACGACGCGCTCAGCCGGCGTAATGAACGGGTGATCCGGGATTTCGCTCAGGGCTACACGGTAGAGCGTCTCGCGGAGAAGTACACCTTGACTGAAAACCGTATCTCTCAAATCCTGACTGCCTTTGGCGCTCGTCAGCCCAAATGGAAGAAGATGAGCGATGAGACTCGCCGGACGATCTTTCAGTTGCAGAAAAAGGGATTGTCCAAGGCTGAAATAGGGCGGAAAGTTGGAGTTTCGCGGGAGAGGGTGCGGCAGATCCTGCAGCAGGGTGCCTGAAACCGGATGCTGAATTATCAGTCGAAAAAGGGCCAGGGATGGTCCTTTTTTTTGTCTTTTCCCATGCCGGAGTTGTAATTATAATTAAATAAAACAGCCAGTACTGCCGAATCCGGAAGTATGGCTGTTTTTAAAAAGCCGGAATGAAGAAATTAGCCATGTTTTACCGCATTTGAGCCAGGGGAATCCGTAATGTCCTTATTTGAGGAAAACGAAGAGATACTGGAAGAACTGGAAGGCGTAGAGCACCGGCTCGAGAAAGTCAAACTGGAGGGGGCTGATTCGGCGCCCCCCGAAGAGAAAGAGGCGATAGCCCTGGAGATCAAGCGCTGTATCACCCGTCTGGCGGCCAATGTCGAGGCGAGCCAGGGGGATGTGCAGACGCTGGGCGGAGCAGTGGTCCTGGCGGATCTGCTGGAAGTCCTGAAAAGATACAGCGATATCTTCCAGATTCCGCAACTTGACCTTCGGCTGGCCAGTCTCGAAGAGATGTGGGAGAAATCCCGCTAAGTGAGATAATCACCGGGCTCGTTCTTATTCGCCAGGGCAGGCTGCAAAAACGGCAGGGGGGTTTCCGTTATCAGGAACAGACCCTCGATGAGTTTCTGTTCCTCGGAGCCGCGCGTAAGATTTTTCCAGGAATGGGCAAGCTGCTCGATCTGTTCACCGGTCAAACGTACTTGTTTCATCACAAGCCTCCGCCATGTTTTTTTAATCTCTCCAGATATTCCCCTAAGCAAGTTTCGTGCACAATCCCCCGCAACCCACCTAAAAATTCCGGACTAAACGCAATCCCGGCATCGTTTGATGCGCAATCTCCGGCGTTCCTGTCGCCATAAATTCGAGCCGCCGGGAGGGGCCGGATTGTCTGGAGATGGCCGCAGACTGAATTATAACTGTATTTGTTCCATGCAGTTGTGTGTTGCGGTCCTGATGGAAAAATGGCGGGGCCGCGGAAGTCCTTAAATAAAATTGCAGGGTCAAATCCGAAATTTGCGAAAATAAGAGTGCAAATTTGAGCAATGGCGCTCAAAAAAGGCCAGTGGTACAAATAAAAAACTCACCCGGAGAACAGAGCGGCCGGTCAGCGCTCGGGCGCAGGCTCGCCGCGTCTTAAAAATTGTTACCCGCCAAGTAACACTGGTGCGTACCTGTAACTGAGGACTCCGGCCGCGCGCGGGCATGGTGAATGATTGAAACAGAAAATACATGCGCCCTCTCCATCCGCGATGCGGGCACTCTTCCTGATCGGGGAATATTACCCGAATCGATGACAAGAAAGAATGGCGTTACCGGCAGTATCGAAATGGCCGGAGCTGGAGTCGAGTAAGAAGAGTGGAATTGACAGCTAAGAGTTCCACAGTATATTTTGGGAGTGAATATCTTACCTCAACGGCCCTGGTGACTCGAGCTTTCTAGGGGGTGAAAGTGGCGCTGCCTGGACGCGAAAAAAGGTCTCGGGACAAGAAAGAAGAAATTCTCGGCATTCTGCTGGTGGCTATCGGACTGTTGATTGCCCTGAGTCTTCTGCCCCAGCCGCTGGTCAACCGCCTGGCGCCCGCCGAGGATGCCGCCTTGCACAATCTGATCGGCATGGCGGGCAAGTTTATCAATGAGTCGCTGAAAGACCTGATCGGAGTCCTCTCTTACGCTCTGCCCATCCTGCTGACAGTCTGGGGCTGGCGGATTTTCCGCGGCCAGCCCCATCCCGCTTACTCACGTGCTACGGTTTACAGCCTGGTGATCTTTTTCGCGGCGGACATTTTCCTCGGCCTGGCCGGGATTCCGGCCGCTGGAGAGCCGCTGGATGCGAGCGCCGGCCAGCTCGGCCACTGGCTGGCCGCAGAGCTGATCACCGGCCTGGGCCTGATGGGCGCCTGGCTGGTGACAGTAGTGGCGCTGCTGATTTTTCTGGTTCTTTATGCGGGCCTCTCGCTGCGTACGATCACGGATTGGCTGCTCGTGATACCCGGCGCCGCGGTTGCCGCGGTCGGTTGGGCGGTAAAACGGTTTTCCTCGAGGGCCAAATCCGCTCCGGCCAGGAAGGCCAAACCTTCGGCGGTCAAACCCGCGCGCGCCGCGGCAGTCCCGGAAGAACCGGAGGCAGAGGAGGAGCGGCAGCGGGAGGAGCGGGAAGAGGATTTTGAGTTTAACCTGGGTAACGGTTCCGGGGCGGATGGGGGAGGGGGAAACAGCGCCGCATTGGTGGAGGACGGTCCGGCCGGAGAGACTGATCTATCGCGGGAGCTTTCCACGGGCCTCAAAGCCAGGGAGGCGCTCCCCGGGGAGCCGCCGGGGTACGAGCTGCCCTCGGCCGAGCTGCTCGATCCGCTGGAAAGCGAAAAGCGGCTGGTCAGCCCGGAGGAGCTGCAGAAAATGGGCGGAGTGCTGATGGCGAAGCTGGCGGATTTCAATGTCGATGGGGAGCTGGTCAATATCACCCGCGGACCCCAGGTCTCAACTTTCGAAATCCGGCCGGCCCCGGGAGTGAAAGTCAACCGGATCGCCGCGCTGAGCGATGACCTGGCGATGGCGATGCACGCCAAGCGGGTCCGGATTCTGGCCCCGATCCCCGGCAAAGGCGCGGTGGGCGTGGAGCTGCCCAACCCGGTGCTGGAAAAGGTCCAGGCCCGGGAGATATTCGAGTCCGACACTTACCGTCACAGCAAGCTCAACCTGCCGATCGGCCTGGGCAAGGACCTCGAAGGCCGCATCCGGGTGGCAGACCTGACCCGGATGCCGCACCTGCTGGTGGCCGGGACCACGGGCAGCGGCAAGAGTGTCTGCATGAACATGATTATCGCCAGCCTGCTGTACCTGTTCGGCCCGGACCGGGTGCGTTTGCTGATGGTCGATCCCAAGATGATCGAGCTTTCCCTCTACAATGACATCCCGCACCTCCTGCACCCGGTGGTCACGGATGCCAAGGAGGCCGCGGCGATCCTGAAGTGGACCACATTCGAAATGGAGCGCCGCTACCGAACGCTCAGCCGCAACAGCGTGCGCAATATCGACGATTACAATGCCAAGCTGGCCTCGGGCCGGCCGGTCCGCACCCTGAGCGATGATCCGGAAGAGCGGGCCGAGTGGATGCCCTATATTATCATCCTGGTCGATGAGCTGAGCGACCTGATGTGCAGCGAGGTGAAAAACGAGATCGAGGCCGGCCTGGTCCGCCTGGCCCAGATGGCCCGCGCGGTGGGAATCCACCTGGTTGTCGCCACCCAGCGGCCCTCGGTGGATGTGATCACCGGGCTGATCAAAGCCAATTTCCCTAGCCGGTTGAGCTTCCAGGTCTTTTCGAAGATCGATTCGAGGACGATCCTGGATGTCAGCGGCGCGGAGCAGCTCCTGCGCAACGGCGACATGCTCTTTGTGCCCACCGGCCAGGCCGACCCGATCCGCATCCAGGGGGCCTACATCTCCTCGGAGGAGGTCGAGCGGCTGGCCGGTCACTGGCGCGCTCAACCCTGGGGATTGGAGGGCGAGGAAGACGCAGAGGGTGAGGGCCGTCCCGCCCGGGCCGCCGGGATCCTCGGCGAGCTGTTGAACGGTGCTGAGCCGGGGGCGGGCGAGGACCAGGAGCGGGATGAGCTTTTCGCCGAGGCGGCCCGCCTGGTGGTCCGTCACGACCAGGGCTCGACCTCGCTGATCCAGAGGCGGCTCAAGGTCGGGTACGCCCGCGCCGGGCG
>MFIX01000229.1:10100-20188 GCA_001780825.1 Candidatus Glassbacteria bacterium RIFCSPLOWO2_12_FULL_58_11 | reverse complement strand
ATACCTGAACCCTGGATTTCCCAACGAACAATTGTTCTTTCAGCTATATGCAAAAACCTAACCGGATATTACTGCCTCGATCCCCCTTTTTCAAAGGGGGAGGTGACGGCTACCACTCTTTGTCAAACGGGGGCCAGGGGGGATTTATGAGCGTGTCTATCCCCGAATATTCGCAAATTTACGCAAATTCCGGTAGGGGCGGACCCATGTGTCCGCCCGTGTTCGGAATTTTCCTGGTGGTAAGCGGGCGCACACGCGGGTGCGCCCCTACATAAGACTTGCAACGGCAATTATTTACGAATACTCCGGGACTGTAAGTCATATTTCAGGAGTACGCATGCACGGAATTTTCCGGAGCCTGACGGCCGGGCTTTTTATTACTCTGCTCGCCGCACCGGTCAGCCGGGCGGAATCCCCGCTCACTTTCGAGGAAGTCCTTCAGGGGATCGACCGCTATTACGCTGGTTTTTCTTCTTTCAAGGCCTCGTTCACGCAGCTTGTCGAAGTGCCGGCGCTGGAGAAAAGCGAGCGGTTCAACGGCACCCTGTATTTCCTCAAGCCGGAGTATTTGAGGCTCGAATACCGCAAGCCCAGAGGACAACTGCTCGTAGCGGATGGGACCTGGTACTGGTTCTACATGCCGCAGGAAGATGTGCCCCAGGCCATGCGCGCGCCGATGGGCGAGGGAGTTGAGGGGCCGCGCTACGTGCTCGGCGGGCAGATGAGCCGGCGGTTCAGCGGCACGATGGTGGGCCGTGAGCCACGGGGCGGCGCCGAGAGCTATGTCCTCGATCTGGAGCCTCTGGCGCCGACCAATTTCTACAAGACCCTGCGCGCCTGGGTCGATAGCCGGACTTTCGCGACCCGCGCGGTGCGCTACCTGGATGAGAGCGGCAATTTCAACACTTTCGACCTGTCGGACTTCGAGCAGAACGCCGAGTTTTCCTCAGGCAAATTCAATTTCACTCCGCCGCCCGGCACGCAGATACTGGATGAAAATTAAGGAGCCGGGAATTTTTTAGTCGCCCCTGAATCATATTGATTACTGATTGACAACCGAAATTAAGCACGCCCGCCAAAACACCCGCCGCCGGGAGAATGAATGATGACAGAGATACCTGTGGCCGGTTCCCCTTACCGGTTTTACCCGCTTACCCCGGAGAGATGGGCTGATTTCGAAAAACTGTTCGGCCCCCGAGGGGCCTGCGCCGGCTGCTGGTGCATGTTCTGGCGCCTGGCCATGAAGGAGTACCGGCAGGGGCAGGGCGAGCCGAATAAACGGGCGATGAAAACGCTGGTGGAGTCCGGAAAGAGGCCCGGAATCCTGGCCTATGACCGGGAGCGGGCGGTCGGCTGGTGCTCCCTGGCCCCGCGCACTGAATTCCCCAGGTTTGAAACCACGCGGACACTCAAGCCGGTGGATGACCGGCCGGTCTGGAGCATAGTCTGCCTGTTCGTCGCGAAGGAATACCGACGCCACGGCCTGAGCGGGGAGCTTCTCAAAGCCGCAGTGAGTTTCGCCGCCGGGGAGGGAGCGGAGATTGTCGAGGGTTATCCGCGAACCAAACCGGAGGGCGTAAACTTGTTCGATCTGTTTATCTATACAGGAATTTTCTCGGCTTTCGAGCGCGCCGGGTTTAGCGAGGTCCAGCGCCCCACGCCGATCCGGGTGATCGCGCGCTTCTATATTGAAAGATAAGCGACAGGAAAGAAAAGCGGGTTCCCTTTAAGCTGAAGGCGAGTTGAAATAATCACGCATACTATGGAATAATCAGGGGTTGTAGAGGCGACGCATGCGTCGCCCCAATGGTGCCTGGAAATAACCAGCCGCGCAGGAGATATTTTAACACACTATTAGAGTCAAGAGAATAGAAGGTTGACCGGGAAAAAGTTGGATTTTTCAATAGTTATCAGCCGTCTGGAGAGCCTGGCGAACCCGGCCAATGTAGCCGGCATGTCCCGTTACGGCATCCGGCCCGTCAGGGTCTATGGGGTGGCGATGCCCGAATTGCGGAAAATGGCCCGCGAAATCGGCAAGGACCACACCCTGGCCCTGCGGTTATGGAACTCCGGTTTCCACGAGGCGCGGATCCTGGCCGCCCTGGTCGATGATCCGGCGCAGGTGAGCGAGGAGCAGATGGAGCTTTGGGCCACGGAGTTCGATTCCTGGGCGGTTTGCGACACGGTCTGCGGCGCGTTGTTCGACCGGACGCCTTTCGCCTGGAAAAAAGCTCTCAAGTGGAGCGCCAGCCGGGAGGAATATGTCAAGCGGGCCGGCTTCGCGCTCATGGCCTGGCTGGCGGTGCACGACAAGAAGGCGGATGATAAGAAATTTTACCCGTTCTTGAAAGCGATCAGCAAAGCCTCGGCGGATGAGCGGAACCTGGTCAAGAAAGCGGTCAACTGGGCTCTGCGGCAGATCGGCAAGCGCAACGTCAGGCTGAACGCCCTGGCGATTGCCGCTGCCCGAGAGATGCACGACCAGGATTCGCGCCAGGCGCGCTGGATCGCCGGGGATGCCCTGCGCGAGCTGACCGGGAAAAAGGTGCTGCAGAAATTCAACTGAACCAGTGAGGCTGACACCATGCTCGAAAAAATTATCACCACCCTTCGCGGGGCCGCGGTTGTCATCCTGAATAACCTCTGGCTCATCCTCTGGTCGCTGCTCTACATGCTGGCCGGCCCGCTGTTCATGCTCGGGGGGACCGGGCTGCCGATCCTCTACTGGGTGGCGCGGGGAAGGTATTTCGAGCCGGACCTGCTCTGGAAAAGTCCCCTCTCGTTCCTGCTCGGCCACTGGCAGTTGATCCTCTACTCGATGGCCGGCTGCCTGGTGGGATTCAGCATTTTTCTGGTGCTCATGCTGTTTTACCAGGCCGCGCTTACCGGTGCGGTGAGCCGCTCCGCGGCAGGGGGCGCGGCCGCGGTAGTCAAGCTGCCCTCAGCGATATTCTGGGAGGAGGGCCGCAAACGCCTGAAAGCCAGCCTGGCGACCGCCACCCTGGCCTCGATCCTACCCCTCCTTCCGGCGATATTTCTGATAATTCTGGCCGCGCTCTTTGTCACCAGCCTTTCCTCGATGTTTGTAAGCGGGAATTTTGCGATCAACCCGCTGCTTATTTTCCTCGGCGTTTCCGGAGTTTTTTTTCTGTTGCTGACCGTAATCGCGGGCTGGATCGCCCTCTTCTGGTACCGCCTGGCGCTCTGCGCTGTGTGTGTCGAGGAGCTGGAGCCGGGAAAGGCCATGCGCAGGGCGCTGTCTTTCTTTTCCGAGAACTGGCCGCTGGTCCTGGGCCTGATCGCAGCCTCTATCGTGCTGAGCGTGGCGAGCTGGTCTTTTTCCGCGCCGCTGAGCCTGATCGGCAGATCATCTCACCTGGCGGGCCTGCCCGCGGCCCTGCTGCTAAAGCTCATGGCACTGCCGGTAAGCCTGCTGATCGGGATGCTGCTCGATCTCTGGATGCAGGCGGCGCTGGTGGTGCTGTTTATCGAGAACCGGTAGCGACCGGGTCTTTGCTTCTCCCAATCTATTCTGGCACATCCGCCTGTACGTCCTTGACCCGACACCTAGGCGCACCTCTGGATTATGCGTACGCCTTAAATTTCATGCGGGATCGATCTGATTAGTCCAATTTTGTACAGAATAGGCCAAATTTTAACATATTGCTAGAAGCGGCAGTAAAGAAACACAGATAGAAAAAGGGGAAAAATTATGAATAATTACATGACACGCCGCAAGTTTCTTAAGAGTACGGGTGCGGGATTGAGCGCCGTGGCGGTCTGCTCCAGCGGCCTGATGGCCTATGAAACCTCAGCAGCACGGACAAACATACTTTTTTGCATTGCCGATGACTGGGGCTGGCCGCATGCTCCTCTTTACGGCGACAAGGCCATGCAGATGCCGACATTTGACAGGGTGGCGGCCAATGGCATTCTGTTCAACAATGCCTTTGTAACGTGTCCCTCCTGCACGCCCTCGCGCAACTCTATCCTGACCGGCCAGTATCCCTGGCGTCTGGGCGCGGGAGCGGACCTGTGGAGCGAATTCCCGGAAGGCCCGCAGACCTATCCGAACCTGCTGGAGGACAACGGATATTTCACCGGACACTACCGCAAGGCTTTCGGTCCCGGCAAGGACCGCGAGCGGCCCACGGCCGGACAATCTTTCGAGAGTGTCGCCGATTTTTTCCGCAACCGTCCTCCTGACAAACCTTTCTGCTTCTGGTTCGGCTCATCCGATCCGCACCGGCCTTATGACTGGCAGTCCGGAGTAAAGAGCGGGATGAAACCGGAGGATGTGCAGGTGCCGCCGTGCCTACCGGATGCGAAAGAGGTCCGTACGGATATCTGCGACTACTACCTGGAGGTTGAGCGGTTCGACCGGGAGGCGGGCCAGGCGCTGAAAATTATCGAAGAAATGGGCGAGCTGGATAATACGCTTGTGGTAATTTCCGGCGACAACGGCTGGCCATTCCCGCGCGGTAAGAGCAACCTCTATGACTTGGGCGTGCATGTGCCATTGGCCGTGCAATGGGGCGGCAGGATAAAGAAGGGGCGCGTTGTCGAGGATTTTGTCAGCCTGGCCGATCTCGCGCCCACATTTCTTGAAGCGGCGGGCCTTCAGCCACTGAAAGACATGACCAGCCGCAGCCTGATGAATGTTTTCGGCTCGGATAAGTCGGGGACCGTGGACCAGTCGCGGGACCATGTTCTGACCGGCAAGGAGCGCCACACTCCAGCTCAGGCCGATAACATGCGGGGAACTCCCATGCGCGCTATCCGCAACCGGAATTACCTGTATATCCATAATTTCGCGCCGGAGCTCTGGCCCGCCGGCGACCCGGAGGCCAGCATGTGGGGCCCCTCCCTGGGCGATATCGACAACAGTCCGACCAAGAGCTACCTGGTGGAGCACCGGGAGGAGCCCGGGGTGAAGCGCTGCTACGAACTGTGCTGCGCCAAGCGGCCCGCCGAGGAGCTCTACAATCTGCGCAAAGACCCTGACCAACTGACCAATGTCGCCGCCGAACCGGACTATGCGGAAATAACTAAGAATTTGAAAGATCAGCTAATGAGTGAGCTGAGAGAAAGCGGCGATCCCCGGGTGCTGGGCCAGGGGGACAGTTTTGATAATTATCCCTACCTGGGCGAAATGAAAAAGTAATAGAAATGACCTGGGGCCGGCTCCCTGCCGGGGGAAATATTTGGTCGAAAAAGATTTCCAAGAGATTTGAGATGGTTGAAGCCGGAAGTGCAAGGCAAGGGCGACCACGATTTACACACCCCGCCCGCTTCGCGGGCACCCCTCTCAAGAGGGGACTGTTAATAAAAACCGGCGGATCAAAAAAGAAATTCAATCATAAGAACGGGAGTTTCCTCGGATGGCAGGTAAGGGCGTCCCGGTCGGGCTGATCACCCTGGGCTGCGCTAAGAACACGGTGGACAGCGAATACATGCTTGCCGAGCTGGAGAGCGCGGGCTTTACGCCGATAGAAGATCTCTCCCAGGCGCGGGCGATAGTAGTCAACACCTGCGCTTTTATCGAGCCGGCCAAGGAGGAGTCCATCGAGACGATCCTCGAGGCGGCGCGGTTCAAAACCAGGGGAAGCTGCCGGGTGCTGGTGGTGGTGGGCTGCCTGGCCAGCCGTTACCGCGCGAAGCTGGAATCCGAGCTGCCGGAAGTGGATGTCTTTCTGGGATTGGGCGAGGAGCAGCGCGGCCTAGGCGTGGCCCTGGCCGCCAGGCTCGGCCTGGCTCCCCCGGGCGAGCGTGGAGTCCAGGCCCCCCGACGCGCGGCGTTGACCGCGGCCGAGGGCTGGGCCTACCTGAAAATCTCCGAGGGCTGCGACAACCACTGCTCCTACTGCGCGATCCCGCTGATCCGAGGAAACTTACAGAGCCGGCCGGAAGCGGAGATCGTGGCCGAGGCTCGCTACCTGGAAAGCCTGGGCGTGAAAGAGCTTAACCTGATCGCCCAGGATGTGGCGGCCTACGGCGCGGACCGGGGCGGAGACCGGGGCCTGGTTGGGCTAATGGAAAAGCTTTTGAAGGAGACGCAAATCCCCTGGCTGCGCCTGCTCTATATCCATCCGGCGCACCTGGGCCGGGAGCTGCTGGAGCTGATGGCTGCCGAGCCGCGGATCCTGCCCTACCTGGACCTGCCGGTCCAGCACGCCTCCGACCGTATGCTCGAGAGGATGGGCCGGAAAGTGACCGCGAGTCAGATTCTGGACAGGATCGGGCTGGCGCGGGCGCTGCTGAAGCGGCCGGTGCTGCGCACGACCGTGCTGGTGGGTTTTCCGGGCGAGGGAAAGAAGGATTTTGCGGAGCTGCTACGTTTTATCGAAGAGGTACGGTTCGACCGGTTGGGCGGCTTTCTCTATTCGCGTGAGGAGAACACGCCATCTGCCGGGATGCGCGACAGAGTGCCGCGGCCGGAAAAAGAGCGCCGTCTGGCGGAGGTGCTGGACATTCAGCGCGGGATTAGCGCCGAGCTTAACGCAGCGCGGGTGGGTTCGACAATGCCGGTGCTGATCGAGAGAAGGGTTGAGGCGGCGGAGAGGCCGGAGCCGCATCTGGCTTGGCTGGGCCGCAGCCCGGCCCATGCGCCGGAGGTGGACGGTTCGGTGTTCGTGGCGGAAAAGCCGGGGGAAAAGCTCGCTCCGGGCAGGATGGCGCGGGTCCGGATAACCGTCAGCGGGGACTACGACCTGTACGGCGAAGCGGAAACCGTTTGAGGTTTATTGGAAATCCCCCTCTTTCCTCCTTTTTCAAAGGGGGAGGCGTTCAGGTAAAAAGCTGCAAACCTTGTGTGGCGGCCCCAGCTGTCCACCCGATGGCCTGGGGCAGGCACAGGGGCCTGCCCCAGAAGATATTGATTCTAACCGGATTATTCACAGGATGCCGCAAACTCGGTTGGGGCGGACCCATGTGATCGCCCGCGCATGCGACGGGCACGGTGCAGCACGCTGACGATGCCGAAAGATAGCGATTCCCGTAGGGGAGGGTTTTAAACCCTCCCCTACAAATACACTGCTGGGATAATGCAGATTAATCTCCGGGGAATTATTTAGATTATTATGGTCCGCTTATCTCCTCCAGGCGCGGCAAGGCTCGCCTAATGTTGTTTTTTTCCGCAAAATAGGTTAAAATGGCGTAAGGCTTGAATTTCACCCTGCGCGGCTCTCCCGGGCAGGCGGTTCCGGTTTCCAATTCGCGCCCATGCGGACACACTATGCCTGAAAAAAAGCCCGGAGTTTTTCTATCCGCACGCTTTTTATCCCTCCTGACTTCATTCTTTCTGGCTTTCGCGATTTTCAGCCCTGAGATCCGCGGCCAGGACCAGCCCACCGTAATCTCCAATGTCAAGGCCGAGCCGAACCCATTCTCGCCCAATAAAGACGGGTTAAACGAGACCACCAAGTTCAGTTACACCCTGAGCGAGAACTCGAAAGTCACTATCGAGATTGTCTTTTTCCGGGACCCGAAAGTTTACACCGTAGTCATAAAAGATACATTGGTACTGTTCAGCGGTGACACGCTGTTCCGCGTTTCCGACCCTCCCAGCGCTTCCAAGCAGCGATTCTCGGACAGTCTGGCTCTGGGCGATCAATACAAAGTATTCGGTTCGGATACGATTTTTTCCTCCACCAGCGCAAAGGCCGGGCTGAACGAATTTGTCTGGAACGGAAAAATCCATATCTGGAGGAGAAACGGAACGCGAGATTCCCTCCTGCTGAAGGATTCGACATATACCTACCTGGTGCGGGCGGAAGACCTGGACACGGATGACCAATTCAAATCGAAACCGGTGACCGGCGAGATAAATATCGACAGCCAGCCGCCGGTGATCAGCTCGGTTTCGGTCAGCCCCAACCCGTTCAGCCCGAACAGCGACAATATCAATGATTACGCGCGGATCAAGTTTACCCTGACCGGCCTGCCGCAGAACGCCTCGGTGGGCACTATCACTTTCACCAGAGTAAGTGATGGAGCTACTCCACCAACTTACTCACTCACTCCAAGTGGAATGACTAACAAAAAAGTACCTTTCGGCCCCATCCAGCTTCAGTTCATCAAGCGCAGCCTGAACAGGCAGACAATCAGCTTCCGTGCGAGCGGCTGGCGTATCCTGGACTCGGGCGATACCGTGGCTGTCACCACCGGAACGATCTCCATCGACCCCAACGATGCTGTGGGTAAGGTGTACTCCGATCCTAACGGCGCCAAATTCGACTCAATTAAAGCGGTGGAAAATGTGGCAAGTGCTGACGCGGAAGACGAGAACACCAGCAACTCGGTGGAGGTGCGCACTTTCGCCGGGACGGTGCGGGTGGATGTCAACAATAGCCTGAACGAGACCGCAGCCTCGGACCTGCCGCTGGACCCGCCGTTTATCGGCAATGGCATCTACGAGGCGAGCCTCGGCCCGATTTTAGATGACGATACCTATACCTATACGATAACCGCGGTGGATGAGAGCGGCAACCTGGCCCGCTTTACCGGCACGGTGACCGCGGTCAGCACGCCGATCAGTATCACCAGCCTGCAGGTGGGGCCGGATTCGATCAGCCCGGCGGACGCCAACAACCGCTTCGATTTCGCCACGATCAGCTATGCGCTTAACCGGGCGGGGAATGTGACGCTGCAGATCTTCCGCGACAGCACGGCTTTTGTCTCCAACAACCTGGTGCGCACCCTGCTGAGCAATTCCTCCCAGGAATCGGGTAGCCACACCCAGACCTGGGATGGCAAGAACGATGCGGGAAGCTATGTCAGCCTGAACAGCCAGAAAGCTTACAGGATAATTATCTCGGTATTCGATCCGCTGACTTTCGAAACCTCGGAAAGCCGGGATCTGGTGGTGGTGGACAACCAGAAACCGGCGTTCATGATTCTCGATGCATTGCCCGCGCGAACCCGGGAAGCCAACTTGACAGTCTCCGGCCGCACTGACCCTGGAGATTCAGTGGCGATAATCCTTAACGGCGGCGGGGCGGCTTCCCTGAATGCCGACACCATCGGCCTGTTCAGCGCGGTTATCGCGCTGGGCAATGACGGCCTGAAGAAGATCAACGCGGTCAGTTTCGACGGGGTGCGGAACGGCCCGACGCGCAGCGATACGCTGAGCGTGATCCTGGATACCAAGCCCCCGGTGGTGACCGATACGCTGATCCGGGTAGCGGGAGTCAAGCAACGCCTCCTGGGCTCGGTCCTGCTGGGTTTCGGCCCCTCGGATACAGTAGAGCTGCGGCTCAGCGACGGTACGGGTGGGCGGGTCAGCGGCGTGAACCTCAACCAGACCAGCATAAGGATCACCGACCCAACCGGCCTGGATATCGAAGGCAAAACCCTGTACGCGAAGCGGGACACGGTGCGCTTTGTCCCCTCCGACAGTATCACCCAGACTGGCACGTGCACCCTGAAAGCGATTTTTTCCGACAGCCTGGAGAATACCGACTCGCTCTTTCCTCCGGTTCGCTTCCAGATCGGCGAGCCGGCCCAGGGCCCCACGCTGGTCAGCGCCACCGCGGCCGCGGCTACCGCGCGCGGAGGCTTCCTGAACAGCCGCCTGGACCAGCAGGCGAACATCCCCTGGGTTTTCGATGTGACAGTTTCCGATAACAGCGGCACCGGGATCGACGCCGCCACGAGCAGCCTCGAGCTGTATTACCAGGCTGCGGGAAAGAAAATCGGCGGAAGCTCCACGGTCCAGGGAAGCACGCTCAGTTTCACGGTGAGCGACAATATCGCCACGGACGGCTCGATGGACGGGATTTTCCGGCTGTATATCACGGTAAACGACAACGATCCGACCAGCGGCGCTCTGGTGGATTCCGCCAGCTTTTTCAACGATACCCAGCGGCCGGACACCCTGAGCTTCAAGGCGGATTCCGCGCGGGTGACGGTAGTTCTAAAAGATGTTCAGCCCGGCTCGGGTGTCTCGCTGCTTACCTCGACTATCACGGTTCCCGGAGTCGCTCCGCAGACAGTGACTTACACCAATAACGGCGACAGCACCCTGTTCGCCTCGTTCGACCCGCCGCTCAGGACCTCCGGAGTCTACACGGTGAACCTGTTTATCGCGG
>MFIX01000229.1:387-10060 GCA_001780825.1 Candidatus Glassbacteria bacterium RIFCSPLOWO2_12_FULL_58_11 | reverse complement strand
ATTATCGCGGACAAGGCGGGCAATAGCCGGGATTATACGCAGCTCGGTTTCGTTATCGGTAATGTCAATAGCCGCCCCACAGTGACCCAGGTATCCGCGCCTTTCGGCGCGGTGGTGAACGAGGCGGGGCTGCCCCAGCCCCCCCAGCCCCTGACAGTCACGCTGACTCTGGTGGACAACAGCGGCACGGGCCTGGATTTCGGGAATAGCCTGTTGAAGCTGTTCAGTCCGGATTCCTCGGAAGTGGCCGGGACCGTGACCTCAGAGTCGCCGACTACACTCAAATTCACCGCCAGCAGACTGCTGTCCAACGACGGCTCGGAGGACGGGCGCTTTATCCTGCTGGCGCATATTGTGGACAAGATGCCGGTCACCGGCGATCTCGATACCAGTTTCACTTTTGTCTACGATAACCGGCGGCCGGCGATCACCGAGGTGAAATACGCAGCGGACACCTCCTCGGTAACGGTCAGGTTCGAGGACCTGCCCGCCCGGACCGGCCGGGCCAGCGCGGGTATTGTCTTGCAGTCCGCTGCGGCTGCCGCCGCCGATCCCTCAGGCGCGGCGCTGGCGGTTCGCACGAGCCACGACGGGGTCAGCCGGCTCACGCTGATTTTCGAGGGCGGGAAACCCACCGCCTCCGGCATTTATTCCCTGACCTTCAATATCACCGACCAGGCCGGCAATACCCTGGACAGCGTGATCAGTTTCCCGCTCAACATAGTCGGCCTGGTGGAGCTTTTTCCGCCGGACAGCTCGGTGGTCACCGGGCCGCTGGCCCGGCTCTACGCCCGGGTCAAGGGAACCGCCGAGCGGATGATCCCGGGCGCTGACCGCTCTCTGACGGTCTTGCACTTCGGCGTGTCCCTTCAGGGGACTACGGCCCTGTCCGGGGATACGCTCTTTCTCAACCTGGCGGACACCCTGGCTACGGATGGCAGCGCGGACGGCCTCTACGAGGTGCGGGCGGACCTGGCGATTCCCGAGCTCGGTTCCCGCTCGATCGCGCGGGGCATCTTTACCTTCGACAACGTGCCGCCGGACACTGAAGCAGTGGAAGTCCTGTTCGAGGCCGACAATGTCAGGGCGCTGGTCCAATTCACGGACCACGGTGCCTATCCGGCGGTTTCGGAAATCGATAACGATTCCACGATAGTGGAGATCGAAGACCCGCGCGGCAACCAGCTCCAGCCGACAAGCCGGGTCTGGTCCGACAACACGCATCTGGAGGCCCGTTTCGCCAAACTGCAGAATGCCGGTCTGCACCGTCTGCGCCTGGATATCCGCGACCGCGCGGGCCTGCGAACAGTTTACCGGGTGCCCCTGGTCAATGCCGCGGGCGGCGCGGCGGGCCGCTCGGTGGCTTTTGTCGATGAGGTTCCGGCGCGGACCAGCGCGCGGATCAATTTCTTCTCCGGCCAGAGCGGCAAGCGCATCCAGCGGGCGATGCTGCGGATATTCAACCTGCGCGGCGACCTGATCCGCAAGCTGGATGTCACCAACCGGATTGAGGGCGGGGGCAACTCAGTGACCGCGGAATGGCTCCTGGAGAACGACGGAGGGAGCCTGGTAACCAACGGCGTGTTCATCTATTACTGGGAAGTTACTTTCGATGACGGCAGCACGGAGCGCATCCGCAAGACCCTGGCAGTGGCGCGAAGGTGATAAGTGGCTCTAATGCTATAATATATAATAAGTTGTGATAATTTATGGAAACCCTTAAAAAATATTTGCAATTTTTAATTCCTTATGGTACAATGGGTTGCCTTTTGAGAAAAATAACGCTGTTCCAGCCGGTCCTGCTGCTGGCACTCCTGGCCTGTCCGGGATACCTGGCGGCGGGCGGCTCCGATGTCACCGCCGGCGCTTTCGCCAGCTTCCCGGTGTCGGTACGCGGCGCCGGGATGGGCGGGACCTACACGGCGGTCGTGCGCAGGACCGGGGCGGCCTATCATAACCCGGCCTGGCTGGGCTACGCCGACACACGCAGCGCGGGCCTGAGCTACGCCGATTTGAGCTCGCTGGGCCTGGTGCGCAATGTCTATCTGGAATACGTACAGCCGGACAAGGGCTATGGGGCCAGCGGAATTTACTGGAACTGGCGGGGCACCACGGTCGAGGGGCCGGGCGGAATCGGCGAGCTGGGCTACGCGGAGAACACGGTCTGCTATGCCCTGGGTAAGCGGCTGGGGGATTACCTGTCCGCGGGAGTGGCGGTCAAAGGCTATTTTATCAGCACGGATATCGTGGATACGGGCGGCAAGGGCGCGGGACTGGACCTGGCGCTCTACGCCGAGCCGGACCCGTTCAGCACAGTCGGAGTGGTGCTGCGCAACGCTCTGAGCCGCCTTTCCTGGGACAGCGGCCTGTCGGATGGCCTGCCCATGGAGATCGACCTGGGCGGGAGCTACCTGATTGTCGAGGGCCTGCTGGCGGCGGCCGAGCTGCATTTCGAGCGCGGCCATTACGGCTCGTTCGGAGCCGGCGCTGAGTACGAAATCCTGCCGGAAACATTCTTTATCCGCGGCGGAGTGACCCGGCGTTTCGACCGCACCACTCCTTCGTTCGGCCTGGGGTATCAGCGGGAGGTTTTCCGCTTTGACTATGCGGCCGAGATCGATGCCGGCCACGCGGGGATCGGGACCACCCACCGGGTGGGAATGAGCCTGGATTTTTAAATGAACTTTTTCGCAACCAAGTAAATTAAACGGTTTACCGTAGGGGCATCCGTGCCCTTACAGCTAAGCATTATGGAGATTTTCGCGCAAATTTGTGAATTATCCGGGTAATACGGCTGGTGGAGGAAACCGGGGGGGCGGTAAGAGACCTGAATCAGAAAGGTGCAACGATGAAAGCTCAATTTGTCAGAGCCGGGCGGGTGCTGATACTGACCTGCGGGCTCGCCCTGTGCGCGCTGGGACTGGCGGCGATGGTGGCCTCGAACGAGCTTACCGTCCGGCTGACCGCGGCGCTGGTGTTCGCCGCCGGGCTGGTGGTGATCCTGCTGTCGCTGCTGCTGCTGCGTTTCGGCGTGTTTGTAACCGTGCTGCGGCATGTCCAGTACCTGACCCAGTCCTCGGAGTACATGGCGCGGCTGGTGCGCGAGATCACCGAGGTGATGAAAGCGATCGAGGAGGCCGAGTCTGAGGAGCGCAGAAAGCCCAGGCGTAAAAACAGCTCGCTTTACGAGGAGCAGTTATCTCCCGAGGAGCTGGAGCTGGAAAGCACGGTACGGCAGTTCGAGGAGTAAGGGGGAGAGGAAAATATTTAATATGCTGCGAGCTGTAGCGGAACATTACAGCAAGTGAAATTGAGCTACAAGCATTTTAACAGGCTGTTTCCTAAAATTGGAGCAGCCTTTTTTATTTAGGCAATAGCATCGAAGCTATCGATACCTGCCTTCTCCAGATTTCATCCAGCAGCAGCAGGTCGCTTAAGACTTCGACCATGCTCACGCCCATCTCCACCATCCGGTGAATATTTTCCTCCTCGGTGGGTGCGCCCACATATACGCCGTGCCGGCGCGCGGTGGCGATAGTTTTTTCCATCGCCTTGAGCACCTGCTTGTTGTAGCGCTCCGGCCCTCCCAGGCCGATGGACATGGAAAAGTCCGCCGCGCCGAAAAGCACCCAATCCAGCCCCTCGACAGAGAGGATCTCCTCGATATGCTCCATTGCCGCCACGTGCTCGATCATGATCCCGATCAGCGGCTCGCTGTCGCTCCACTCGACCCACTCCTTGCCGGCCTTCGTGCCCCAGTAGGCCGAGAAACAGTCGCCGCAGTAGCCGCGGATACCGCGGGGCGGGAACTTGGCCGCTTTCACCACCTGCTCGGCCTCCTTTGGCGTATGGATATTGGGGACCAGCACCGCTCCGGCGCCGATCTCCAGGGCCTTGCGCACCAGGTAGGGGTCATCCTTGTCCACGCGCAGGATCGCCACCACATCGGCAATCGTGGCCGCGCGCATCAGGTTTTCCGCGGTCAGGTCCCGTCTCCAGGAGTGCTCCCCGTCGATACGCACGAAATCCAGGCCGGCATAGCCCGCGATCTCCACCACGTTGGGGCTCCAGGAGTGCACCGCGCTGCCGACCGCCACCTTGCCGCTTTTCAGCTTGGCCCTGAGTTTATTCGGTTGTCTGATCATGCAGAAAGGCCCTCATGTTATGGATAAAGTTAACTCGAAACGAAATAAAGCAAATCCCCCTCGAATCCCCCTTTTGCCAAGGGGGAAGAGTTGCTTTACCCCTCTTTGAAAGTCGATCGGCTCACATTCCTGCCGCTCCCTTGTATCCCGGGCCGCGCACGATCCTGCCGGGCTTGGCTCCGGTGTGCTCGCCGTCCTTGATCACCTGGCCGCCGTTGACAAAGACATGCGCCACGCCGGTGGCGTACTGTTTCGGGTTCTCGAAAGTGGCGTGGTCGATAATGGTCTGCGGGTCGAAAACCACCACATCGGCGAAATAGCCCGGCTTGAGCAGGCCTCTGCGCGCCAGGCGCAAATTTGAGGCCGGAAGTCCGCTCAGCCTGTGCACCGCTTCCTGGATGGGGATGAGCCCCTCCTCGCGGGCATACTTGCCGATAAAGCGCGCGAAAGAGCCATAAGCCCGGGGGTGGGTGCTGGATTCCAGGAACACGCCCTCGGGTGCGCTGGACTCCATGTCCGAGCCCACGCTGACCCAGGGCAGGGCGACTTTCCTGCGGACATTCTCCTCGCTCATCAGGAAGTACACTGTCTCGAGGCGGCTGCCATCCTGGTACACCAGGTCCATCGCGGTCTCAGCCGCCGGGGTTCCCCGCAGGGCGGCAACCTCGGCCAGGGTCTTGCCGGTATAGGACTTGAGGCTGTCGTTCTTGAATTTGATCAGCAGCATATTTTCCGGGCCGGCCAGGGAGAAGAAATTCTCCCAGTTTTTGCCGGGCTGGCCCATCTCGGCGGACACTTTTTTGCGGATCGCCGGGTCCTGCAGCCGGGCGGCCCAGGCGTCGAAGCCGCCCTCCTGGACCCAGGGCGGCATGGCGGCATCCAGGCCGGTGGCTGCGGCGGTGTATGGATAGATGTCGGCGGTGATTTGCAGGCCCTCTGTGCGAGCGGCCTCGATTTTCCGGATCGCCTCCTCCAGCTTGGGCCAGTTGGCCTCGCCGGCGGCTTTGAAATGGTAGATTTCCGCGCGCACCCCGGCCCGGCGGGCGATTGTCAGCAGCTCATCGAGCGCCTCCAGGAATCCATTGCCCTCGCTGCGCATGTGGGAAATGTACATCCCGCCGTATTTTCCCGCCTCCTGCGCCAGGGCGATCAGCTCCTCGGTGCCGGCGTAGAAGCTCGGGGCGTAAATCAGCGAGGAAGCTACCCCCATCGCCCCCTCCAGCATGGACTGGCGCACCAGGGCGCGCATCCGGTCCAGCTCCTCGAGAGTGGGCGGACGGTTCTCATAGCCGATCACATTGATCCGTGGAGTGGCCGCGCCGATGAAGGAGGCCAGGTTGGTCGAGATGCCCCTTTTCTCCATGTATTCGAGGTATTCGCCGAGAGTGTTCCATTCGATAGCGTACTTGATATCGCTCTGGCGGTCGAGCAGCTCCTGTTTCATCTTGTCGCTGAGCGGTCCCATCGACTCGCCCTCGCCCAGCACTTCGAGGGTTACCCCCTGGCGGATGTCGCTTTGCGAGCGGCCGTCGGCGATCAGGGATTCATTGGCCCAGCTCAGCATGTTGATAAAACCCGGGCAGACCGCCAGACCATGGGCGTCGATCTCGCCGCGGCCGCGGGCGTTCCCGGGCAGCTTGCCCAGCGCGGCGATACTGTCGCCGGAGATCGCCAGGTCACCGGAGTACGGCGCGGAGCCGCTGCCATCGTAAATCATCCCGTTGCGGATAATCGTATCGTATTCGACAGCCGGTGAACAGCCGAAGGGGATACTGAGGGCGATCAGGGCTACGGCGCTTTTGAGCAGCGTTGACATGGGGAAGCTCCTTCATTACGGGTGCGGGAGAAATGTTCAGCCGGGGCTTTCGAGCGCGCCGGACTATCCTTGTCTAACCAGACCGCAGAAACTCCTGGCAACCACTATAATCAATGCGAATAGATCGACGGTTTGTGGACGTAGCATTCCTCGTAATCCGAGGGTTCGGTGCCGACCTTGAAGATTTCGGTATAGACCGATTCCGGGGGGCAGAACTGGGTGGACAGCAGCCCGGAGCTCTTGCAGACCAGCCGGCTGGTGAGCCCATCCGGCGCATCTGGGAATTCGTGGGTTTCGGTCCCCTGGAGGGCCTCTTTCATGAAATTGGCCCAAATCGGCAGGGCGAGCACGCTGCCGGTCCCCTGGTTGATGATGCGCTGCGGCTGGTCGAAGCCGACCCAGACCCCGCAGGTCAGGTCCGGGGTGTAGCCGACAAACCAGGCATCGGTGTAATTATTGGTAGTGCCGGTCTTGCCTCCGGCGGGCAGGGTGAAGCCCAGGGCCCGAGAGCCTATACCGGTCCCGTAATCCACCACATCGCGCATCATGCTCAGCACGATATAGGTAGTCTGCGGGCTGAGTACCTCCTCGCGGCTGGTCTGGAAACTATGCAGCAGGCTGCCCTGCTGGTCGCGGATTTCGGTGATTGCCAGCGGTTCGACCCGGACGCCCAGGTTGGGGAACACCGTGTAGGCGGCGACCAGCTCGATCGGGTAAACATCGGCGCTGCCCACGGCGATTGATTCCACCGGGGGGATCCGGGTAGTGATCCCCATCCGCCGGGCATAGGCGGCGACAGTTTCCGCACCGACAGTCATCAGGGTCTTGATCGCCACGAGGTTGATCGAGCTGACCATCCCGGATCGCATGGTGACCGCGCCCCGGAAATCGCCGGTGTAATTCGAAGGGCGCCAGACAGTGCCATCGGCCTGGTCAATCGAAATCGGCGAGTCTTCCACCACCTGGCAGGCCGGGATACCATTGTCGATAGCCGCGGTATAGACGAAGGGCTTGAAGGCGCTTCCCGGCTGGCGCAGCGCCTGGACCGCGCGATTGAACTTGCTCTCCCAGAAATTCCTTCCCCCGACCATGGCCCTGATATAGCCGGTTTTCGGCTCGAGGGCGATCAGGGCGGCCTGCAGGTATTCGGTTTGAGCCATCTCGGCGGCGGAGAGCGAGTCGGCTCCGATTATCTGGCGGCGTGTCCGGTGACTGAAAGACCGGAGCTGTCCCGATTCGATAGTTTGAAGGTATTCGGCGATATTTTTTTCGGCGGCTTTCTGCATCCGCACGTTGAGAGTGGTATAGACCTGCAAACCCGAGCGGAAAAGGTCCTCCTCGGAATAATCTTTCAGCAGCAGGCTCTTTACGTACTCGACGAAATAGGGGGCGATCCAGCCCCGATTGGAGCGCGGCTTGATCTTGACCGGCAATTTTTTAACCGAATCGGCCACCGCTGCGCTGATCGCGCCGGTCTCTTCCATGCAGGTCAGCACCCAGTTGCGCCGTTCCAGGGCGTTTTCCTGGCTGATAATCGGACTGTTGCGGCTGGGAGCATTGGGCAGGCCGGCCAGCAGCGAGCACTCGGCCAGGTCCAGCTCGCCGACTTTCTTACTGAAATAGGTCTGCGCGGCCTCGCCGATACCCCAGGCGCCGCTGCCGAAATAAATCTGGTTGAAATAGCGCTCCAGGATTTCATCCTTGGTGTAGGTGCGCTCAATCTCCCAGGAAAGGATTGCCTCGCGGATTTTACGGGTGTAGGTTTTTTCGCGGTTGAGGAACAGCTCGCGGGCCAGCTGCTGGGTAATCGTCGAGCCACCCTGGACAATCTTGCCGGAAACCTGGTTTACTACGAAGGCCCGGGTAATGCCCCAGAGGTCGATGCCCCAGTGCGAATAGAACTTGCGATCCTCGACCGAGAGCAGGGCGGATTTCAGGTTGTCCGGCAACTGGTCCAGGGAGACCGGAATCCGGCGCTCGGTATAGAGCTCGGCCAGCAGAACACTGTCCGCAGAAAAGATACGGGTCACCAGATTCGGCGGATCGAGCTCCATCTTGGCGATCGAGGGCAGCTCGGACTTGTAAAACTTGAAAAGCTGGTAGCACATGCCCATGCCGAAAAACACCGTGCTGACCACGACCAGGGCGACCACCTTGAATATCGTCCTGAACCTGGGCTGGGATTCCGCCGGGCCGAACGCTGGATTTTCCTTTTTGTCCATCGGGTGTCAAACCCCTGAAAGCTGTTAGAGTTATCCGCGCTGAAAAATATATCCCGAAAGCTCTTATGGCAAGCTCTCACAGCGGTCCGAAGGCCTGAACGGCGAAGTCCATGGCCAATAAATGACTTGCCAAAGGCTGGAAAATTAGTTATTTAAGTCTTTCTGTGTTAGTACATTAGATTGAAAAACATATACGCTTTACGGAAGGTCTAAAAGCCATGTCATTTCCGCCGCTGAACGAACAGATGGACTTGATCCGCCGCGGCTGCACGGAGATCATTTCCGAGCAGGAGCTGGAGAAAAAAATCTCCCGCTCGATCCGCAAGGGCCAGCCGCTGACAGTCAAGCAGGGCTTCGATCCCACCGCGCCCGACCTTCACCTGGGCCATACGGTATCAATCCAGAAGCTGAGGGATTTCCAGACGCTGGGCCACCGGGTGGTCTTTCTGATCGGGGATTTTACCGGAATGATCGGCGACCCGACCGGCCGCACCGAGACCCGCAAGCGGATGACCCGCGAGGAGGTGCTGCGCAACGCGGAAACCTACAAGCAGCAGGTTTTCAAAATCCTGGACCCCGAAAAGACGGTGATCGATTTCAACAGCCGCTGGCTGGGCGAGCTGGGGGTGGAGGGAGTACTCAGGCTCTGCGGTCTTTATACGGTGGCCCGGATGCTCGAGCGCGATGATTTCGCCAAGCGCTACGCCGAGCAGCGGCCGATCTCGATCCTCGAGTTCCTTTATCCGCTGTTCCAGGGGTATGATTCTGTGGCGCTCAAGGCGGATGTCGAGTTCGGTGGGACGGACCAGAAGTTCAACCTGCTGGTCGGCCGGGAGCTGCAGCGCGACTGGATGGTGGAGCCGCAAGTGGTGATCACCGTGCCGCTGCTTCTCGGCACGGATGGCACCCAGAAAATGAGCAAGAGCTTCGGCAATTATATCGGGATCAGCGAGCCGCCGGAGGAGATATACGGCAAGCTGCTGTCAATCCCGGACGAGCTGATCTATCCCTATTTCGAGCTGATTTCCGGAGTGCCGCTGGACCAGCTAGAGGAGATCAGGCAGGACCTGGAAAGCGGAAAGTCTAACCCGCGGGATCTCAAGCACGAGCTGGCCCTGGTGGTGACCGGGCTGTATCACGGCAAGGAGGCCGCCCTGGGGGCGCGCGCGCATTTCGAGCAGGTGTTTGTCAAACGGGACCGTCCCGGCGAGGTAGCCGAGCACCGGCTGGAGGCCGGGCCGGAGCCGGTCTGGCTGGCCGGTTTGCTGCGCGACCTGGAGCTGGTGACCAGCTCCAGCGAGGCGGTCCGGATGATCAAGCAGGGAGCGGTATTTGTCAACGACCGGAAGGTCGAGGACGCCGGCCTGCAACTGGAGCGACGGGGCGAGGCTTTTCTGAAAGTGGGCAAGCGCCGTTTCGCCAAGGTCATATTTGAATAGCGTGTACCGGGGGTAGCCAGGCTTTAGACAGCCTCGAGCGGAACCCCGAGC
>MFIX01000229.1:0-325 GCA_001780825.1 Candidatus Glassbacteria bacterium RIFCSPLOWO2_12_FULL_58_11 | reverse complement strand
AAAGAGTTGCACCTATATCTGGGGCTGTTTCTAAGCCCGTTTGTCCTGCTCTATTGTATCAGCACGATCCTGCTGAACCATAACTGGAAGCTCTGGAGCGGCGGCACAGAGACACAGACCAGGCAGATTGCAGTGCGCCTTGATTCTACAGGCGGCGCTGATAACCTGCAACTGGCGAAACAGGCGATGCAGCAGGCGGGAGTGGCCGGAGAGGTCCTGTATATCAACCGGCAGAAAAACAGGCTGGACTTCCCGGTGGTCCGGCCACGCGAGACTGTCAATTTCGAGGTGGACCTGGAGCGGGGGACGGCACGGATCGAAAGCC
>MFIX01000228.1:12863-17816 GCA_001780825.1 Candidatus Glassbacteria bacterium RIFCSPLOWO2_12_FULL_58_11 | reverse complement strand
ATGTCCGAGCTGTTTACCAGATTGATCACCAGGTCTGACATCTCGTTGGCGTTCTGTTCCACGATTCCCGCCTGTTCCCGGTTGACCGGCAATTTTATGGGCTAATTATTTTCCGCAGGAAAGTCCCGGAGACATAATCTTCAGGACAATATTTTTAATGTACCAGCCGAAAGACCGGATGCATTCCGACGACTAAAGTATTGGAGGAGAATACTGCCGGAGGCGGGAGCGCCAGCTCCGCTTCCGGAACAGAAAAGAACCGAACAAGCTTACCATAAAACTACACTTAAGTCCAGCACTAATTAAGGCTTCAGGTCTAAGCGCAATGTGGGAATCTCAAAATTTGAATACTGGCTGTAAAGGGTGGGCCGATGCTTCACTGATATACCCTTGACAGCCATAATAACAATAAATTGCATAAATGAGGCCGTTGAAAAGAATTTTTCAACGCCCTCTAAGCCATATAGCGGAAACGCTTGAGATCGATCAAGCCATTGACCGGCTGCCCGTTGAAAAAAGCTTCCAGGTTCCGTACCGCCTCCTCCATCATCCAGATCCGCTGTCCGGGAGTCGGTCCGGCGATATGTGGAGTCAGCAGTACGTTGGGCATGTCCCGCAGGGGGTTGTCGGCGGCGGGCGGCTCCGGATCGGTGACATCCAGGGCGGCCAGGAAACGGCCGGAGCGGAGCTCCTCGATCAGCGCCTGTTCATCCACCAGTGCGCCGCGGGCGATATTGACAAGCACGCCGCCCTCTTTTATCGATCGCAAATGCTCGCGCCGGATCATGTGCCGGTTCTCGGGGGTATTGGCAGCGCTCAGCACGATTACATCGCAGCTGGAGAAAATACCGCTCAGGTCGGTTTTGATAAAACCCTCCCTGGCGCACTCCTGTTCATCGAGGTGGTTGCTGAAAACGTGCAGCTCGACATTGAAGGGGCGAACCAGCTTGATGAATTCCCGGGCGATCTGCCCCAGGCCCACCAGGCCGACTTTTTTTCGCAGCAGGCTGACATTTTTCTCAGGCTCGTACTCCTCCCAGCGTTCGCTTCCGGCGACCCACTCGCGGAAAAACCACAAATGCCGAAGACAGGCCAGGGCCGCGGTCAGAGCGAACTCGGCCACCGGCTGGGCCATCACATTGGAGGCGTTGCAGATCACTATCCCGGGTTTGAGGACGTAAACCTCCTCATCGAGGAAATAGCGGACCATCCCGCCGGCGTGGGAGATGATTTTAAGCCGGTCGCACTTGTCCAGCACTGGCCGGTCCAGCCGCGGAATCTCCCAGCTCGTGATCGCTCCATCCATGCCCGCGAAAGAGGCCGCCAGCTCGGCAGGCGAATTTTTCAGATCACAGTTCACGACTTGATAATCGGCAAAATTGCCCAGATGTTCGGTAATCCGGGCCGGCAGGAGGAAATCTTTGAATTTTTCACGGACGACAACCGCCACTCTGGGTTTCATGGTAAATTCCTTTGCTCTTTGGATATGAAAATATATGGATCGGGAACCGCACTAAGATAAAAAAACAGTCCGGGCCAAGAAAGTATTTTCTCCCCGCCCGGAATGCGCCGCCTAATATAAGCAGGATTATCGGCGGAGCCGGATAAATTCGTCTGCGTCTTGCCGGCGAAAGCGGTATTACAGGAAAACCGCGCTCCGCATGCCGGAAATTATTTGCCTTGCGGACTTGACCGAATAATTTCGAGCATTTATTTATAATTTGAGGGAAATAATATATGCGATGAACGTTTGGAAACGAATGATTTGAGAGACTGGACCGGAGCTAATCTGAGAATGATATTAATAATTATGTGCAACGTTTTGGCTTTCTCCGGGTAAAACCGGTTGAAGTCGGCCCACTGGCGGAAATGATTTTTCACCCCGCTTTCCAGGTTCAGGTGGACAAGATGATAACACACGGCATTGCCGGGCACAAAAGCTGGATCTTAACTTTGCTTCTGTCCCTGTCACTGGCGGCTTTTACACCCGTGAGTTGGGCGGCGCTCAAGGCGCCGGTGGATGCCGGGGCGGAGCTCAGCGCGACAAAATACAGCCTGTCACTCAACATAACCAAAATGTCGCTGCACCTCGGCGAGTTATTCAAGCTGCGGGTGGTGAATACCGGCAACGGCTCAACGGTGACCGAGTATATTATCCAGTCTCTCGCTGAGCCGGATTTTTCGATCTCCCTCGGCAACATCCTGGATGAGGGAAGCAGCTACAATGTGGATTTTTTCGCCGACCATAACAACAACAAGCTCTACGATCCGCCGCCGCTGGACCATTCCTGGCGGCTTAAGATCAGTAATGTCAGCGGACCGGTCGTGCTCGACTGGGCCCATCCCGGCGATCTGGGTGATATCCAATATCCCGACCCGGGTGGCAGCGGCAACCCGAACCAGGGCGGAGGCGGGAGCAACCCGGGGACCAACCCGGAGACTGATCCACTGATGTGCAATTGCGACTTGAATGGCGACACACGAGTCAATATCGCCGATGTCATCAAGTGGCTGCTGGATTACCGGGCGGGCGTGACTAACCAGTGCCTGGACCTGGACAGCGACGGTTCGATAATGATAAATGACATAATCACTCTGCTGCGCAGGATGCGTGACGGGACTTGCGCGGCCCAGGGCCAGGCCGGCCTCGCCGCGCTGGCCGCTGACAGCTATCTCCAGGGGTCCGCTGTACTGGGATTATCGGATGATGAGGTAAACTATATCGAGAAAATGACCTCTCTTTTGAATCTGGAGGCGAAAGAACTGGAAGCCTTGGATCTCGCTCTTCATGGCGGAGCCGGCGGTTCAGGCTTGCCGCAAGCGTTCAGTCTCGCGCCTAATTTCCCCAATCCGTTCAACCCGGCCACGACAATCAGCTTCGCGGTGCCCGAAGGATCGGGCGGCGGAATCAGCCTGAAAGTTTATGATATCCGCGGCCGCCTGGTGCGCACCCTGGTCGAGGGCGAACATGCGCCCGGCAGCTACAGCGTCTTCTGGGATGGCAGGGATGAGACCGGCGCCAGCACTTCCAGCGGCGTTTACTTTTATCGCCTGACCGCCGGGGATTTTGCCGCTACGCGCAAGATGGTGCTGCTCAAATAGACGGCGCCGACCCGGAAATTCCAGCGGGTCATCGGCCTCGAAACTGGATATCGTAAACCTCTCGATATTTCCTGCCGGCTGTAAATTTTTGCCCTGAAACGACCTCTTGCCGTCGGCGAAGCTGGAACTTATAATAATGCCCTCAAGCTAGGCACGGACACCCAGTCTCGAAAGGCCGCCCAGGATTTTAGCCTCCGGTCGGCGGCGATAACTTCCAGTTGATTTTCCCCCGGCAATTATGCAACGCGAAAGGATACAGCCATGAGCGTGACATTGCGCCTGGTCCAGCGCTTCGAGATGCGCCATCAGAAAGAATTCCTGGAGCTTGAGAGGAGTTTTGCGGAGCTGGAGCGCAGAAGGCCGGATTATGTAAAAGGCCGGAGGCTGCGGCCGATCGCCGGTCCGGAGCCGGTCAATACTCTGATCTGGGAGGGCGATTTCCCGGACCTGAAAGCGGCCCGGGACTGGCTGGACTTCTCGGGCGGGGACAGCGAGCATGAATCGCTTTATGTCAGGCAGGCGCCTTTTTTCGAAGCGGTCAGGATCGAGTTTTACGAAAAGCTGGACTACTGATACTGCGGGGCTGCACCCGCCGGTTGCCTTCTAGGGGATACAGACCGCTGGCGCTGATCAACAGTTATTCAGCGCCGCTCTTAAGCTCCACCGTGTGCTCAATCAGGTCCTTTTTCACCACCCGGTTGCGCCCTTCATCCTTGGCCTGATAGAGCGCTTTGTCCGCCTCGGAGACCAGCTCCTCAGGCCGGGAGCCGCGTTTCGGGACGAGGCTGGCCACGCCCAGGCTGATAGTCACCACCTTGCTGATATGCGAGCCGGGATGGACGATCCCCAGCATCTCGACCTCGGAGCGAAGCCTGTCGGCAAGCAGGCCGGCGCCTCCGGGCCCGGTCTGCGGCAGCAGCACCACGAACTCCTCGCCGCCGTAGCGCGCGCTCAGGTCGCCCGGCCGCTTGAACAGAATCCGCAGCGTTCCGGCGATTTTTTTCAGCGTATCATCTCCCGCCTGATGCCCCAGGCTGTCATTGTAGTCCTTAAAAAAGTCGATGTCCAGCATGATCAGCGAAAGCGGATCGGCGTTACGCGAGGCTCTCTGCCATTCGAGATCGAGCGCCCGGTCGAATGTCCTGCGGTTGGCGATTCCGGTCAGGCCGTCCAGCGAGGAAAGCTGGCGCAGCTTTTTTTCCAGCCGCTTGTGCTTGGTGATGTCCCGGACGATCATGGTCAGTTTCCTCGTTACTCCGGGACGCATCTCGGAAATGGAGAGTTCCATCGGGAAGACCGTCCCCTTTTTCCTGCGGCCTTTAAGCTCGAGGCTCGAGCCTGGTAAGCCGGAGGTTCCCGAGGCGCGATATCTTTCGAACCGTTTTTCAAGGAGACCCTGGTGCGTGTCCGCGACCAGGATTCTAAAATCAGTCCCGGTGATCTCGGAATCCTTATAGCCGAAAATCTTTTCCGCGGCTGGATTAAAGGTTTCGATTTTGCCGCTCTCATCGGTGGTGATTATGCCCTCCAGCACCGAGTTGACTATCGCGCGGATATATTCGTCGCTCTCCCGCAGCACATTTTCCACTTTACGCCGGACTGAGATCTCTTTTTGCAGTTGGTTCGAGACCAGGGTGGCATTTTCGGCGAGCCCCACCGCCTTTTCCCGGCTGCGGGTCAGCCTGACCAGCAGGCTGGCGAGCAACAGCACGGTAAGTCCGAGCACAGACAGGACAAGCAGCCGGATTTCCCGATAAGCATGGTACGCTTCGTCCGCATTAATTTCAGTGGCCACTCCCAGGCCTAGCTGATCGATCCATTCCCAGGCGCCGACCACCCCGTTGCCGAGAT
>MFIX01000228.1:0-12787 GCA_001780825.1 Candidatus Glassbacteria bacterium RIFCSPLOWO2_12_FULL_58_11 | reverse complement strand
AGTGAAATGGATAAGCCTTCCCCCGCGGCAGGCTGAAATAATCCGAGTTCCTGCAGCCGATCCTCGAAACGGCTTCCGGTCAGCATCCGGCCTGCGCTGTCGAAGAGGAACGTTTCGCCGGTTTCCCCGAGCCGGCCGAATCTCAGGATGTTTTCCAGAGTCACGTCCGGAGCGCTCCGGAGAACTACCGCGGCAATGACGGAGTCGGACTCGTCCAGGATCGGGGCCGCGGCCAGGAGCTCCAGACCGGCATTCTTTTCCAACGGATCGACCAGCCCGGCCAGGTGGCCGCCACTCGGGTAAAGCAGGCTCAACCGGCGGAAAACCGGAGACAGGAAATCCCCATCCTCGATCAAATCGAGCCGGGCACTCACTGCCCGGTCAGCGCTCGAGGCCAGGCAGACCCGCTCCGGCGATATGATAAAAATATCCGAACTGCCGCGGGCCAGGATGGTGCGGGTGAACGGCTCCCGGAGCCATTGCTGCGCCGGACCGTCGAGCAGGGCCTGACGCTCCCGGGGCAGAGCGAGCTGAAGGGCTACGGTAACCCGGGAGCGGCGTGAGGCGGCCCAGATCTCGGCGCTCCGCGTACATTCGCCGCCCCAGGCCAGTACCGAGCCCGAAACGGATTTAACAGTATTGCCCAGTGCGATTTCCAGCTCTCCCTTGAGCGCCTTTTCGATCTTGTTTAAGGAAAGCCAGGCTACGGAAAGGATGAAAAGGACCACGGCCGATGACAGGATAAGGTCCGTGTTAGCACGCCGGAAATATGCCAGCTTTCCAGGCCGCCGAGCTGAATCCGTCGGATTCATTTTACTTTGATCGCTTTGGAGTGGATCTCTTCCAGCAGAGGACATGATCTCTGGACCATGGAAAAAATGGGGACAGGCCGCTCCGGCTGGCATTCAACCGCCATTCCGGAACGGACCCGGATCGAGGATCCAAAACAAGAATTGCCGGCGAAAATATTCTTAGATAAACTTGTTTCGATTCTTCCGGGAAGTCAATATTAGCTTAGCGGCGGGATGCGGGACTTTAACGGCTTTTCCGGAAAGCCGCTCGATTTCCGGCCGGACCTGCTGAGCGCTATCCTGACTCCCCGGACCTGGAGCGGAAAATAAGTTCATAGATCGATTGCCGCTATTCGCTTTATTTCATGCATCCCGCTTGGGGATTCCTTACAGCACTCCAAATTACAGCCTTTTTCAGGCACTAAATTTCTGACCTCATGTCTGGTCGATTTTGTTGCAGGGGCATCCCGATTTTATCGGGATGCCCCTTACAGTAGACATTGCATTATCTCAGCTTAATTTCAACATCGCACATTCTGTAGGCGGCCCCCCGTGGCCGCCCGGCAGGCGTGTGAGACAAGGTGCACCGTGCCTCCGCATGAGACCGCTAACGGGAATTTTATGTGAATTATACGGGTTTAATCCCCATGCATAATCCTCACCCGCTGCCGAACACGTTCAAGAGAAATTTGCGAATGAGTCTGAATCCTTATACAATTATGCTGGCGGGATTATCAATCTAATGGTCAAATCATCAGTCGCCCTTTGATATGCGCGGCTTCAGGACATGCGAGCCAGGAGGGAGACTTCGGCTGCAGAGAAGAGGATGAGGGTCATCCGGCCGGTTTTCGCCGGTTGGGATGATATTTGAGAGAGGCCAATCATCCGGCAGCGGGCAAAAATTCGAAAGGAGTACGGGGATGTTCGAAGTCAATGATTTGCATTCGGCAATGATTCATCGTCGAAGAGCGATGGAGGCAGTGAACCTCACGCCCAAAGGCAAAAAGATAGTTCACCCGGCGGCCAGGGGACCGCGTATTTTCGCGGACTCGGCCGCTATCGGAGATATCAGGCCGCTCTACGAGGCCGGAATAATCAATGGCGTGACCACCAATCCGACTCTGCTCAAAAAAGCGGGCGCGAAATCCTGGGCCGAGGCAAAAAAAATACTTACCGCCATCCTGCGCCTGATGGCGCCGAACCCAGTGAGCCTGGAGCTTACCCGGACCACGGTGGAGGAAATGGTGATCCAGGCCGAGGAGCTGCGGAAGCTGGGCCCGGCCAACGCGGTGATCAAGGTGCCGATAGGCGGCTACACGGCCCTGGCCGCGGACAAGGACCCCTATACCGGGCTCAAGGTGCTGCGCAGGCTCTGGGAGCGCGATATCCGCACCAATGCCACGCTGGTCTTCAATTCGACCCAGGCATTCTGGGCCGCCAATGCCGGAGCCAGCTATGTCAGCCCGTTCATGGGCCGCCTGGCGGATTATATGTACAAGAACGATCAGCCCGAGCTCGCCCCCGGTAATGCGCTTTACCATATAATCGACCACAAGAATTCGGCCGGGGATCAGCGTACTTTCAACAGCGAATACGTGGCCTCGGGCGGAGCCCGGAAAGATTCCGGGGTCCGGCTGATCCGCGAGATCGCCGCTATTTTCGCCAACTTCGACATCCACACCGAAATTCTCGCCGCCAGCGTACGCAATCCCGTGCAGCTCACCGAGGTCCTGCTGGCCGGCGCAGATATCCTGACCGTACCGGCCAATGTGCTGAGCACTGTGGCCGACCACCCGCTTTCCAATGAGGGCATGCTCAGTTTCGACACGGATGCCAAGGTTTTTGCCAAATGACCGCGCGGTCGGTCGACCGCGACTTAAAGCGCTTTGAAAAAACAGGGCTGTCCCCGAATTTCGGGGACAGCCCTGTTTGGTTATTAATTGAAATGAATTCCCCGCGGCCTGCCCCGATTTCTCGAGGCTTGCTGCGGAGCAGCCAGTAATCCTGTAAAGCCAAAAGCTCAAATCCCCCCCGCCCCCCTTTGTCAAAGGGGGGAGTAAAGGCGAGTCCAAAGTCCCCCTTTGAAGAAGGGGGATACAGGGGGATTTAATTTTTCAAATTACTCTAATAGGTTTGGCGTCTGAGCGGAGATTATTTAGATTCTTCGCCGCCCTGCTGCTGCTTGAGGATTTTGGCCCAGGTGTCGCGCAGGGTGACCGTCCGGTTGAAGACTAGTCTGCCGCTGCGGGAATCCGGGTCGAGACAAAAATAGCCTTTTCTCTCGAACTGGAAGCGCTCGCCCGGAGCGGCCCCGGCCAGCGAGGGCTCGACACGGCAGGCCGGCAGGACTTTCAGCGAATCCGGGTTCAGGTTGTCGGTCCAGTTTCCACCCTCTTCCACCTCGTTGGGGTTCTCCCGGCTGAAGAGGTGATCGTACAGCCGGACCTCGGCCTCCACGGCCTGGGCCGCCGAAACCCAATGAATCGTGCCTTTGACTTTACGGCCGTCCGGCGATCCTCCGCCCCGGGTCTGAGGGTCATAGGTACAGCGCAGACCGGTTAGCGCGCCACTTTGCTCATCCCGGATCACCTCGCGGCAGGTGATATAGTAAGCGTAGCGCAGCCGCACCTCGCGGCCCGGGGCCAGACGGTAATAGTTTTTCGGCGGGTCCTCCATAAAATCATCCCGCTCGATATAGAGCACCCGCGAAAATGGTATATTCCGGGTTCCCGCAGCCGGGTCCTCCGGGTTATTGACCGCCTCCAGCTCTTCGACAGTATCTTCCGGATAATTGATAATTTCCACCCGCAAGGGATCCAGGACGCCCATGACCCGCGGAGAGCGCAGGTTCAGGTCCTCCCGGACATGGTGCTCGAGCAGGGCGATATCGATCAGGCTGTCGCTCTTGGACACCCCAATCCGGTTGCAGAAAGCGCGTATCGCCTCCGGAGTATAGCCTCTTCTGCGCATCCCGGAAATTGTCGGCATGCGCGGGTCATCCCAGCCGCTGACATAATTGCCCTCCACCAGGTCGATCAGTTTCCGTTTGCTCAAAATGGTGTAGGAGAGGTTCAGCCGGGCGAACTCGATCTGCTGGGGATGATAGATCTCGAGCTGTTCGAGGTACCAGTCATAGAGCGGACGGTGGTCTTCGAACTCCAGGGTGCAGATCGAATGGGTGACTTTTTCGATAGAATCCGACTGGCCGTGGGCGAAGTCGTACATCGGGTAGATGCACCACTGATTGCCCGTGCGATGGTGCGCCACCTTGAGAATGCGGTACATCACCGGGTCGCGAAAATTGAGATTGGGAGAGGCCATGTCGATCCTGGCCCTAAGCACCCGCGAGCCTTCCTCAAACTCACCGGCCCGCATGCGCCGGAACAGGTCCAGGCTTTCCTCGACCGGGCGGTTGCGGTAGGGGCTTTCCCTCCCCGGTTCGGTCAGCGTGCCGCGGTACTCGCGGATCTGGTCCGCATTAAGATCGCAGACATAGGCCCGGCCCTTCTCGATCAGCTTGACCGCCCACTGATAGAGCTGTTCGAAGTAATCCGAGGCGTAATAGAGGTGCTTTCCCCAGTCGAACCCGAGCCAGCGGACATTCTCCTTGATCGATTCGACATACTCATCCTCCTCCTTGCAGGGATTCGTATCATCGAAACGCAGGTGACAGACTCCGCCGGGGTTTTCCTGGGCGATCCCGAAATTGAGGCAGATACTCTTTGCGTGGCCGATATGCAGGTAGCCGTTCGGTTCCGGCGGAAAGCGGGTCACTACCCTTCCACCCCATTTGCCGGTCCGGTTGTCCTCGGCGACAATCGCCCGGACAAAATCCGGGCCCGGCGCACTGCCGGGCTTATTCATTGGTGCGGCTTCCGATTTCTACTTGTGTGCTCTGGTACAAAAGCGATACCATGTTTTTAAAAATGGCCCCGCCAGACTGACTGGCGAGGCCACCGGTTTTGGCTGCCCGACCAGGACTCGAACCTGGACTCTTCTGATCCAGAGTCAGACGTGTTGCCAGTTACACCATCGGGCAGCGGAACAGGAATTTAGTCAGAAAAATTAATTGCTTTGACAGATTCTGTCAACCTTTAAGGCTCCGGGATTCCCGTCAAACGGCATATTACGGTTTCCCGGGTCTCCGCATAAGTTATTTTACTCGCCCTTCACATTGTAGGCAAACACCCAGCCATACTTGCCGCCTGCCGGATAAAATACGTACTGCCATAAGCGGTCCGCGGAATTGCGGACGAAGATCAGCGGCTCGCCTTTTTTCAACGTGTAGAGCTCCTCGCTCGAGGGGCTGCCTTCGCTGTAGAGCGGCGTATTGATCGAGGTTACCACCAGCTTTTTCCCCTCCGGCGGGGGCTGGACCGGCTGGAGCGTATCTCCGGACAGCTCCGCCGGCAGGTTCGCGGAAGAGTAATTCATCGCGGCCTCGTTCAACACCCTCCGGGCCGGGGTATCTTCCGTGGCCGGCTCATTCAAGGCCAGCCGGGCGGGTTCGCTCCAGGGGCTGAGCAGATTGCCCTGGCTATCGCTGGCCGCGATACGCAGGCCGTAGTTTCCCGGTCCCGGGAACTTGTTGAGGTCGATCACCACCGAGCCCCGGGTGCTGTCCACCTGCTGGGAATAGATAACCAGACCGCCGGCCAATGAGGAGTCTTTACCGTCAGCGGCGGCTTGGGCGATTTCAAGCTTGACAGCGGAGGCTCCCTTGATCGGGCTGACATCCCAGGAGGCGGAAAAACCGGCATCGACAGGGGCTATCTCCGGACTCCGGGGAGCGACCGGCTCAGCCGGTTGGGCCACCGGTTTTGGGGCGGGCTGTTCGAGCTCTCCTTCCGTGACTTGCAGGATTTCCGGATCGGACCACTGGCCGATGAAACTTTGAAGGGCGCTGACTGCGATTACCCGGAACAAGTACTGCCCGGGACCCTTGAGACCGTCGAGATTTGAAGTGAACGTTCCGCTCAGCTTGCCAAGAGAGGGATTGAAGAAGAAGGTGTTGGCCCGGTCCCTTTCGCGGCCGTTGGGGTTACTGAAAGGTGTATTCGGCTTGGATACCTCGACTGCGACATCCTTGGCTCCCTCGATATTCGAGAGATCCCAGCGGAAGCTGTAATCCGGGTGGATCGTATTCAGACGTTTGGGATCGATTATCGGTTTATTGGCGATCAGATTCAAGTTATTGGCGACTACTACAAGCTGGCTGGCATCGCTGAAACGGCTGATAAATTCTCCCCTGGGATTCAGGGCGGCGACCCGAAACTGGTAAACGCCTACTCCATTCAGCTCGAGCGCGCTGACCTTGCGTTCACCCGCGATATTACCCAGGTCCGGATTATAATAAAAGGCATTCTCTATGTCTGGTGCAGTACCACGCGGATTGGCAAACTTGCGGTCGGGCTTACTGATTTCCAGGGATGCGTTTTTTGCGCCCAGTACATTGGTCGCGTCCCATTTCAGTGTATAATTGGGGACCACCAGGCTGATCGTATCCGGAGAAAGTTGCGGCGGATTGGCCACTATAAATTGGTCGATCTCGAGATTGTTTTGGCCGCGGGCACTCTGCTGCTTCATCCAGTCGCTGCGGTTGAGAAATTCACCGACGGCATCGGGAGAGTCCTGGCGCCGCAGCGCCATCTGGCTTGCCTGATCCCGGGCCGTCTGCTCCTGCTTGAGCCGGAGGGCGTCCTGCTGCATACTGGCTGTAGACTGGTTCACGATATTGTCAAGCCGGATTTTCTGATCGTTGTTCAGGTCCTTTATCAGGTTTTCCGGGTCGTCCATAACCTTGCGGACTTCATCGTTGAATTTCGAAAATGACCCCGGGTCCACCATTTTGTCCTCGCCGATGGTGCGGAGCATATCATCCATCACATCGCCCAGTTTGGATTGGACCCGCTTATTATTGTAGTGCGCGGCGAAGGCCTTGTCTTTCAGCAGATCGGAGAGACGGCCTTTGAGCTGGACCACCTGGCGCCGCAAGCTGACCTTGCCGGTAAGATCATCCGTATCTTTGTAGAGTTCTTCCTCCACGCTGTCCTGATCCGCGGAAGCCAGGCTCAATTGCTGGTCTTTGACACTGTTGAGGAAATTTTCAACGTTATTGTAAAGGGGATGGTTGATATCCATAGCCTCCTTGATGCTCTCGAGCACGCTTATCGAGCGGTCCAGCAGGCCTTCCTTGCGGTAGAAGCGGGCGAGGTCCAGATAAGTTTCGACATTGTCCTTGGATTTGCTCAAATCAGCTTCGATCGTGGACTTGACCGCATCGAACATCGTCCCGCCCTGGTCCACTTTGCCGAGGGCAGAATTGAGCACGAGCAGGTCATAGGCGGCCAGTTTCCCATTCCCATCCACGTCCGCGGCTTTGAGCTCATTGGTCGACGGGGTCAGGTTCATGGTCACGATACGCTCGACCTGGATGATGTCGAAGACGTCGAAATAGCCATCCCCGTTGATATCCCCATTGGTCGTGACACTGCCGTCCACGGCCATCCTGGCCGCCAGCGGGCGAACCGACCATACGCCACAGAACATAAGGAGCAGGCAGGACAGCCGGCCGGCTTTTAACCAGGCCTCCAGGCTGAACCGCCGGCCGGTCCGTTCCGGAAAGCTCCGGGCAACTTTGGTGAAATCGCCAGTGTTCATTTTCATCTTCTTGGTTGATAATAGTTTGCGGCTATTATTTAATAAACTTGAGCTGCACCGTGCGTTCAAACAGCATATACTCATTAATAATGTGCCGCAGCGAAAAAATCCAGCGCCGATGGATGGCCAACTTATTAAAATGCCCGGCATAAGGCAGCTTTTGCCCGCTAAAATCAACCCAGCCGGTCGATTGCCGTCCCCAGGCGGGAAAGAGTCAGCTCGCGGCCCATTAATTCCATAGTCTCGAAAATACCTGGACTTACGCTGCCCCCGGTGAGCGCCACGCGCAGCGGATGGATCAATCCAGCTGCTGATAGCTGCAATTTCTCTGCCAGTGAGCGCAAGGCTTCTTCCAGCGGACCGGACTGCCAGACTTCCACTTCCAGAAGCTTGTCCCTCAGCGCTGTCATTTTTATGACAGTCCCCGCTTTCCAGTGCTGTTCGACCGCTTTGCGCTCGTATTCCAGCTCCACTGGAAAAAAGAACCGGCTCCGCGGCAGGAGATCGCCGGTCAGGCGGCACCTTTCCTTGGCCAGGTCGAGCACTTTGAGGAGCTTCCCGAGTTGTTCGGGCGTGCTGTTTTCAGTCAGCAGGCCGGCCCTTTCGAAATCATCCCGGGCCAGCTCCAGCAGCTCCACGGCTTCCATTTGCGCGAGATAGCGGCCGTTCATCCATTCGAGCTTGGCCTGGTCGAAAACCGCGCTTTTCTTGTTGATCTCCTCGAGGCTGAACAGGCGGATCAGCTCCTCTCGCATAAAGATTTCCCGTTCCTCCGGGGGAGTCCAGCCCAACAGGACGAGGAAATTGAAAACCGCCGGAGCGATAAAGCCCATGCCGCGGTACTCGGTAAGGCTGGTGGCGCCGTGGCGCTTGCTGAGCCTTTTTTTGTCCGGGCCGAGGATCAGCGGCAGGTGGGCGAAATGCGGCACGGCGGCTCCCAGGGCGCGGTAGAGTAGGATCTGTTTGGGGGGGTTGGAAAGATGGTCATCCCCGCGGATAACATGCGTGATACCCATTTCGATATCATCGGCCACTACCGCGAGCTGGTAGGTCGGACTGTTGTCGGAGCGCAGGATGACAAAGTCCTCCACGGTCGAGTTGGCGAAACGCACCGGCCCGTACACCAGGTCCTCGAACTCGGTCGAGCCTTCGGGAATGCGGAACCGGACCACGTGCGGCCGGCCCTGCGCGGCCATTTTATCCGCCTCGGCCGGCTCCAGGGCCAGGCAGGTGCGGTCGTACTGGAAGTCCAGTTTTTGCGCGCGGGCTTTCTCCCGCCGGATTTCCAGCTCTTCCGGCGTGCAGAAACAGCGGTAGGCGTGCCCCGATTCCAGCAGTTGCCGGGCAGCCTTCAAGTGGCGCTCCAGGCCGCCGGTCTGGTAAAGCGGCTCGCCGTCCCAGTGCAGGCCCAGCCACCGCAGGCCCTCCAGGATCGCCGCGCAGGCTTCCGGGGTGGAGCGCTCGCGGTCGGTATCCTCGATCCGCAGCAGGAAAGCGCCCCCGGAGTGGCGGGCGAAAAGATAATTGAACAGGGCGGTGCGCGCCCCTCCGATATGCAGGTAGCCGGTGGGGCTTGGGGCAAAACGGACTACGACTTTTTCACTCAACTCGGGTGTCCCTCTGTTGAAAAGGGGGCATAACTGCTGCGCCCCCTGTCCGGAGCGGCTCTGGATTACCGGGGTAATTTCAAGCCGCGCGATATAGCAGAGAATAGTCCTTTTTATCTGCTGATTGCCGCTACTTTTTCCCCACTTTCTCCAGCAGCTGGCGCGAGGGCTTGAAGGAAGGCACGAAGCGGCTGGGCACGGTCACTTTTTCGCCGGTGCGCGGGTTCCGGGCCACCTGCTGCTTGCGCCGCTTGACCTTGAAAGAGCCGAATCCGCGGATCTCAATCTTGTTACCCGCTGCCAGCGTGTCGCTTACCGCATCGAGAAAAACCTCCAGGACTTCCCGGGTGACAGTCTTGCTCTGGCTGGTGGCCTCCGCCACCTTGCTGACCAGCTCGGCCTTGTTCATGACATCTCCTTTCATCTTCCGGAGTGAATACTGCTGAAATGGTCGAATCCGGTTTTACGGAGCGCTTCGAAACGCCCATCTTCGCGCTGCACGATCAGCTCGCCCTTTTTCCCGGTCAGCCTGCCGATCCGGTGTAAGGCCGTGCCGGTAATTTCCCGGACATCGCCCGCATCCTTGGACAGGACCCCCGGCGGAATGGTCAACAACAGCTCGTAGTCCTCTCCTCCGTGGAGGAAAAAGTGGTCTTTCGGCAGGCCCAGGACCGCGGCGACACTCTGTTGAAATTCGCCCAGGGGAAACTTTCTGGCGAAAAGCAGGGCCCCCAGCCCGGAATCTTCGAGGATATGGTTCAGGTCCGCCGCCAGCCCGTCCGAGATATCGATCATCGCCGTGGGTGGGCCCGCTTGCCGCAGCAGGCGGGCCTCGGCGAGACGGGGGATAGGGGAGAGCAGACGGCCCAGCAGTGTGCTGTCGAATTCCGGCAGGGACGCGGTCTTGCTTTTGCGCCGCTGTTCCAGCACCGCCAGGACCGCGCCGGCATCCCCGGGTGTGCCGCTGACCCAGATTTCATCACCGGGCTGCGCAGTGGAGCGCAGGATAGCCTGGCCCTTTTTTACCCGGCCGGCCACGGTGACTGTCACCACCAGCGGGCCCGGGCTGGCGGTAAGATCGCCGCCGACCAGCGGGCAATCATAGCGGCCGCAGGTCTCGATCAGTCCCCCGGCCAGGTCCTCAATCGCGGTCTCGGCGTCCTCTCTGCGGATCGAAACCGCGGCCAGCGCGCCGGCCGGTTCGGCTCCCATTGCCGCCAAGTCGCTCAAAGAGGCGGCCGCGGCTTTGACCCCCACCTGATAGTAATCGAAATAATCCAGGCGGAAATGGACGCCCTCCACGAACGCATCCGTGCTCAGCGCGAATTCCTCATCGCCCGCGGCCTCGAGCAGGCAGCAGTCATCGCCGATACCGAGGCTCACCGGCTTGAAAGTGCCGATTTTTTCGGCCATCTGGCGGATCCTGGCGATTGTCTCGAATTCACCCAAAGTTTTTTCCCGCTCGCGGAACTGTCAGCCGCAGTTCTGGACCAGCTCGACGCGGCTGAAGAAAAAATCGAGCTCCCGCCTGGCTGAATTGTCTGAATCCGAGCCGTGGATCGCATTGCGGGTCTTGCTTTCGGCAAAGATCGCCCGGACTGTCGAGAGTTCGGCCTCTGCCGGATCGGTGGCGCCGATAACCCGCCGCAGCTCGGCCACCGCATCCTCGCGGCTCAGCGCGGCGACAATCACCGGTCCGCTAGTCATGAATTCGATCAGCGGCTCGAAAAAGCCCTTGCCCCGGTGCTCGGCGTAGAACTCCGCGGCGGCCTCGCGGCTCAGCCGGGTCATGCGCATGGCGCGGATGCTGAACCCTGCGCCCTCCAGGTGGGCCAGGATGCGGCCGGCCTTGCCGGAAGCTACCGAATCCGGCTTGATTATAGTCAATGTCATACTGTCCAAGTTTTATCTCCTGTTCCGGGTCCGGCTCAAAGTACCGAGGCCACCGCGGCGCCGATTTCGGCCGGGCTCTCGGCCACGGTCACGCCGGAGGAGCGCAGGTACTCGATCTTGCTCTGGGCCGTGCCCACGCCGCCGGAGATGATCGCTCCGGCATGGCCCATTCTTCTGCCCGGGGGCGCGGTGCGTCCGGCGATAAAAGCCACCACCGGCTTTTTCATGTTCTCCCGCGCGAAATTCGCCGCCTCCTCCTCGGCCATGCCGCCGATCTCGCCGATCATCAGCACCGCCTCGGTATCCGGGTCCTCGTTGAACAGGCGCAGGGCATCCAGGTGGGTGGTGCCGACCACCGGGTCGCCGCCGATACCTAGGCAGGTGCTTTGGCCGATTCCCCGCTCGGTAAGCTGCCAGACCGCCTCGTAGGTCAGCGTGCCGCTGCGCGAGACCACTCCGACCCGGCCGGGCTTGTGGATAAAGCCCGGCATGATCCCGATCTTGCACGCGCCGGGGGTGATTACGCCGGGGCAGTTGGGTCCGATCAAGCGCGTTTTCTTTCCCGTCAGGAAGCGCTTGACCCGCACCATGTCCAGGACCGGGATGCCCTCGGTGATACAGACCACCAGTCCGATTCCGGCTGCCGCGGATTCCATCACCGCGTCCGCGGCAAACGCTGCGGGCACGAAAATGACTGCGGCTTCGGCTCCAGTGGCTTCCACCGCTCCGGCGACAGTATTGAACACCGGCACCCGTTCCTCGAACTTTTCGCCGCCCCTGCCGGGGGTCACCCCGGCCACCACCCGGCTGCCGTACTCGAGCATCTGGTGGGCATGGAAGCTGCCCTCGCCGCCGGTAATCCCCTGGACCAGGACTTTTGTCTCCTTAGATACGAGGATGCTCATTTCGCACCCCTTTTCCCGCGGGAAGCGGCCGCCTCGACCGCCATCTGCGCGGCCTGGGCCAGGGTGTCGGCCCACTTGAACCCCAGCTCGGCCTCCTTGATTATCTTTTTACCCTCCTCGGCATTGGTCCCCTGCAGGCGGACCACCACCGGCATGTCCAGCTCCAGGCTTCCCAGCGCCTCGACCACGCCGCGAGCCACCCGGTCACAGCGTACGCTACCGCCGAAAATGTTGATCAGCACCGCTCCGACATTCGGGTCGCGGCAGATGATCCGGAAGCCGTTGCCGATCGACTCCACGTTCGCCCCGCCGCCGACATCCAGGAAATTGGCCGGTGAGCCGCCGGCCTGCTTGATAATGTCCATGGTCGCCATGGCCAGCCCGGCCCCGTTGACCATGCAGCCGACATTACCGCTGAGCTTGATGTAATTCAGGCCGAACTGGTTGGCCTCGCGCTCGAGCGGGTCCTCCTCCAGCGGGTCGCGCATGGCGGCCACATCCTTATGCCGGAACAGGGCGTTGTCATCGAAATTCATCTTGGCATCCAGGGCCAGCACTTTGCCCTCGCGGGTCACCACGAGGGGGTTGATCTCGGCCAGCGAGGCCTCCTTACGGTGATAGGCCTCGTAGAGCGCCAGGAATACTTTCACGGCCTCCCGGGTCACCTCGGCGCTTAAACCCAGCCTGTAAGCCAGGCTGCGTGCCTGGAAGGGGTTCATGCCGGCCACCGGATCGATAAATTCCTTGTGGATTTTTTCCGGTGCCTCCGCGGCTACTTTTTCGATCTCCACTCCGCCCTCGGTGCTCACCATGAAAACATCCATGGTACTGGACCGGTCGAAAGTTATTCCGGCATAGAGCTCTTTTTCAATATCCAATCCCTGCTCGACCAGGACCCGGTTGACCGTGCGGCCCTCCGGACCGGTCTGCG
>MFIX01000227.1:7334-10211 GCA_001780825.1 Candidatus Glassbacteria bacterium RIFCSPLOWO2_12_FULL_58_11 | reverse complement strand
CTTGTCGGTTTCAGCAGCCTGATCTGGGCGTTTTACATCAATCTGGTAAAACGCGTGCTGCGAAAAGAAAACAGCCTGCAGGCCTTCACTTTCACCTGTATTTCAGCCACCTTCTTTTTTCTACCGGCCATGCTGTTACGGGGCCATCCAGCCACCCTGCTCGGCGGCTCGCTCACGCTGATGGCGGTGGTGATCGTTTCGGGAGTGATCGGGATCGCCGGGGCGAACAGCAGCTACTACCTTTCGATCAAGCGGATCGGCATGGCCCGCAGCGCCAACCTGATCCTCTCGGAGCCTTTCCTGGTCGCCCTGGTGAGCTATCCGGTTTTCGGCGAGCGGCTTTCCCCGGCGCAGTGGATTTTCGGGATTATTTTGCTTACCGGCTGTGCTCTTATTATCAGCGTGCAGGCGCGGGAAGAGGGGGCGTTGAGCGGCAAGCCGGCCTCAAAGTGAGCGCTCCAACCTATTCCGCCTCCCAAAAGGAACGCAGCAGCCACCTGAAAACTCCTAACTACTGATATTCTAACAATATAACTGGCCGCTCTCCTGGTTCAAGCAGTAATCTCATTGCCCGCTAACAGATTAACCGAAATCCCTGTAATTAACCCCTCTCATTTAAAGAATTTTGTTCAAAGCTGTGGAAACAGTTGTGGATAACTACGCGAAAACTTTTGTAAGTGGGAGAACCCGCTCAAGATGAAAGCGAATGGTCCACTATTTCCTCATTTTTCCGGTCCCAGAACATCTTTTTCCCCTCGCGATAGCTGCGTGTAGCCATGACCACGGCGACGGCATGGGCGAACCCCGTCTCCATATTGCCGTTGGGGGATTTGCGGCTGCGCATGCACTCCAGCCAGTTATCGGTATGGTAGCGGGTATCATCGCTCTGGTGCAGCGGCGGAGTCCCGTCCATACCGGGGACGGTTACCAGCTCGGGTTCGGGAGCCTTACTGAATTTTCTGTCGAAAACGATGTTCGAGGCCCAGGCGCTTTTGCCCTCGGGCAGATACCACCACTGCGGGCTGCCCTCACCGCCGAGCGAGTAAAGAGTCCCCTCTTCTCCGCGAATGATCGAGTGGTCGCCGTAGGAGTTGCCGTAACTCGAGCTGTAGCTGTAGAGCACCTCTTTTTCCTGGAAAGTGGACAGGCAGGAGAATGTATCCGGGTTTTGCCGGACATCGCGCCAGGCGAAAATCCCGCCATTGGAAACCGTGTCATCAGGGATGAAATAGTCGAGGTAGAAATGCGCCAGGCTGGAGGCGTGGCTGTACCACTGGTCGGTGATCCCGCCGGAAAAATCCTTGAAGATGCGGAATTCGAAATAGATCCGCGGATCGAACGGCCGCTCGGGCCGGCCCAAGAGCCAGCGCTTCCAGTCGGTATCCTCCTCGCGGATGGCGGCGATGTCCGGGTCTTTCGGGACATGCCAGCGCGGCCCGTTGAAATTCCAGCTCTGCTCGATTTTAGTGATCTTGCCCAGTTTGCCGCTGCGGATTATTTCGCGCACCATTTGCTGGTAGGGATCGCTCAGCCATTGCGAGCCCATCTGCACCACCCGGTTGCTGGCCTTTGCCGTATCCCGGGCCAGCTTGGCATCCTCCAGGGTGTTCGCCATTGGCTTCTCGCAGTAGCAGTCTTTGCCCGCCTTGACCACCTCGGCCAGGATTCTGGCGTGCTGGTGGTCGCCTGTGGCGATCATCACCGCATCGAGGTCCTTGTCGGCGAGCATTTCCTCGGAGTATTTGTAGGTTTTCGGGCGCGCACCGAACAGCTTTTTTGCATCCTCGGCGGCCTTTTCCCGGTTGAGCGTCCAGATATCGCAAACACTGCGCAGGTCGAAATTAGGGTCGGTGGCTTTCGAGATCCGCAGCATTTCCCGGTGGCCGAAAGCGCGGTCGCCGCAGCCGATCTGGCCGATCTGGATCCGGTCATTGGCGCCGATAATCCGGCTGTAGGAGCGGGCCGCGGTGGAGAGCACAGCCGCGCCAGCCGCCGCAGCCGCGGTCCGGCCGATAAAAGACCTGCGCGAAAGGCTCTTTCCCGCCGTATTCTTTTCCTGATCTGCTTGTGTCATGCGGACCTCCTGAAAATGGACAGATGCGCGAGTATTATTGTCTTTTATGGAATTTAACCGGAATCGCTACATTTTCAACCATTTGTCCAGCCAGAGATAGGCTTTCTCGCGTACTTCGGCTGGAAAATCATGATCTCCCTCGCCGTAAATCAGGTCGAAACGCTCCGCGGCTCCCAGGATGCGGTAAAGCTCGCTCACCTGCCGGAGCGGCATTTCCACCGCCTGGAAATCCGGAAAGATGTGGTCCTGGCGCGCCGAGTAATTGAACAGCGGCCGCGGGGCGCAGAGTGAGAGCACCTCGTGCATGTCGCAGGGCACCAGGCCTGAGCGCACGTAATCGCGCAGAACCGGAAAGTGCACGAACCATTCCTGGCGGGCGAAACGGAAAGGGTACTCCGAGCCGCCGATTGAGACAAACCCGCAGGAGGAAACCGCGGCTTTGACCCGGCTGTCGAAAGCCTCCAGGAAAAAGGCATTATAACCGCCCAGCGAGTGCCCGATCGTCCCGATCCGGCTGGTGTCCACCTCGGCCAGGCTGAAGAGCAAGTCCACGGCGCGGATATGGTCCGCGAGCATCTTGCCCATGGCGGACCATTGCGGGTACTTCCGATCAAACTGGCTGGTGACAAAGGGCTTGTCTCCGGGATAGACCCTCTCACCGGCCGAGATTTCATCGGTGGCCAGCACGACATAGCCCCGGCGGGCGAGCTCCTGGCCGTAATTGCGGTTGGGGAAAGTTGTGTCGAGGCCGACCGTGACTCCAGCCCCCGGATTGAGAGTGCTGTGCAGGGCGATAATTGCCG
>MFIX01000227.1:0-7326 GCA_001780825.1 Candidatus Glassbacteria bacterium RIFCSPLOWO2_12_FULL_58_11 | reverse complement strand
TTCCGCGGAGAAACTCCATCCGGCAGCAGCAGGTAGCCGCTGACCGTGTCGCCGGTGCCGCTGTTGAATCGCACCCGGCGCTCCAGATAGCCCCGGCGCTGTACCTGATCGGTAAAGCGGGCCTCCAGGCCTCCTTGCAGTTCGGGAGCTATTCCCAGAAGGGCTTCCGCCCTCCTCAGGATCGAGGGGCGCTTGCGTTCCCAGCCTTCGCGGCCGCAAATCGTGATCTTGCGGACCGGCCCGCCGCTTATCTGGTCCACCGGCAGGTAGTCGGTGAGAATGTCGGTCAGCGGCAGCGGCGACTGTGCGGTAAGAGTGTCTTCCGGGCAAGGCTGGGCGAGAAGAGAGGGAGCCGGGGTAGCCAGAGCGGCAAGGAGCGGGATTAGCACGACATACGGGTTTTTCATCAGCGTTTTCTCCGGATAAATGTCAGCAGTGACACAAGCCCGAGAGCGCGGGGGCGGCGCGCGCATGAACTATGCGCGCCCGGCCGCCGGGTCCCCGGCGCCCGGGCCTGTGCAGCCTTGCACAGGCGCCGCCCCGCCCGCCGTCAAATCCTCAGCGCCAGCTCATTCCGCTCCAGCCCGGCGGAAGGGGGATTTCCCCGGGAGTCAGGTTACTGCTTCTAGTCCTCGGGCAGCGCGGCCAGCAGGGCCTCGATATCTTGTTCATTGTTGTAATAGTGGGGCGAGAGGCGGATCGAGCCGCAGGGGAACCCCAGTCCGAATTTTTGACGCCGGAGATCGACCAGTACCTGGCGGTTGTCCCGAGTTCGGGAGCGGAAACAGGTAATCCCGCTGCGCTGTCCCTCTTTTCGGGGGCTGATCACCTGATAGCCTTTGCGCTCGAGTCCCTCCGCGGCCAGGGCTCCAAGTTTGAAGATATGGCGCTCGATATTCTCCGGCCCCAGCTCGAGCAGAGTCTCGACGCTTTTGCCCAGCGCCATTATGCCGGCAATGTTGAGCGTGCCGCCCTCGAAGCGTTGGGCATCCTGGCGCAGCGGCCTGTCGAAAGGCGCCAGGCCGATATCGTGCCGCAGGAACTCGAGCGGCTCCTCGACACTGAGCCAGGAGCAGGCCAGTGGATCGAGCTCTTCCAGATATTCTTTGCGAATGTAGCAGAAGCCGATCCCCTCGCCGGCGAGCAGCCATTTATGGCCCCCGGCGCTGAACAGGTCAACCTGCCAGTCCCGCACCGCGGTGCGCAGGGCGCCAACGCCCTGGACTCCATCCACCGCGAAAAAGATGTCCCGCTCATGGCAGAGCGCACCCAAAGCTTTCAAATCGTTTCGGAAGCCGGTATGGAATTCGACAAAGCTGACCATCAGCATCCGGGTCGAGCGGTCCAGAGCGGCTTCGATATCCTCAATCTGGTAGCTGTTGTCCTTCTGCGGGTCGACCAGGCGCAGTTCGACGCCCCGGGAGGCCAGCAGGTGCAGCGGCACGGTCACCGCCGGGAATTCGCCCCGCAGGGAGACGACATTATCCCCTTTGCGCCAGGGCAGGCTGTTGGCCGCGATTACCAGACCTTCCGAGGTATTTTTCGTGAAAAATATCTCCTCGGCCGTACCGCCCGCCAATTTAGCCAGAGCGGCGCGGGCCTCCTCCACCCGCTTCAGCCACTGATTGCCGTTGGCGCCTCCGTGCGCCGCGTAGTCTTCCCAGACCAGCAGCGCCTCGCGGCTGATAAAGGGAGGAACCGGCGCCACCGCCGCATTATTCATGTAAACCCCGGTTTCTGTTGCCGGGAAGAGCGTTCTGATTTCGGCGAATTTATCCATGACCTAGCGCCCCGCGGTTGATTTCGCAAGATAGAGTGATTGCCAAAAGTATTTTCCTTTTCGAACTGCCGTTAGAGTTTAACGAATCTTCGATTAGCCAGGGTATTTTGGCAATCGCTCTAATACAGCACTACTTGGATGGATTGCCCTTGAGTCTCATAACTGCCTCTTCGGAAGTCCATTACGCTTGAGAGGTTTTTATTGGTCTCCGGCTGTAAAAAGCTGCCGGGATAAGTCTTCAGGCTGGCCGGCCTTTCCAGATCGAATCCAAAGCGCAAGAGCTTATGGCAATTACTATAACAGACAGTGCTTGAGTAGCCGGCTGGATTCATCTTACCGGTTGAGAGTCGCAAAATCAAATATAAATTCAGGCGCAAGAAGACAGTGGCGGGAGATGGAATGCAAAAGCCCCGCGGGCCTGAAGTCCAGGCCCGCGGGGCAAGGATATGTCGGATAGAGGGTTCAGCGCTTAATAAGCCTCGACAAACAGCTCGAAATGGCTCTGCGGGTGGTCGCAGGTGGGGCAGCGCAAGGGAGCCTGGGTCGCTTGGATAATGCGGCCGCAAGCCCGGCATTTCCAGTACACTTTGACCTTACGCTTGAACACCAGGCCCTCCTCGATGTTTTTCAGCAGCTTGAGATAGCGCTTCTCGTGTTCCTGCTCCACCTTGGCCGTTTCCCGGAACTGCTTGGCTACATCCGGATAGCCCTCCTGCTGAGCCACATCCGCGGCGCCGGGATACAGGACCGTGTGCTCCTCGTTCTCGCCGGCCGCGGCGGCTTTCAGGTTAAAGGCGGTGTCGCCGATCGCGGTGGGATACATCGCGGTGATCTGGACCGGGTCGCCGCCGAGGAAACGGAAGAAGCGCTTGGCATGCAGACGCTCGTGGTCCGCGGTTTCCAGGAAAATGGCCTCGATCTGCTTGAGGCCCTCCTCCTTGGCCTGGGAGGCGTACATCGTGTAACGGTTGCGGGCCTGGGATTCTCCGGCGAACGCGGCCAGAAGGTTATGCTCTGTCTTGCTGCCTTTTTTGACCATTAAGGTCCTCCTTGAAAGGTAATTAATTAAGTTGTACTAGGCTTGCCGGGATGTCGCGAACATAAATTCTGAGGTGTATTTAAATCCGTTTAGGACCGGCCGGATCAATGCTGAATCGCCAGGCGGTGCCTCTGAAGGCTCTATTAAGAATAGTTCTTGTTTAACGAATTGACTACTTAAATGTTAACAATACGACAATCAAAATACAATATTTTATTAATTGATATAGAATGATAATGAAAATCAAAAGCATAATATAACTATTGTACTTATTACCATCAGGATGGAGAAAAGGCTAAAAATTGAACGAGTGGACGTATCAGTTGTTCGGGAAAGCTATCAGAAGGCGGCGGGCTGGCTTTTTGGCAATCCGGCCTGTGTGCTGTCCTGCCTGACCCAGCGGTCTCCGCTGAGCTGCCAGCCGATTTTACGGGCGGTGGCTTCGAGATCGGGGTCGATCTCGACCTTATACCAGTAATCCGTGCTGTCGGCCTGGCGCTGGAGCTGTTCGTTGAGATTGGGATCCACCAGTCCGCGCAGCACATCCGGGTCGAGGATCGGCCGGATGCCGATCGCCTGGCGGTCGGCGGTTGTGAGGCCGTCGGACTTGCGCCCCCGCTGCAGAGCGGGACCGGGTCCCCTGCGGCAGGCGACTTTACGGTGGTCGAGCAGCCTGTCATCCGGAATGATGTAGATGCCGCGAAGCACCTCTTGCAGCTTTCTGGCGGTTTCGAGCTGGGCGCTGGAAAGAGGAGTGAGAAAGCCTCCCTCGATCTCGACCCCGATCGAGACATCCGAGACATCGCTCACGCCGTTCCAGAGACAACGGTAGTCCGCCGGGCTGCCGGCATGGTCGCGGGAATTTTTATCGGGGTCCACGATCAGGAAACATTGGCCGGATTCGCTGATATAATAGTTGCTTACCGCCATCCGGTGGATATAGCGCACGCTGAAATTCTGGATGTGGCGGTTGCGCAGGGCCTCCTCCACCTCGGGGTCCAGGCCGGTCCGGTGCCAGAGGAGCATGTCCGGATAGGCTTTCCGGCCGTCGGACAATTGCCGTTCCATGGGAGGAAGGTACTGCTGCCTGCGCCGCCAGTAAGCTTTCCGGCGCGTGACATGGTATTCGAGCGACACCATGAGCCCGTTACGGTAAGTTAGATAATCCTTGGTCCGGGGTTCCAGCTTCACTTCCGAGTTACGGCGGAAATAATCGCCGGTCACCAGGTAACCTGGGATATAATAGGCATTCCCCGGCCAGACCGGCTGGTTGAAATTGTATTCACGGATCTGCTGGGACATGTAGGCCAGGTGGTCGCTGAAATATTTCTTATAAGGATAGGAGGCCGGAAAGGCGTCCGTATCAGCGAGATAGAGCTTGGCCAGGCCGCGGTAGTCCTCCCCGGCGGCGGCGACATGCCGGATGTCTCCCGGGGAGAGCTCCAGAAGGCTGTCCCGGGGGATAAAATGCTGTAGAGAGTACTGAAAGTACTCGATCCGCCGCTGAAGAGAATCCAGTTGGTCCGCAGCCAGGTAATCGGGCAGTAAAAAGGTCGGGTCACGGTAGCTCAGGCTCGAGCCCATCCTCCGGTAGGTATCGCGCAGGTCGCTGTAAATATTCCTCCTGAGGATCAGGCGGTTCTGGTTGCTGCGGACCGAGGCGGGGATGCAGAACTGGGTGATCACATCGGCCAGGCTCTGGCCGCGGCCCGGCCGAACCCGGATAAACTGGATTCCATCGAGCAGTTTTACCGTGTCCTCCACCGTGGACCGTGAAGGCCGGGAGGGGGCGGTTTTGCGTTTTTCCAGGGCTTCCTCATCCCGCTCCAGCGGAATAAAGATGACCGTGCCGCGCGGTATCCGGTTTGCCCTGGTGATTCTGGCGAAAGCGGGGTTGTTGGCGCGGTTATATTCGAACACGTATTTCCAGATAGAGGGGTTTACCCCGTTATCGACCAGGGTTTCCCAAAGCGAACTGCCCATGGTTACGGTGAGATGGCTTTCCGGCTCGGTAGGTTCAGGCTGCTCCTCGGAGTTCTGGGGCCGCAGGCTGGTGGCGAGGCTGAAAAAAAGGAAGGCCAGTAACAGCCGGGCGCTCGGTTTCAGGGCTGTCTTCTTGAGTCCAGGCATGAATTTATTGTTCTCTTGATACTTGAATTTTTCGGGATGACGGTCCGGTTCAAGCACAGGTTCAACTTAATAGATTCCGGGCCGGACGGCAAATTCCATTTTCGGGAGTTGGCTCGAACGCTGGCCGGGGAGCGTTGTTTCTCTCCGGGTGATCGGATCGTAAACAGGAAAAATTTTACAAATCCGGTTTGATTTTGTAAATTATTATGTTTGTTGAAGATTTGAAAAAAGCGGAGTAGTAAACTTTGGTGAGGGGAAGTTTCGGTGGCTCTGTTAGCGGATTTCGGCACCTCCTGGACCAAAACCTTCGATACGGTCGGCGGGGCCAGGAAAATCGTCAAGACCCGGGAGCTGAATTCGTTCCGCGCGGATTGGGCGACAGGCCATAACACCGCCGGCCGTGCCGGCCGCACGGTAAACGAGCTGATCGCCCTGGGCAACGGCGCGCTGGAGCTGACCGGCGAGCGCGACTGCACCGTGCTGGATGTCGGCTCGCGGGATGTGAAGTACGTGAAATTTGCCGGGGGAAGGGTGACGGAGATGAACTGGTCGGCCAAGTGCGGCGCACTGACCGGTTTTACTCTGGAACTCATTCTCGATTACTTCAAGATCGACCCCGCCCGCGTGGAACCGGGCCGGGGGATAATGGGAGTGACCTGCGGCGTATTAGGCATGGAGCAGCTTTTCGAGGCGATTGCCGCGGGGAGAAGCTGCGAGTCGGCCCTGGCGGATTTCACCAGGGGGCTCGCCACTAATGCGTACCAGTTTATCGGCCGGCCGGCGCAGTTTTACCTTTCCGGAGGCATGTGCGACAACCCGCTCTTTCTGAAATCTTTTCCGCGGGGAGTGAAGGTTCTGCCGCTCGGCCGTTTCGTTTTGATAGAGGGTTTGCGAAAGGAGATGGGCCTTGGGGAATAAAAAAGAGAGGATCAAAGCGGTGGCGATGCTCTCCGGGGGGCTGGACAGCTCCCTGGCGGTCAAAATCGTCGCCGATCAGGGTATCGAGGTGCTTGGGGTCAACTACAGCACCGGCTTCTGCCTGACCGACCATCGCCGGAGCATGTCCGGCCTGGGCGCGCCGATCGATCCCAAGTCGGTGCGCAACGAGGCGTTGCGGGCAGGCGCGCAGTGGCGTCTGCCGGTGGAGATTATCGATATCTCCAAGGAATACATGCGGATCCTGACCGAGCCGCGCTACGGTTACGGCAGCGGGGTGAACCCCTGTATTGATTGCCGGATTTTCATGCAGCAGAAAACCCGGGAATACATGGAGCGCTCCGGGGCGAAGTTCATAATCACCGGCGAGGTCGTGGGACAGCGGCCGATGAGCCAGATGCGCAACACGCTGAAACTGATCGAGAAGGAAAGCGGCTGCGCCGGGCTTATTCTCCGGCCGCTCTCGGCCAGAATACTCGAGCCGAGCAAGGCCGAACTGGAGGGCTGGGTGGACCGGGAAAAGATGTACGATTTCCACGGCCGCAACCGTAAGCCCCAGATGGAGCTCGCGGCCCGGATCGGCCTGGACGATTACCCGCAGCCGGCCGGCGGCTGCTGCTTCCTCACCGATCCGAACTATGCCAAGCGAATGCAGGACCTGTTCCATCACACTGAGAAAAAAACCATGTCCACCGATCAGGTGATGCTGCTCAAGGTCGGCCGGCATTTCAGGATTAATAATCTCAACAAGGTGATTGTCGGCCGCAACGAGGCGGAGAACTTCTTTCTGGAGAAAAATACCGGAGGAAGGGCCCAGATGAACTGCCTCGAGGTCGAGGGACCGCTCAGCTTGCTCGAGGGCGGTATCAGCGAGGAGGCGGTCCTGACCGCGGCCCGGCTCACCGCGCGCTACAGTGACGGCAAGGACCGGGAGTCGGTCGAGGTCGAGGTCCGTATTTCCGGCGCGGAAAACCGCCGCCTGACAGTTCAACCTTTGGAAACCGAAATTTGCGAAAGAATGAGAATATAAAAGCGCGTAAAATTGACTATAGTCCTGAGGTTCCCGTCGCCAGGGCGGAGACTATCGCCGCGCTTTCCACACCGCCGGGTATCGGGGCCGTGGCTGTGGTGCGGATCAGCGGGACCGGAGCCTGGGAGACCGGGCGCTTGATTGTCAAAGAGAAAAAGCTGTTCGAGCGCCTCGAGCCGCGGCAGAACGCGCTTTTCACCATTATCTCCCCGGAAAGCGGTGAGCCATTGGACAGCGCCCTGGTGGTAAAGTACCGGGGCCCGGCGAGCTTTACCGGCGAAGATGTGCTGGAGGTTCAGTGCCACGGCGGGGCGGCCGCGCCCGAGGCGGTCTGCCGGGCGGCATTCGCCGCCGGGGCGCGCGCGGCCCGGGCCGGAGAATTTACGCGGCGGGCCTTTCTCAACGGAAAGC
>MFIX01000226.1:17387-27173 GCA_001780825.1 Candidatus Glassbacteria bacterium RIFCSPLOWO2_12_FULL_58_11 | reverse complement strand
GGCCCAGCGCCGTCTCGAAGATTCCCGGGAAAAATTGAACAACCTGCGCAAGCTGCTCTACGAAGTCGAAAACCAGCTCTCCTCGAACAAACATTACTTCAATACAAAAAAAGAAGAGCTGGTCCAGATGGCCAAGGAACTGCAGGTAGTGACCGACGAAAGGGATTCGATCCAGAAAACCATCGATGCGGGCACCACCTCCGCGAAAGAAATGAACCTGCTGAACAAAAGGCTCGAGCTGAACCATGAAAAGCTGGCCGATATGAGCGGCAAGGCCCACGAGCTGCAGGAAGAGGTTAACCAGCTTGGAGAGAAAGCGAAGCAGAACGAGGAAGAAATCGGCAAGCTCCAGCACGCTATCGCCCAGGCGGAGAGCGAACTGGAATACAACCGGGAGTTGGTCAAAATCAAGGAGCGAATGATAAAAACCTGAACCGCGGAAAGAGTTGCCGCTGTCCCGCCAAATCTATGTCTGCAATCTTATGCAAGTATTCCTGTCAAACGCACGATCCCGGATTTCCACATTCAATTCTTAATGAACCGCCGGCTTCCTCAGCCTGTCTCAAGGCCATTGGAGCGCCGAGACTCCGAAAACCAGCAGGATGATAAAAGCGGCCACCAGGCAGGCCAGCAGAAATCCCAGGATATCGGTCCGGCCGGGTTTCTGCATTTCCCAGTTCGAGCCCGGAAAGAGGAGCCGTGAGCGGAAGCGGCCCGGGTCGGCATAGGAAAGCTCAACCTCCTTCCGGTCGAGCGCGCTGTCGCGCTGCACCGGCGTGTGCACGCGCGCGAAGAAACGGTCCAGAGCGGCTTTGGGTACCGGGGGAGTGAATAAACTAACCAGAAGCAATATCAGAAAGGGCAGCAGCGCATCGGCCAGGTACCCGGCGGCTTCGAGCGTGCCTGTCGAAGCCCGGGTGAAATCGGCTCCCAGGCCGGAAAAGCACCAGACCCAAAGCCGGAACTTGCCTCTTCCCCGCAAAGGTGAATCCGGCGCAGCATGGTCGACCGCCTCCCATTGCTCGAAAAAGAGGGGGACCGGCTGGATTCGTCTCATCTTGGTAATGAGCTGCCCCTCGTGAATAGCCAGCCCGGCGGCCAAATCCTCCGGGGCCGCGCCCACCCGGATTTCGACATCCGTAGGCGCGGTGCCTCTCAGCAGGGCCGGGTTTTCGGCCACTGAATCGAATTGGGGCAGGATTACCGGCAGCAGGAACGAACAGAACAGCGAAAAACAAATCGCGCTCCAGGCCGCGGCACGGCTGACCCGGCGCCAGAGAAAGCTGAGCCAGAAACTGGCTCCGAACAGGACCGGCAGGGTCCAGATATATTTCAGCAGCACGATAACGCTGTTAAATACCTGAGAAAGCAGCACTCCGCCCACGATAATCAGCGCGGTGGTGATCCGGCCGACCCGGACCAGGTGCGCATCCGAGCTGGCCGGCCGCAGGGGGCGGTAGAGGTTCATCGTAAAGAGCGCCGAGCCGCTGACCATGAAAGCATCCGCGCTGGACATGATCGCCGCCAGCATCGCCGCGATCATCAGTCCGACCAGACCCGCCGGCAGGAGCTTTAGCGTGGCATAGCCCCAGAGCATGTCCGGGTCCGATACCTCGTGCGCATAGAGGGCGAAACCCAGCACTCCGACCAGGGCCCAGCCGATCGTGCAGAAACGCTTGAGGTAGTTACCGTAGGTCAGGCCGATCCGCGCGGTCATCTCATCCGCCGCCGCCCCTCCCCCAGTCTGGATGATATGGGGCTGAACCACGATCCCCACCAGGTTAATCAGCATGATCGAAAAAATAAACAGCGCGGTATAGTCGCTGGTCTGGGCGCTGCCGAGCAGGTTGAACATGTAATCCGGCACCGCCTGGTGGAGGCCGGAAAACCCGCCCACCGAGTTCAGGGCGAAAGGTATGATGATGAAAGAGAGGATAATGATCAGAACGCCCTGGATAAAATCCGTGATCACCGCGGCCCTGAGCCCGCCCAGCATCGAATAGATCAGGATCACCACGGCGGCCGCGGTCACCGCGGTGCGGCTCGTCAGGTACGAATAGCCGCTCGGCAGATCTCCGGCCCGGCTGCGCTGCTGGAGACTCCGGTGCTCGCGCAGTTCTTCCGCGCTTAAAGTCTGGCCGGCGGCCAATCTTTTTTCCAGCCCGGCGTAGCGCCGGTAAAGCCCCGCGTTTTCCTTCTGCTCCAGGCTGTAGGCGCTCTCCGGCAGCGGGGTCAACACCTCGACCGTCTTGCCCACCGCGGTCAGTCCGATGGCGATATAGTACATGAAATAGAATATCGAAAAGGCCGCGTACGCCGCGCCGAGGGCCCGGCTCTGAAAACGCTCGGCAAAATAATCCCCGAGTGTCGTCAGACGCAGCCGGCGGTACCAGGGCCCGATGATCCAGTAGAAGGGGGTGATAAAGAGCCAGAGCATCACTGCCCAGATGCCGCTCATCCCGTTGCGGAACGCCTCTCGCGAGACGCTGACCGGCATGTCCGAGCTCGTTCCCGCCCCGAACTGCAGAAAAATCGAAAACACCTTGCCGAACTTTCTTCCGCCCAGGAAAAAATCCTCGGTGCCGTGGATCGAGCGCACGGTCCAGAGGCCGACAGCGGCTACGCCGAACATGTAAAGAACGATGACGGTTAAATCGAGCCAGTGCATGGAAAAATGGTTTTCACCAGGGGTGGGGAAGTAAGACAATTCAAAACAGGCACGGCAGGTCAGCTACCCTAAGATAACCAGCCCGGATTGCCAAACAATTATAACCTGGATTCTTCACAAGACGCCGCAAAACAGGAAACGGCTGAAATTCGATCTGTCCTGAAGGTGTAGGGGCGACGCATGCGTCGCCCCTACGAAAAACGCAAAAGATTGTATTTATAAACTAAACGGGATAATTCCCATATTTTTTATTCAGGGCAATAGCATGTCGTGCCCTTTTCAGGTTCAATCCGCAACTATGCGTCTGCCGTGACGGACCAGCAGGCCGCCGAGTGCCAGCAGCACGAGGCCCAGGATACTGTCCAGCCGGAGCGCCTGCCCGGTGCCGGCCAAAATTCCTACCAGGCCGAGAGCGATCCCGATGATCCCCAGGATTACGCCGACTATGGCGAAAGGCGAGGGAATCTCATCCTTTTCGGAGCCTTTTTCAGGTCCTGCCGGACCCGCCCCGGCCTGGGCCGGCTGGACAAAGTCGCCCTTCAGGGTCTGGTCGAACAGCCGGTCGATTTTCTCTTTCAGCGCGCCGCGGGCCGGCCGGACCCAGCCCCAGAGCAGGAACACCGCGGCGCTGACCGTGATGTTTCCCAGCACCAGGTGGCTGAAAGGCAGGACCCAGTACCACTTGGCCAGGATACCGAAGGCCAGGCCGGCGGCCACCGAGGCGATCGCCGCGCCGGCCCCGGGCCTGCGGACCCACAGTCCGAGCAGGATCGGGATGGTGGTAGGCCCGCCCATCAAGCCCAGGATGGTCATCATCACCTCGAACGCCCCGCCCAGCGCCTCGACGCCCAGGGCCACCAGCAGGGCCAGCCCGCCGACCAGCAGGGTATTGAATTTACCCACCACCGCCAGCCGCCGGTCGGAGGCCTGGCGGTTGATCAGCCGGTGGTAGAGGTCATTGGTCAGCACCGCCCCGTAAATATTGTAGTCGGCGCTCAGGGCGCTCATCGTGGCGGCCATGAAAGCCACCACCACCACGCCGATCATCCCCACGGGCAGCAGATCGACACAGAGCTTGATATAGCTCGTCTCCATCAGCGCCGGGCTGCCCATCAGCGCATTGCCGTATAACACCCGGCTGATCATCGGCGGGGCGATAATGAGCGGGAAAAAGACCAGCCCCAGCCACATCGAGAGCCGGGCGCTGCGGCGGGCATCCGCCGCTGTCGGGACCGTGGTGTAGCGCTGCACCAGGGTAAAACTGCCATTGTAGAGGAACGGGTGCATCAGCCACATGGCCACAAAATAAAGCACCGTGAAATCCCCGTGGAAGCTTGTCGAATCGTGAAAGGCGCGGAAGAAATGCTCCGGCGCCCCCTGGACCAGACCGGCCAGCCAGCCCGCTTTTTCCAGGCCGACCGGCACCACAATCAGCATCACCAGGACCAGGATCACGAACTGCACCATGTCGGTAATCATCACCGCCCACAGCCCGCCGATCATCGTGTAGGCGATAGTGACCAGCGAAAGCCCCAGGATACTGAGCCAGGAGGGAATCCCGAAAACGAAGGCAATAATCTTGGCGGTGGCGTAACACTTGACCCCGTCATCCGCAATCCGGAAGGGGGTAACAATCCAGGCGAAAGTCTGGCGGGTGGCCAGATTAAAGCGCGTTTCCATGTACTCCGGGACCGTGATAATGCCGGTCCTGCGCCAGCGGGCGGCCCAGACCAGCGAGCCGGCGAACCAGGCGAAAGACATGGCGTAAAGCACGTGGTAGAGAACGGCGATCCCGACATTGTAAATCGCCGAGGCCAAACCGACAAAGACATAGGCGCTGAACGCCCCCATCCAGCTCGAGATGCCGGAAAGCCACCAGGGGACCCGCCGGCCGCCGGCGAAATAATTTTCGCCCCGCCGGGCATAGCGGGCGCAGTAGAGGCCGATCACCACCATCAGGGCGCTGTACACCGCGATCATCAGCCAGTCGCCGAGACGGAGATTCTGCATGAAAGCCCCTGTGGGAAAGGATAAGCGGTAGAGAGATTACTTGGCTGGTCAAGGCTTGAATTTACAAAGCCCTTTCTTTCAAGGCAAGTAAAGAATAGCGCCCGCCGCCGGTTCAGGGCGGGTTTCTTGAAATTTGGCCCGGGGCCGGTTAGATTTGCTTTCACCCTTAAAAAGAGCGTTGAAAAATCCTAATATACCATGAGATTCAAGACCAGTAACAAGATAACGCAGGATAACCTGGTATAATTATTTGAAATTTATGGAATTACCGTAGGGGCGACGCATGCGTCGCCCCTACCGCCCATGTTTATTGCCTCTATGCGTGATTATTTCAACACGCCTTAAAAAGCTTAAAAATATTGTGCCTGATCCAGGAGTACAGACAATGAGCTGCGACAATCTCATTTCCAACCTCGCCTCCTGCAACTGCAGCTACGAGCCCTGCGGCCGCAAGGGGAAATGCTGCCAATGCCTGGTCTACCACCAGCGCCTCGGAGAGCTGCCGGCCTGCTATTTCAGCGCGGCCCAGGAGAAGACTTTCGACCGCTCGATAAGCTATTTCATCAAGTGCAACCATTAGTCCAGACAGAAAAATACCGGAGAGTGCAATGCAAAAACTTCGAATCGGCGTGGTGGGCGCGGGCTATATCAGCCGGACCTATCACTGCCCGGCGCTGAAAAAACTGAAAAGGAAGTACCCCGCTCTCGAGCTGGCGGCAATCTGCGACATCCGGGAGGAGGCGGCTCGCGAGGCGGGAGCGCAGTTCGGCTTTGCCCGCACTTACAATAATCTGGCAGCGATGCTGGAGGCCGAGGAGCTGGAGGGAGTGTACCTGCTGATTATGCCCGACGGCATGAAAGAAGCGGCGCTGGCCTGTATCCGGCGCGGCATCCCGCTGCTGCTGGAAAAGCCCCCGGGCAACAACAGCGCCGAGGTGGCAGAGCTGGCCGAGGCGGCAGAGCGGAGAGGCGTGCCCACTGTCGTGGCCCTGAACCGGAGGTTCATGCCTCTGGTGCAGCGGGCCAGAGAGCTCAGCTTGAGCCGGGAGCGCCGGCCGCAACTCATCCTGGCCCAGATGCTGCGCTTCGAGCGCCGCGAGGCGGAGTTCGCCTATGGCACCGGCGTACACGCCATCGACGTGATGCGTTTCCTGGGCGGCGAGGTGACCGGGGTACGCACCGAGAAACTGATGCTGGCCGGGAACCGCTCGGCCGCCTATTTCGTAGAGTTCGACTATGCCTCGGGCGTGCAGGGCCGCCTGGCGATCCTGCCGGAAACCGGGGTCGAGGCTGAGCGTTACCAGATCCACGGGAACGACTGGAGCCTCCTGCTGGACGCTCCGCTGGACTGGACTGTGGACTACCCGGGAAAGCTGACCTATTTCGAGGGACGGAGGAACTTTTTCGTGCAGGACAACAGTCTCTGGCCCGAGACCATGCGCGACAATATCGCGATCACCGGGTTCCTGGGGGAAAGCGAGCATTTCCTGGAGTGCCTGACCGCTGGCGCCGCGCCCAGCCCCTCGCTCAGGGATTGCCTGAGAAGCATGCAGATCGCCGAGGCGGTTCTGGCCGGCAAAAATATCGAGTTCAAATAATTTTACGGCCCGGCGGAGAATAGATTACTCAAAATCAAAAGGGGCGGCTGATTGGCCGCCCTGAATGCATGTGGCAGGCACGGGAGCCTGCCCCCTACATGAAACCCTTAGAGGCTAAAGACAACACCGTCTCATTCCCGGCGAAGTAATTCCTCGCAATCGCGCCGTTTTACTTACCGCTCCGGCCGCTGAAACTGATCTCCCGGATATCCAGCGAGTCGCACTGCCTGTCCGAACACTTGATCGGCTTCATCTTCAGCAGGTCGAGCTGGTTCACCTCGACCAGCTTGCCGCAGGCATTGCACTGCCAGCCGGGAGACTTGCCCTTGCGCAGGATGTCCTTGGTGAAGCGCACGAAAGTTTCCGTCGTGAAAGCCTTGGGCAGAAATCCCACTCCTCCGAGCTCCAGAACCCGGTTGACATTCCCGGCGCTGTTGTTCGAGCTTACCGCCGCCAGGGGGATGTCGTCCTTTTTCGCCAGCACGTCGAGCACCTCCGCCGCCGTATGACCCTCCTGGTCCGCTAATTCGAGGTCCAGCAGCAGCAGCCCGATCCGCCCCTCATTGCGCGGGTTGGTGATATAGTTCAAAGCCTTGAGGGCCAGGGTGAAACCCATCGGGTTGTAGCCCGAGATATAGTTCACCACGGCCTTGGATTCCATCTCCACATAATCCGGGTCCGAATCGAGCAGCACCACCATGTTCGCCTTGGTGTGGCGGGTATTCTCAGTCTGCGACTGGTCCTCCGGCGCGGCTTTGGCCTCAGGCTGCGCAGGACGCTCTTTCCGGCCCGGCTCGTTCTGCCGGACCGGCGGCCGGCCGGACTGGCCGCCCGGGCCTCTCCTCCTGTTCCTTCTGCTCAATGATGCTCCGAATCGTTTTAGATTAAGGCAGCTCACCGCTGCCATGGCACTCAGACTTTCATCAAGAATGACTTGTAGGGCTTGACCGCCTTGTTGATCTTACCGTAGATGGTTTTCGAAACCGGTTTTTCGGTCTGGAATACCGCGATGGAGTTGCTTTCTTTGTCGGTAGTGAAACGAATATTAAGGATATTAATCTTCCCGCCGGAAAGCGCCGAGCTGATATCGTTGATCAGCCCGACCCGGTCTTTCTGATAGCTGAAAAGCATATTGCCGCTGGGGATCAGGTCCAGGTTGAGGAAAGTGTCGATGCGGTTGATTTTCAGCTCGCCGGCCTGGGTGATCATGCCCCGGATGCTGGTCTCCCGGTAGCCCTCTTTCTTGGAGAGGATGTCGATAGTCATCGACTCGCCGTAGCCCTTGCTGTCGTCCGGAATGCGCTTGACCACGTTGATACCCCGCTGGACCGCGCGGCCGACCGCATCTTTGGGCGAGATCGCCTCCATCTGGTAAATATCCATCAGCCCCTTGATCAGGTAACCGGTCAGCACATCGATATGCTTGTTCAACTTCCCGTAGCAGGTAATCCGGACCTCGTGGGGTTGGTACTCGCCGATATTGAAATAGGCGATCTCGCCGATCAGCCGGGTCAGCTCGAGAAAACGCGGGTTCAGGTCCGGCGGAATCTCGAGGTTATTGACCGGGTAGCGGACCATGCGCTTGACCAGGAAATCCCGCATCCCCTCCGCGCCCGCGGTGGCTGCGCGGCGGTTGGCCTCGGAGGTGCTCGCGCCGAGATGCGGGGTGGCGATCAGCCGGTCGCCGATAAAAGCCAGGTCCTTTTGGCCCTCTTTATCGCCCTCGTAAAAGATATCGCAGCCGAGCAGCAAGTCCTCGCGCTCTTTGAGCGCTTTCAACAGGTCATCGTGATCGATGATCTCGGCCCGGGCCGTATTGATCAGCATCGCGCCCTTTTTCACCCGGCCCAGCAGGCCGGCGCCGATCATGCCGCGGGTCTTGTCGTTGAGCGGCACGTGGAAGGTGATAAAGTCCGACGAGCCGAAAATCTCATCCAGGCTTTTCAATTCCACTTTCATTTCGGACGCTTTAGAGGCGGAGATCAGCGGATCGAACCCGACCACGGTCATCTGGAAGCCCCGCGCAATGCCCGCCACGAGTGAGCCGATATTGCCCAGGCCGATAATCCCCAGCACTTTGCCCTCGAGCTCGCGGCCCATCAGCCCGGACTTCTCCCACAGTCCCTGTTTCACCGACCGGTCGGCATAGGCCAGCTTGCGGCAGGCGGCCAGCATGAGAGCAAATACAAGCTCGGCCACCGAATTGCTGTTGGCTCCCGGGGTATTCATCACCTGAACGTTCCGCTCGGTGGCGCAGGCCACATCAATCGTGTTGACCCCGGTGCCCGCCCGGACCACCGCTTTCAGCTCGTTTCCCGCCTCCAGCACTTTCCGGGTGACTTTTTCACTGCGCACGATCAGACCCTGAAACCCGACGATTTTTTCAGCCAAGGCATCCTCGGCCAGTCCCTGGCAGACCTCGACCTCGATTCCCGTATCCCGGAGGATTTTTTCCGCTGAGGGGTCCAGCTTGGTGGCGATCAACACCCGCGACATATTGAAACTCCTTTAAATTTTAAAATTTCAACAAATGTTTGAATGCCGGAATATACCTCTTTTTCCACAAAGCACTGATTATTTAAAAAAGTGTTGACATATTTTCCAAGCAACTGTTCATTTCCCGACCGCCGTAGGGGCGGCTCGCGAACCGCCCCTACAATTGCTTATAGATTATAATGTTACGTTGTTTACAAAAATACCACTTGCCTGAATCTGGAAAAAGAAAATGTTCAATCGACACGCTATTAATCCGCCTAGTTATTCTTTTAATTTTTCGCTTTATTTCAACAAAATCATTTTCCGGACCCGGGTTTCTCCGGCAGCCTTGAGGCGCAGGAAATAAACCCCGGAGGCCAGCCGGTCGCCCCGCTCGTTCCGGCCATCCCAGACCAGAGTATGAGCACCGCTCTCCAGCTCTCTGTCGGCCAGGGTTTTGACCAAAGCTCCACGCAGGTCATAGACCCCTAGAGTTACTTTCAAGCGCTCCCCGGACCCGGGTATGGAAAAACTGACCGTAGTCGAGGGGTTAAACGGGTTCGGGATATTCTGCTCCAGGACCAGCTCCGCGGCGCGCGGCAGCACGGTTTTCCCCTCCCCGGACAGGTCCGCCAGCAGGCCCAAATCGACCAGGCGGGCATCGGAGGCGCCGAGAGTGAAAGAGCTCCGGCGCGCCTCGAGCCGCTCCGTGCCGCGGGTGATCCAGATGCGGTACACCCCGCCGATCAGCTCGTCGAAATGGAAGCGGCCGTCAGGGCCGACCGCAGCCGAATCGGTGACATTGCCCTCGATATGGACATAGAGCGGCGCGCGGTTTGCGGCGAGCCCGGCCAGGACAATGCTGCCGGAAACATTATGAAAGTCAAGCTCGACTGCCAGCAGGCGGACAGCGCCGCCGGCGGTATCCTGCCAGGCCACCGCGATACGGTCCGGGGCAAGAATCCGCACCGCGGGGAGCGAGGCCATCGAAACCCCGGGCACGCTGAACGGCCTTCCGCGGGTTTCCCCCAGCGA